>JAXMGF010000027.1:0-23628 GCA_046347365.1 Acinetobacter sp. | reverse complement strand
TTTACATTTAACTTGCATAAAGGATTTCTTGCGACACGTTCACAAGGGTCTTTATAAGCTGATCGACAAGAATTTAAAAAACTTTCCGCCATACGATCCAGCTCTTTCGACTGGTTTGGCACAATACTTCCCAAACCCAGCTTCACCTCATCAACCAATTGAGTCATAAAGTTTTTAAGCCCTGAATCGGCTAAGGCTATACCAATGGTTTCATGTCCCGCCAGACTCGCCTGCCAAGCCAGCATGGCATGACAACCATTCCACAAACGGTTCTTGATAATCTGAATATCGGAAATATGATCAACTAGAATCATTTGGCGCATTTTGCTCAGCAACGGACTGCGATTTTCCACATAAATCGGCATATCCACTTCGCTATTGAACAAAATCAAGTCCATATTTTGTAAAAACTGCCCCGCCTGAAATTGTCCGCGCATATCCTCCAGACACACCGTGAGTTGCTGTTCCTGTTTTTCAGACAACGCCGTTTCATCTGATAATTCTATGGTGTCCTGATTTAAATCATTCTGATATTGCTTAAATAAACGGTGCTTGATGTTTAACTGGCGATACAGTGCCTGATCGCTGAGCTTGGACACCATTCGATTAACCACAGTGTCACAGAAATAGTGTTCACTTAAAATATGCTCGGCAATATCCTCATCCGTGATTTCAAGCAATGCTTCACGAAGACATTTTAGAATCAGGAACTTGGCGCCCACCTTGTTCAACACGATCAGGAATGTAATTGGTTCATCGTTCTGTGTGTCTTGTGACATAAAACGTGCCAGTAAACCTTTGGCAATGATTTTTGCTTCAGATGCAATCGCCTGTTCAGGTAGACACAGTGCAATCAAACTGGATTGCATATACATATCCAACATCTGCTGTTCATTGTCAGTATTGATTACTGTTAGATTCTCAATCCGCTCATCATAAGAACACTGACCATAGCGAATGCTGTAGCTAGCAAAACTATTGACTGACTCAAGATATAAACGGTTTCGGGTCGATGCCAAAATTCGCTGTGGTCGGGTAAATCCATCCCAGTGAGATAAAATCTGGGCAATATAGCCACCACCAATCGCGCCAAAACCATGAATCCCCACAGTCAACTGGTTCAGGCTTTGTGGAAATGGTTCCTGTAACTGTGGCATGCTCATTTCAGGAATATACTGATCCAAAGCATTCAGACAATCGTACATATCCTGATAATAAAACTTTGCCTTAGAAAGCATCTGATCATTGGGTTCTTTAATGTCTTTGAATAACAGCGTAATACCACCTGCATCACAGGCTGAGCAAATTCCATTTTCGGAGTCTTCAAACATTAGGCATTGTTCAGGCTGTAAATTTAGCTTTTGTGCAGCCTGTATAAAAATTTCAGGATGTGGCTTGCCCCGTTCAACTTCATCACCACAGACCAGTAGGTCAAAAAATTTATAGACATTGGCGTTAATTAAATATTCTTCCGCAATTGCCCGACGGCTTGAAGTCGCCACAGCCATTCTTAAACCAGATTTTCTTAAGCGTTCCAGAACCTGCATCAGCCCTTTCTTGACTGGAACACCATTTTGACGAATCAATTCAAGTTCCAAGGTATCGGCACGTTGACGAATCTCTGGATAGGAGATGTTGTCTCCATAATATTTTTTTGCAAGTTGTTCAGCAGTTTTGGCGCTTAAACCCAGACACTGCATCAAATAATCATCTGAAAATTCCTGTCCAATGAGTTCCTGAGAGGCCTGTTTTAATGTCTGAAAGCGTAGTCGCTCTGTATCAAACATTGTTCCATCCATATCAAAAATTGCCCCCTGAACAGGATAATCATGAAAAATCAGCATTGTTACTCCTTTGTTTTGTTATACGTTTTATAGGGTAACCAAAAAATAGGTTTAAAATTCAAATAGTAAACAAATGAAATAAATCTGAACAAAAAACAATCAAATGTGTTTTAGTTTATATATAAATATCTATTTATTGGTCAGAATAGTTGCATCATTTAAAAAAATATGATTCTTTTTAATCATTTTAGCGTTAATTTATAGGAGAAAACTCTTCTACGATGGATTTTATTGATCATCTTATATCAACATTTTCAGTAACGCCAACACGTAAATTTGCCTAAAATTTCCGCTATTCGATATATCTAATGATCCAAAACATCCGAAAAAGTTGCGCCAAGCAGTTTTGCCAAATCTTGCGGGTTCAGACCAATATCCAATCCCCTTTTTCCACCACTCACATAAATTTTGGTCAACGCTTGCGCCGTTGCATCAATCACCGTTTTTAGGCGTTTCTTCTGTCCCAATGGGCTGATTCCTCCCACCAGATAACCTGTCAAAACGCTCCGCATCTTTTGGATTGGCCATCTGTAGTTTCTTGCATCCAACTGCTGTGGCAACTTTCTTTAAATTAAGTTGATTGACAGGCAGAATGGCAACGAAAAAGTTTTTTTCGTCAGTGACCAATGGGTTTTAAATACTTCCTCTACCCGAAGATTCAATTTTTCTGCCGCTTCCAGACCAAAGCTTGCTGTGCTATCATGTTCATACTCATGAATTGAAAACGGGATTTTATTCTTTTCTAATAACTTACAGGCTGGTGTATTTTCAGTTTAATTAAATCTGGGTTTAAAACGGGTATAAATTGTAGCAAATTTGGATAGATAATTAAATTTTACTTGGGCTATTTTGATATAAATCCACATCTTGATAATTGGACAATGAACCTCATATATTCATTCAAGGTGAAAATGAAAAAGGCTCAAGTCATTTATGAGTTACAAACATAATAATTTAATGGCAATGCGCCAGAATTATTGGGATGATGAATCCTCTACCATACAAGCTGAAAAGAAATTTCTGAGAGATACACTTATCGAAGAAGGTATTTTTAAGGATGCGACTTTAGAAGATACTAAGTATTTTTTCTTCACCCTCCCCAGTATTATTATTGTCAAAGCCCATGCACTGGGTTTCCATCACAGCCATGTGAAGCGTATGCTTATTCAGCATATTCACACCAACAGAGCAGCTTTAATGCGGAAGTCATCACTAAAAATTCAGTTTAAGATTTAGTACAAATGTATATTGGAACCAGTCTAAAGATAAAAATTTTACTTAGGCTATTTTAATAATATTGATCTATTTCACAAATTTAGAATGATAATTCAAGCGATTGAACTATTTTAATACGTTCAAAAGCTGTAATATCCACTAAAATTTAACTCTCGGCTTTCCTCCCCTCCGATTTCAGCATAGGATTTTTCTTTCATGTCAGATCAGAACGATAAGCTTAAGAACCTAAAAACTTCATCGGTGGATCGCCGTTTATCTATTGCAAAAGCCTCTTTACTTGCTGGAACACGCTGGGCAACTGCAAGTGCGACTTCTATTTTCTCCAGTGAAGAAGAAAAAGAGAAGAAGCGTAAAAAAGCCATGGCTGAACAGGCACAATATTTGGTTTCTGAAATTGGGAAATTAAAAGGTTCAATTGTCAAGATTGGACAAATGATGGCTTTATACGGCGAACATTTCCTTCCAGAAGAAATCACTCAAGCATTAAACACCCTAAACAACCAGACAGTTGCTCTGGCATGGCCAGCAATTAAGGCACATTTACAGGAACAGTTGGGTTCAAAACTGGATGAGCTGACCATTGACCATGAGCCAATCGGAACAGCCTCATTGGCTCAGGTACACCGTGCCACACGTAAATCGGATGGTTTAGAGCTTGTCTTAAAGATTCAATATCCAGGTGTCGCTGAAGCAATTGATTCAGACATGAACCTTTTCAGGAACATGTTAAAACTCACCCGTATGGTGCCGCAAACACGCGAATTTGATCAGTGGTTTGATGAAGTCCGTGAAATGATGCATCGTGAAGTGGATTACGGGATTGAGGCAGCAACAACTCGCCGCTTTGCTGCACGTCTGAAAGATGACTCTCGTTATATCGTTCCTGAAATTGTCGATGAATTTTGCGCTAAAAAAGTGCTGTGCATGACCTTTGAGCGTGGTGTGCCTGTAAATAGCCCTGTCATGCTCTCCCTGCCACAGGAACGCCGCAACAAGCTTGGTGAAGCCTCTTTAGAGATTGCAGTACGTGAGCTGTTTGAATGGGGCGAAATGCAAACCGATCCGAACTTCGGTAATTATCTTGTTCGTTTGGGTAACGGCGATGATGTAAATGACAAAATCGTTCTCCTCGACTTTGGTGCAATTCGTCAGTTCGATGAGAATTTGCTCACTGTTGCACGTAACCTGATCCATGCTGGTTATAACCATAACAAAGATGAAATGGTTAAAGCGATGACAGGCTACGAGTTCTTTGATGCAATGCCTGAAAGTATCAAACCAGGTATGGCAGATGTGTTCCTTATCGCCACAGAAGCATTTAGCTGTCCAGCTAACAATCCTGACATGCCAGCAGGTGTAATGGATGAGCAAGATCGCTACGATTGGAAAAAAAGCCAACTCCATAGTCGTGTCATGCAACAGGCAGCACAGTCTATGGCATCGCGCTATTTCTCTGTTCCACCTAAGGAATTTATGTTCATTAGCCGTAAATTTATTGGTGCATATACATTTATGACCGTGATTGAAGCAAAGACCAATGTGCGTAAAATGATTCGTCAGTTTGCATAAGCACTATATCTAAAGTCATTTTGACCAATCTGATTTGTCAGTTTGGTCATTTTTTTTTAAAATTTATTTTTCTGATATTTTTTTATTCATTTAAAAACAATAATATAAAATCTATATACGAATCATTTTACCCTTTATCTTTCTTAATTTAGCACGTCAAACAAGACATAGTTTTTTTGATTAGAGCATGTCAGCATAATTTTACAACCATCCTCTAGGATAAAATCATGTCGAATATGATGAATAAAGCTCAAGGCTTTGGGCTATCTTTGATCACTAAAATCGCAGGAAGCGAAGTATTAGATCAACTCAAATTAAGAAAATTTGTAGAGAAATCATTATATCAAGGATCAAAAACAGGTTTTAAAGTACTGAATAAAACACAAAAAGCGTTTAAACCACAAGCAATTGATAAGCAACGCCTCCCGAATCAAGTTAATAAAAATTTGTTTGATCTCAGCCTGACTGAAGAACAGCAAATGACGGTTGATGCAATGTCTCAATTCGCTGAAGAAGTTTTATATGCTTTAGCGCATGACGCTGATCATCAAGCACAATTCCCAGAACAACTTTGGCAACATTTGGTCGACTTAGGTTTGAACTACTATGCTTTACCTGAAGCATTAGGTGGTGTTACCGCTGAACAAAATATTGTGAGTAATATACTAATCGCAGAAAGTTTAGCTAAAGGTGATTTCAGTTTAACAGCAGGTCTGCTCAGCACATTTAGCGTTATTAATGCAATTACCCGTTGGGGTTCAACACAAGTTCAATCGATGTATTTGCCTGTGTTTGCTGAGGATAATGACGTTACCGCAACATTTGCATTTCAAGAAGCAGCTCCTGCATTTAATCCATGGCATCAGTTAAAAACAACTGCAACTGAAGCAAACGGTCAATTCTACATTACAGGTGAAAGAAGCAACCAGATTATTCTGAGCGTGCTGCGATGTATTCCTTGTCAGTGCCGAGTTTAACAGTCAATCTGACATTTTTTGTTGTGCAGTCAAATGAAACGATTGCAATCAAAGCTAATCCAGCAATGAAGTTAAAAGCAACTGAAACAACGCACTTCAATTCAATCAAACTGGCTTTACGCTTGGGCGATGCTGATTTTGATTACACTGCATTTGTCGACAGAGCTTTAATGTGGTGCGCCATGGCGATTGGTACAGGAGAAGCAATCAAAGCTTACTGTATTAAATATGCAAATGAACGTACTGCTTTTGGCAGGGTATCTCGCATCGTCAAAGTGTTGCTTTCATGATTGCGGATATGGCCATTGAAATTGATGCTATGCGTATGTTGGTTTTAAATGCGGCAAGCTTGGCTGAAACGGGTAAACCCTTCCATCGTGAAGCCTATCTGGCGCGATTACTTTGTGCCGAAAAATCAATGAAAATCGGTACAGATGGTGTTCAAAATCTTGAGTGGTCATGGTTTTACTAAAAAACATCCTGTTGAACGTTGGTATCGTGATCTACGCGCAACCGCTGCTCTTACATTCGGCTTACATGCGTAATTTTGGAGAAGAAGAATGAACTTACAAAATCGAAAAAGTTAAAATGCTGGTTGATCAGGCACATGAAACTGCAATCAATGTTTTGCCTATTTCACGTAAATATGACAAAGCAGAACATGCATATCTAAAGAACTCGATATGCTCGCTGTGCTATTAGATGGCATGAATGAAGCGGCGAAGGCGTTGGCGCTGCAATGGTAAACGTGGTACAGCCAATCCTGATGCCATCGTAAACGGTGGTAATATGTCGGCTGCACTCGGCATTATTAAGAAATGTGCTACAGTGATACGGGTTTATTGCTAAGTATGCCTCGTCAGGGTTTGGGCAATTCCACGATTGCTGCAGTTGCAATGACGAACAGCTTGAACGTTTCTACAAGAAGCACACAGGCAGCTATGGCCATTACTGAACGAGGATGTGGTTCAGACTCAGCTGCAATCCGTACTACTGCCACCAAGATGGTGATGATTATATCCTGAATGGTGAGAAAATCTTTGTCACTTCAGGTGAACGTGCTGATTCCGTTGTAGTTTGGGCAAGCTTAGATAAAAAACTTGAAGATCATGCTGCGATTAAATCTTTTGTTGTACCTAAAGGTACAGTAGGTATGAAAGTTGAACGTCTCGAACACAAGCTCAGGATTAAAGCCTCAGATACGGCGGTGATTAGCTTTACGGATTACCGTGTGCCTGCCGCAAATTTATTGGGTAATCCAGAAGTTGATGTTACCAAAGGCTTTGCTGGTGTGATGGAAACGCGGCAATACCCGCCCATTAGTTGCAGCTATGGCAGTTAGTTGTGTAAAAGCTTCATTGGAGCATATCAGAAATTTTCAAAGACCAGTTAGATGCTGAATACAAAACACCTTATTTGCAAACCTCAATTATTACACAGATTTACCGTATGGAAGCTGAATGGGAAGCTGCCCGTTTATTGGTACTTAAGGCAACATGGATGGCTGACAATAAGAAGCCAAACTCAAAAGAAGCTTCAATTGCCAAAGCCAAAGCTGGACGTGTTGGTAATGAAATCACGCTAAAATGCGTCAGGCTTGCTGCAAGTGTGGGCTATGGTGAGGATGAATTACTAGAAAAATGGGCACGTGACTCAAAAATCCTTGATATTTTTGAAGGTACAACAGATTCAACAGCTCATTATTGCTCGTCGTGAATTGGGTAAATCTTCCAAGCGAATTGAAATAGTCTAAATCTATAAAGGTGTTCAGTTAGAAAAGGCTTTCCGGTCTTCTAATTATTCATATTCACAAAAGCGGGAACACACGTTAAAATCTAGTTTAATATTAGGTCTAATCGTAAATTAAACTAGATTTCCTATGTATATCCCCCGTCATTTACAAAATACGCTTACCAAACTCATGCGGCAGTTCCCTGCTGTATTGATTACTGGTCCAAGACAAGTAGGGAAATCTACACTTTTGAAGCATACAGCACATGAGTATCATTATGTCAGTTTCGATGATCCCTTATTACTCGATCAAGCCAAGCAAGAACCTAATCTATTTTTACTCAATTATCCAAATAATGTGATTTTGGATGAAGTGCAATATGCCCCTGAATTATTCTCTCTATTAAAACTCGCAATCGATAAACAGAAACAAAATGGTATGTTTCTACTCTCTGGTTCACAAGCATTTGAACTGATGCATAACGTCAGTGAATCCTTGGCAGGACGGATTGCGATTTTAAAATTATCAGGTTTATCATTACGGGAAATTCAAAACATCCCATTTGATCAGCCTTTTATTCCAAGTTTAGACTATATCCAACAACGTGAACCTCATTTACAGCAAGTTGATGTATGGAAAACCATTCATCAAGGTTACTTGCCACGGCTGTATGAACAGGAAACAGATTGGGACATTTATTATGCATCTTACGTTTCCACCTACATTGAACGAGATGTACGTCAACTGACCCATATCAGTAATATTACTGATTTCACACGGTTCATGGTTGCCATTGCTGCACGAAGTGGTGAGTTGCTTAACTATAGCAGTGTGGCTCAAGATGTCGGGATTTCAGTCGATACGGTAAAACGTTGGGTAACCATTTTACAAACCTCAGGGATTGTTTATTTACTACAGCCCTATAGCAATAATCATCTTAAACGTGCCATTAAGACTCCAAAAATCTATATGTTAGATACTGGGTTAATGGCATGGCTAACCAAGTGGTTAACCCCTGAAACCATTCAACAAGGGGCAAAAAATGGGCAATTTTTTGAAAGCTTTGTGATGAGCGAAATTATTAAATCTTTCTATAATCAAGGAAAAGAACCACCTATTTACTTTTACCGAGATACCAATCAAAAGGAAATTGATTTACTGATTGAATATGACCAAACCTTATATCCCATAGAAATCAAGATGACTGCCAATCCTAATAAACGTATGGCACAGGCATTTGATATTTTGCGTAATCATTTACCTCACAATGAACTCACCATTGCCCATGGCACAATCATTAATCAATATCCACAAAAGCTATGGCTTGCCGAAAACTTACTCGCTTTACCTTTTAACTTTATTTAAATCCAGTTTAATTTAAGATAATATCGTAAATTAAACTAAAAAAATCGAATCACTTAACGCATCGTCACAAACTCTTCCGCAGAAGTTGGATGAATGGCAACGGTATTATCAAAATCTTTCTTGGTTGCGCCCATTTTCAATGCGACTGCAAAGCCTTGTAATATTTCATCCATACCAAAACCAATTCCATGAATACCGACAATTTTTTCCTCTTCTCCCACACAAACCAGTTTCATTTTAGTAAGCTGTCTATGTTGTGTAACCGCACTAAACATTGCCGTAAATGTTGATTGATATACTTTTACAGCTTGCCTGCCATATTTTTCAATCGCCTGTGCTTCAGTCATTCCCACTGTTCCAATCGGTGGATGGCTAAACACCACGGTCGGAATATTGTCATAATCCAAATATTCATCAAGTTTATGATTAAACAATCGCTCAGACAGTTTTCTGCCTGCCGCCACAGCCACAGGTGTTAATTCCATTTTGCCCGTAATATCACCCACTGCATAGATTCCTACCTGTGATGTATTCTGAAATTGATCAACTTGAATATAACCTCGTTCATCAAGCTGAACATTTGCCTTATCCAGATTCAAACTTGCAGTGTTCGGCTCTCGTCCTATTGCCCAGATTAAACAATCTACTGTATGACTTTCACCATTTTCCAAATGCAACATCACCGAACCATCAGCCTTCTTTGTCACCTTTTTAGGCGTAGCCTGCGTATGTACCTTGATACCATCCGTTTGCATCGCCTCAACTAAAGTTTCACTGATGAACTGCTCAAAACGACGTACAGGCAAATCCTTACGGATAAACAGCCCAACCTGAGAGCCTAAAGCATTCAATACGCCAGCCAACTCAACGGCAATATAACCAGAACCAACCACAGCGACTGTCTTAGGTAAGTCCGATAATTCAAAGAAACCATTCGAATCGATACCATATTCTGCCCCCTCTATCTTGGGTAACGATGGCTGCGTTCCAGTGGCAATCAGAATGTGATCTGCGGTTAATTGCTCATCATTCACCTCAATAGTATGTGAATCAATAAAAGTTGCAGTTCCATGAATGAGATCCACTTGATTATTACTTAGGCTATTTTGATAGGAGTGGTGAATTCGTTCTATATAAGCCTGTCGATTGCGGACTAACTTTTGCCAGTCAAATGAATCCAACCTGCTATCAAAACCATAGTCTGGGCCATATTTGTGAATGGTTTCCGCAACTTGGGCCGCGTACCACATCACCTTTTTAGGGACACAACCTGCATTGACACAGGTTCCGCCAATCTCACCCTTTTCAATTAAGGCACATGTCTTCCCATATATGGCGGCACGATTAACAGATGCTATCCCACCACTTCCACCACCAATCGCAATATAATCATAATGTCTTGTCATCATTGCCTCATAATATCAACTGCATGTGATTTATAGTTTTCTCTTCTATAGATGGCGAATTCAAACATAAGGTGAGACAGTTTTAAAAGCCTTATGATAATCAACAAACTGAGCAAATTTCTCTAATGGTGTAAGCCAATCTAACGCTTTTCTAGGACGAGTATTCAGTGACATGGCAACTTGATTTAAATAATGCTGATCTGCCTGATTTAAATCAATCCCTTTAGGTAAATATTGCCTAATTAAACCATTCATATTTTCGCATGTGCCTTTTTGCCAGGGTGAATGTGGGTCACAGAAATATACATCTATGCCTAAATCTTCTTCGAGTATTTTATGTTCTGCCATCTCACGTCCACGGTCATAGGTCAACGTTTTACGCAGTTCTGCAGGTAAATATTTCAGAGCTTCAGTTAAAGCCTTGCGCACTGATTCTGCCTTTGCATCAGGTAATGTTGCCAAGATACAGAGCCGTGTATTTCGTTCAATAAGTGTTGCTATCGAACTTTTATTGTCTTTACCTTTAATTAAATCAGCATTATTCTAGATAGACGTTAAGTAGATTCAATTTAAAATCTTGTTATAAAGTGAATCTATAAATCATCAAGCTTTTGATTAATGCGCACGCGGCGATTTTTTAGTTGCTTGGCGAGGATATATAGAATTGCACTTTAAAGCGGCAACCAAGAAGATCATCCCCCACAGAACCACATTTACGATTTGTGAAACACGCTCTGCCTGTTGCGCACGTAAATCCAGTGGTTGTGTCAAAGTGGTGATGCTTTTGCCATAAAGTTGCTGCTGCATGACCCATAACTGCTCAGGTTTAAAATCATATTCTTTAAACTGAACTGGGTTATTCTTCTCAGCGAAAATCAATTGATTCACATAGACATTGGCAGTTTTACGATCAACAGGCTGATGTAATAAAGCCACTTGTGCCAACACATAGGCTTTTTCAGTCGATGAAATGTTTGCCTGCTTTAGGTCCTGCGCAATCTGGCTTTCAACGATATTGTTCTCATAGCTCATCCATTGCTGATAAGCCTGCTTGGTTTCATCTTTCCAGTCGTATTGGAAATAACTCAAACCTGACCAAAGCAAGATAAACGAAATCACCCATGCTAAAAATTCGCTGGGTCCATACTTGGAAAGCGACGCTGAAAAAATCTTAAAGCTTTCTTCGCCCAACTGACCAGTAAAAATGCGCCAATAAATGAGACAAATATTTTAAGGAACAGCCAGCCAAACCAAGACAGCAAATTACAGAAATAATCAACAGGCTGTTTAAAAGGAACAAGTTCCTGCACATGATAAGGCAAATCCAGTGCCTGAACATGCACGGAAAGATCAAAGAAACGATAGATAAACTCTTTTTGCAAAAACAGGGATGCAATAATGATAACCGCCAAAGTACTGGTCAGAAAAAACCAGATCATCAGGTTGCGCTGGCGTTTCTTCAAGACATCCAAACGCTGGTCAATCGGCTGTACACTCAAATCATCTATGGGCGACAATGATCTTTCCTCTTAAGATTACTCATTCAGGTTTTTCGGGGAATTTTGTCCACTATTTTCAAGAACCAGATGATTCAGACTATCCTGTAATGCACGCAAACGTGTGGTTGCTTCCGCTCGCTTCTGCATCCCTTCTTTCTGGATTTGAATCACATCGTTTACTGTTTTAATGAGGGTGTTTTGTACATGTTCAAGGGTTTCCACATCAATCACTGAACGTTGATTCGCTTTAGCGGTATCGACTGAGTTCTGATGCAATAGTTCAGCATTACGGCGCAGTAATTCATTGGTAGTATCATCAATGGCCTTTGCCAGTTGTACACTATTCTTCTGCTCCTGCAATGAAATTGCCAAACTAATCTGGTTTTTCCATGCAGGCAAGGTAATGTTTTTGATCGCATAAAACTTATCCACCAACATTAGGTTATTTGACTGGATAATCCGAATCATCGGCAAAGTTTGCATCGCAGATTGCTGTAGAACCTGTAAATCACTGACTCTTTTCTCAAGGTTATTGGCCAGGTGATTCAGGTCATAAATCTGCTGTGTGGTTTGCTGATCCTGTTCTTGCGTACTTAAGCTTGAAATTTGTTGCTGGATGTCCTGCTGTTTCAACTGCCCCGCAGCAATATAAACACCAAGTTGTTTATATTCATCCTGAACTGCATCAAACATCTTGTCAAGTGTTCCCACCCGCGCCTTAAGACCTGATTGCGAGCTTTCAATCTCTTTAACCAACACATCAATCTGCTCTTTAGTGGTATTAAAATGCTGGTCAAAACTTTGCTTGGCATTCTTAAACCTGCTCAACAAACCACCAAAAAAGCCTGAGCTTTTTGACTTGTTTAAAATACTGGAAGTATTAAGTTGCTGCGCGACCTGAACCACTTCATTGAGCTTTTGACCAGTCGTATCTAAATCCTTATTTTGAACCAAACCCAACAACTCATCTGTATAGGTTGATGTTTTATTGGCAATGTTTTTACCGTATTCGGCCACCACAGTGGTACTGATGTCTGCAAGTTCCTTATGCGCATCCATAACCTCGGCAAAGTCCTGTGGCTGCAAGCCTAACTCTTTTAGGTTAAGTTGTTCAAAACGCTGCTCCTGCCTCATTGCAAGTTCGCTGGATGATTTTATAAGTTCTGAATCTGACATGATATTCCCCTCTTATTTCTGTAATGATTTTTTCAGATTTTGGATTAAATCTTCTCGGCTTTTGTCCAACTGCTCAATGGTCTTTGATGAGTTGGACTCACGACTTTGTTCCAGATGATAACGCCATGCTGGAATCAACACCTGCTGTGCCTCTTTAAAACGGTCTAAAAGGCTAAAAGATAAATGCTGTGACAACTGCATCTGTTTCATTGCAATGTCATTGCTGGTCTGTAAAGTTTGTAATGTATTGATCTTTTTAGATAGACGCTCAACGAAATGATCAAGTACCTGCTGCTGTTTACTAAACTGGGGATATTCTTTTAAAAATTCATCGGCAGCATGTATATACGCCGCCATCTGTTCCCTTAAACCCAGAGCCTGCTGCAAACGTGACTGCGATTTCTGAATCTCAACCTGTAGCTTTTGGCTTAAGTGGTTTGCCTCATTAATTAAACGATCCAGATCTTTGACATATTTGACCTGCCCAGCATCATATTCAACATCAATCCCCAGCCATTTTTGCAGTGCATTAAATTTTCGCCCGCCCACATAATTTTTTGAGCGTGACAGTTGCTGAACAATCTGGGTAATCACTTCACTGAGCTGCTGGTTTAACTTCGGATCGACACCATTCAACAGGACACTTTGCGCCTGCACCAAATGATCTGCATAATGATTTAAACGATGGGGATCAGTGATTAAAGGCAATAAATCATTACGCTTAATCGCGAGAACATGTTCTTGATTCAGTTCAAGTTGTGATAAAGGGGTTAAGTCGAGCGGTATCGTCATATCAATAGAAAATAGTAAGAACAAATAACTTTGAACATTTCTAGTTGTAGCATGTTCTTACTATTTCGCATACTTAAATGTTGTTATGATTTTTAAGTATTTCACTTTATCATTTTTAAAAACTTATGATTTTTGCGGAAGCGCATAGGTCCCAATCACATGCGCCACTGGTTCCTCATCACCTACAGAATATAACCACACTTCCCCTGTCACCAGGGTTCTGCCAACTTTAATCAACTTACAGACTGCCCTGATATCCCGTGTTCCATCTGGCCTGCGAAAGAAATTGATATTCATGTTGGTGGTGACCGCCATTTTAATCAATCCCAAATGTCCCAAAATGGCAATATACAGCGCAAAATCAGCCACCAGCATCAGGGTTGGCCCAGACACAGTCTGACCAGGACGCAAATCATCCTGATCCACCTGATAGTGTAACTCCGCACCTTTTGAGGTTATATCCTGAATCTGCGTTTTTTTAAGTGCTTGTGGAAATTCTAGCTGAATAACTCAATAATCTCTTTTATTGCTCACTGCCATGTGTTTTCTCATCACCTCATCCTTGGATTCAATGCAGACTACTTCTCTGCAGGATCATCATTTAATCTGCTTTCGCTGACAATTCATTTAACACTTGCCAGTAAGTTGGTGGTTCAGAAACATGACCACGTTCACGTAATATTTGATGCATTCTTGGCAACTTAAAATAAGGCACTGCCGCCATCAAATGATGCTCTTTATGATAGTTGACATGAATCGGCGCAACTAAAGCCCTTGCGATATAACCTGCTTTAGTGGCGAGTATTGGTCAAGGCACTATTGCTGGTTTCCATTCCTGCATGTTCCGCCATGGAACGAACACGTAGCAACAGTGGGAACGGCGTTACATAGGCCAATACCCAAAGCGCATAGAGTTTGGGATGTCCTGCTGCCCAAAGTGCCGAAAATAAAGCGGCATTGGTGACAATGGCTCCACCACTGTTTTTTAGAAATGCCTTTGGATAATCAGACCAGTGCCGTCCTGTTTGATCGATCCAACGGCGGTCATTGGAAACCGTCCACTCCATTTTCTCAATGTCCATCAACACACGCCCAAGCGCGAATTTAAAACCAGTCACCCCGATAAATCACGCATGAATTTACGCATGACTGATTTTTTAGAGGTCGGAAAACCTGTAACAAGTGATAAATCTGGATCATCTACCGTTGATGTTTTACTATGATGACGGAGATGATGCTTACGATATTTATGCAGGTCATTCCAGACTGGGCGGGCACATAGCCAGTCGGTTAAGGTATCGTTGAGCCATTTGGTTTTAAACAGACTTTGATGTGAAGCATCATGCGTAAGGATCGCCAGCGCCAATTGACGACCAGCCAAAACAACCAGAGCTGCCATACACAGCAGTAATTTGCCCCAGTTTGGCAAATATTCCCAAAAGCCAGCAACAGCGGCAAAGGTTCCACCAATCACCGCCCAGGTTGATAAAACAGCCCAGCTACCATGCAGATCCGATTTGGCAGTCAATTCCGTGATTTCTTCCCGTGTGAACAAATCACTAATAGCCGTACGTGTGTTCATATCCTATCCTGCAATTTTTGTATTTTTATAAAACTACATAACTATTCACTTTATTCTAAATTAAGTAATATTTCTGTCAATAAATTAAAATTAAATTTTTAGTAATATTTGTAATTGGTATTTACACGACACTCAGTTCATAAAACTTGCGCCACAGTTCCAAACCTGTTTGATCCAGTTGTTGCACACTCAGGGCGAATTGTTCCCTAAGCTGCACATCAACAAAATCCTCAGGTAATAAAGGATCATTCATGAGCAGAGAAATTGTCTGGCGACCCAATAATAGCGATTCCCGCGCGGCATCCTCCAATGAGATTCGGTCAACCGTAGCCAACCATTTCTGAATCATTTGGCTATATTTCTCATAGTTCTGGTTGAGTGTTTGTGTTGACCACAAGCTGGGAATCGTTGCCAAAGTCGTTTCATCAAAATGACTAATCTGGCAAATCTTGGCGGTCATTTCCAAACCTGAAGCCTTTAATTCAGAAAAAAGATGATCAAATGTAATCGCCAAATTGTCGGGACGAATATAAATCCCCTGTTCCAACTCCTTAAAGCCAAAACGTTTTAATGCCCGTTCACGACGGTTCAGTGCAGTACGGTCAACTCGCCCCAGCTCACCTGTAAAAACCGCAAGATATTGATGCGTCCATTTCTTGGTCTGCTTAATCCCGTTCTTACGGTTCAGCATCACATTGGCCCATTCATGCGACTGGACCGTGAATTGATAGACACCGCGCTCAATCGCCTCGATCACACCATCACCCGATAGACGGGTTACGGCAACACGGATACTGTTTTCACTAATCTCAAAAAGCTTGGCAGCAATAATAATTTGTTTAATTGAGATCTCTCGACCTTGTAGCCCTAAAAGTAGATCAATAATCAAGTCTCGGGCGTTCATTTTAGCTATTGTCATCTTATGCTAGAACCAGTTTTAAAATATGAAATATTGGGAAAATAAAGAATGGGAATTTTAACCGAATCCGCCTCTTTTAACATCTGTGTAAAAGAGACGGGTTTCAATTTTAAAGGAAAATAAATAATAAAATCACGCCAAGCACGATACGGTACCAAGCAAATACACGTAAGGTATGACGTTCAACAAATTTCACCAAAGCACTGACCACCAGCAAAGCAGCTATAAAGGCAGCAACAAATCCCACCGCGATATTCAGCATATTGTCCTGTGTCAGTACATCGGCATTACGAATAAGGTCAAAGGTTGCCGCACCCAGCATGGTTGGCATGGCCAGAAAGAAAGAAAATTCAGTCGCCGCTTTACGGGATAGACCTGAAAACATTCCTCCCACAATAGTGGCACCTGAACGTGATGTTCCTGGAATCATCGCCACACACTGCGCGCACCCCACAAGAAAAGCCTGTTTATAGGTGATCTTGGTTGCCTCTGTGGTCTTATGCTCAAACTTGATTGATTCCACCCAGAAAATGATGAGGCCACCGACAATCAAGGCAACTGCCACCACGAGTGGGCTAAACAAAACACTTTTAATGAAATCAACAGCAAACACCCCAATCATCACGGCTGGGAAAAATGCAATCAGCACACTAAAAGCAAAGTGTCGTGCCTCTGAATCACCACTAAAAAAACCTTTTAACAGATCAATAATTTTTTGGCGATATAACCAGCAAACTGCCAGAATCGCCCCAAGCTGGATCACGACTTCAAAGACACGACCATCGTCTGAATGGAAGTCAATCATATGACCAAATAAAATCAGGTGCCCTGTACTTGAAATGGGTAAGAACTCTGTCAGCCCTTCAATAAACCCTAAAAACAACGCCTTTAAAATTTCAATGTGTTCCATAACTTACTCGAAAGCCCCCATCTAAAATTCAATAAAAAAATTAACGGCAAGCTTACCCTGAAATAGGCGTTTTTTATGTGATTGTCACGTAACATTTTTAAAAATATAGGACTTTTGAGGCTCTAGCCTGACATGATGTTAGGTTCAAAACTGTTGAATTTCTCTTAAATAATCATCAAGCTATTTTTCTTCTGCATTTGCTCAACCACTTCACGGGTATCAAAGCCCAAACGCCAGTACAGTAGTTCCAAAACGTCCAGCTCATCCTGAGTAATGATTCGGTCACTCCATAGGCACCGTTCAGCAATCGCCAAAATATTGAGGCGGTCACGCAACAATAAACCTGAGACATCATTCAGGATTTCTGCCAGATCTAGTGGCTCATCCGAAATATCAGCATAGATTTGCAACTCTTCCTGTGTAAGAAGTTCCTGCAAAATTCGTTCGCGTACCTCAAGCTGATTTGGACTGTTAATTTGTTGTACATGCAGCAATGCATCAATCAAATGCACAATTTGCGATTTCACATCCTCAAAGGCTGTGGGCAAATGTGCTGGCATCAGGTTCAACTCATATTTTACCCGCTCCAGCAATAGTGCATCCAGTAAGCCAACCTCACCATCCTCCTGAATAATACAGGCCAGTTTGGTGAGAAACTGACGCGCGATACTGGTTGGCATATGACCAATGTTCCTGCAGGCATCATGGAAAATCTGCACATGAATCCGCCCATCCAGATTTAACAATGCATCCACAATCGCATGACTCACCGCCGCATCCTGCGGAATAAATTCACGGTACTGACGGATCATCAGAATCGCCACCATCACTTCTCTTGAACCCGTCGCGGTCTGCATGGCACGCTGAATCAGTTCAGGACGCTTTTTATTTTTCCGCATCTCAGGATTGAGTGGCTTGATCGCATCATTCAAGGCAAAGCTTATCGGTGATAAGCGTAGCAAAGGCAAAGGTTGTGGGGAACTCCATAGCATAGTGATATCAGTAGCTTCCTCTTCTAAAGAACGAAATAAGCTAAATAAAGGTCGATTGCGTATTTTTCTTAAATTTTCTAATTGCAAATCCTGTAATAAACTTGGATTTAACTCATAAATTCGATCTTTAATACTTGGATGAATATTCAGCCAGCTTTGCGGACTCAGTGAGTTGGCAAAGCACATATGCGAAATTGACTCAGAGTATGCACTGTGGATTTGGGAACCTGAATGATGCACATAAATTCGTAGCAAGGTTTGAATATTGGCGTTGTTGTTCATCAAACGCATGGTTTTCAGGTCATTGCGAAAGGTTCGGCCACTTAAGGTGAGATACTTGATTAAGCGGGTGATCAAGATACCCAAGCTTCCAATCAGCCAAATCACCCCACCAATTGCCACAAAAATGGTCTCAAATTTATTACGGTAAGAAGTTGCATAGGGATTGTAACCTGCCTGTGCAAGCTTGCTGCCCCATTGGCTAAACGTAGTCAAACCACTATATAGAATTTTAAGTTTGGTATTTTCAACTGCTTCACCTGATAGAATCTGGTTAAACTCATAACTCAACAGACCATACAGCTCAAGTTCATCCAAATTTTGCAATGCCCCCCAGGTCAGGATAATCACGATATCCTGCGACCTGAAACCAGCAGTTAAGGCATTTACCCCGACCTCATCAGGCAATACATACACTGCGGGGGTCTCAATCGCAAAGCTGCGTGCAACCTGTTCCACCACTTTTAAAGCGGTACTTTCTTCAGGGGTACTTTCATCGAACACCAGACGGCGTGCTTTTAACTGCTTTGCAAGGGAATGCCCCCCTTTACGCAGCACATACAGTTCAGCACTAACAGACCAAACCATTACACACAATAATAGGCAGACGAAATAAGGACTTAAAACATGCCACCAGATTGGCTGGGTATAGTCAAAAAAATGAACCACCAAACCCAAAATCAAATTGAGAATAAAAACAGTTAATGCCATGGCAAGCAGACAAAAGCTGACTGACCATGCAATATTCTTATTTTCAATTAAATAATGGCTCATTTCTTTCAATGTAAATTTTCCTTATTACATTGTTTCTGTCAGGGGCTCAAGTGCCCTCAGTATCATAAAATAAAAAAGCGGGAAATTCCCGCTTTTCTAGAGATTAAAATGCTTACTCTTCCTTAATCCCTGTTAAGTCCACTGAAGCGGCATCAATATTTACATCAATGTAGCCATCGGCTTTCTTTTTTGCTGTGTCATTACGTTTTTGCTCAAGCTCAGCAAGGTATTCCTTGTCGATACCACCCGCCACATAAACGCCATCAAAAACAGAGCAGTCAAACTCTCTTAAATCAGGCACCTTGCTGGTACGAACTGCATTTTTCAAATCTTCCAGGTCCTGAAATATCAAACGGTCTGCACCAATAATTTCACGGATTTCCTCAACAGTACGATCAGACGCAATCAGTTCAGACTTTGCTGGCATATCAATACCATACACGTTTGGATACTTCACCATCGGTGCGGCGGAGGCAAAAAATACTTTCTTTGCACCTGAATCACGCGCCATCTGAATGATTTCATTACAGGTAGTACCACGTACAATCGAATCATCCACCAATAGAACATTTTTGTCCTTGAACTCAAGTTCCACAGGGTTCAGTTTCTGACGAACTGATTTTTTACGCTGCTGTTGACCAGGCATAATAAAGGTACGTCCGATATAACGGTTTTTCATAAACCCTTCACGGAACTTCACACCCAGAATATTCGCCAACTCCAAAGCAGAGGTACGGCTGGTATCAGGAATTGGAATCACCACATCAATATCATGTTGCTCACCCCATTCTTGCAAAATTTTATGGGCAAGTTTCTCCCCCATTTTCAAACGCGCTTTATATACCGAGATTCCATCAATCGTGGCATCTGGACGGGCAAAATAAACATATTCAAAAATACAAGGACGATATTCAGGATCAACTGCACACTGTTTTGAGAATAACTGGCCTTTGCTGTCAATAAAAATTGCTTCACCTGGCGCAATATCACGCTCAATCTTAAAACCAAGCGCGGTAATCGCTACTGATTCAGAGGCAATAATATATTCAGTGCCCTGCTCAGTTTCGCGTGAACCATAAATCAATGGGCGAATGCCATTTGGATCGCGGAAACCGACCAGACCATGACCTGTAATCATTGCCACAACGCCATAGGCACCCTTACAGCGCTCATGTACACGGGAAACAGTATGGAAAATATCTGCTGGCGTCGGGTTTAATGTGCCAATTTTCTGTAATTCATGTGCAAACACATTCAACAGAACTTCCGAATCGGAGTCAGTATTCATGTGACGCAAATCTGTCTTAAACTGATCTTCATGAATTTCTTCGGCGTTGGTCAGGTTACCATTGTGTGCAAGAGTAATACCGTATGGAGAATTCACATAAAACGGCTGCGCCTCCGCACTGCTGGATGAACCTGCGGTTGGGTAACGAACATGCCCAATCCCGTAATTACCCAACAATGCACGCATATGGCGAGTATGGAACACATCACGTACCATGCCATTATCCTTGCGGAGAAATAAACGCCCTTGATGACAAGTGACGATTCCCGCCGCATCCTGTCCCCGATGTTGCAACATCGTCAAGGCATCAAATAACATTTGGTTCACTGGCGATTTACCGGCTATCCCAACAACTCCACACATAGCAACCTCGCGACAAGCTAGGAACGGGGTTTAACCCCAATTAATAAAAAGGATTTTTCGTTGAATGATCAGAACGCGGATCGACCGCAGCACGTTCTGACTCGTCCATTTCAGTTGAAGGGCGCTGTAACAAGGCACCTTCAGATGTCATTTGATGTAAAGCTTGATTTGCAGCATCTTTAGAGATTTCTGTTGCTAAAGGTGCATAGGGTAATAGGATTTGTACAAATTTGGACTGTTTCCAGTGTGGTGAGCTTTCCACCCACGGACCAACGCCCTGCATGGTGACCAAAACAATCAGCAGGCCTTTTAGGGAACCAAATGCCCCACCTGCTAAACGATTTAATGGGCCCAGTTTCAAGCTTTTCAAGAGGCCATTCAGCAATGCAGAAACAATCCAGATACACACCACAATGATCAGTACGATAAAAGCGAAAGCTGCAATTTTTTGCACGACAGGGTCTTGGCTTAGGCTGCTCATTGCAGGCGCCAATATAACGGCGTATTTGGCCCCCACGATCAATGCGAATATCCATCCGACCAAGTTCGCAAAGGCTTTGATAAATCCTTGACGCAAACCGTTCAGCCCTCCAATGAGCAAGATGATCAGAATAATGATATCAAGCGTGTTCATTTCACCCTGTCATCGCATTAACACAGTCTTTAACCAATGTTGGGCCAGCATAAATCAGCCCACTATAAACCTGAACCAGGCTCGCGCCTGCCTGTTGCTTTGCCACAGCGTGCTGACCCGATAGAATGCCACCCACCCCAATCAGTGGAATCTGGCCATCCAGCACTTCGGCAAACTGGCTTAAACATTCGGTACTTTTCTCAAATACTGGCGCACCCGACAAACCGCCCGCCTCATTGCCATTCGGCAGGTTTTCCACACCATCACGACCAAGTGTGGTGTTGGTGACAATCAGGCCATCAATCTTGAACTTCAGTAATTGCACTGCAATAAAATTAATGTCTTCAGGTGTTAAATCTGGCGCAACCTTAAGTACCAAAGGAACATAATGCTGATATTGTTGCGCAAGTTCCAGTTGGCGACCTTTCAAGGTTTGTAGCAACTCTGTAAGTGCATCGCCACTTTGTAAACTGCGCAAATTTTTGGTGTTTGGAGATGAAATATTGACCGTGATATAGGATGCGTAATTATAAACTTTTTCTAAACAAATCAAATAATCTGAAACAGCATCTTCAACAGGCGTATCGGCATTTTTACCAATGTTGATGCCTAGCACACCCTTGAATTTTGAGGCTTTTACATTTTCAATCAGTTTATCCACCCCGTCATTATTAAAACCCATACGGTTAATAATTGCCTTTGCTTCAGGAATGCGGAATAAACGCGGTTGAGGGTTGCCTGCCTGTGGACGTGGGGTAATGGTACCAATCTCAATAAAGCCAAAACCCAATGCAGCCAATGCATCAATGTGGGCACCATTTTTATCCAGACCAGCGGCAAGACCAACGGGGTTTGGAAATTCAATGCCCATACATTTTATAGGTTTAGCAGCAACTTTCTGGTGCATAAAGCCAAGTTTATGCGCTTTGTCAAGCATGGAGAGTGTGAGTTCATGTGCACGCTCTGGTGCCAAAGTAAACAACAAAGGGCGGGCCAATGAATATAACATACCAATCACAGTCTACTGATTTTTCAAGTAAGCGTATTATAGGCATAGGCTCCACAAAACGCCATGCTTGGCAGAGAGTTATTTTATAATGCCTTATTTTTAATGCTTTATGTTTAGACAGTTTTAGGACTTAGGCATTGACGGATTCAAAAAAGCATTAAAATACTTCTCTGTACACGACAAATTTCACAGAACCCTTATCCTATCAGGCTTCTGCTTTCTTAAAATTGCCAGAATTTCCTTAAGCTCTTCTTTTTTCCCAAAACCAATTAAACGCTGAATCGCCATTTGAACATAGTCTAGCCCAGTGAATACACTCTTGTTCAGTATCCCTTGTGCAATACTCTCTTTTACCATTTATCATAATTGATGTGGACCAACTATTTCCACGCTGTCTAGGTTTTGGTAATTTCATTGCTGCCACCCTTATTATAAAGTTATGTTAAAAATGACCGCAACGTTTTATTCAAAGCGTTCTGACCCATTTTTGACACAAATCCTGACACAATGATGACACAAATATAGCTTTATTTGCAGAATAAAATGCAGCAAATAAAGCAAACGAAAGGCATAAAAAAAGACCTACAAGTCTTTCAAATGCTTGTAAGTCTTTGATTTATCTTGGTAGGTATATCCAGACTCGAACTGGAGACCTCTACGATGTCAACGTAGCGCTCTAACCAACTGAGCTATACACCTAGAATGAGAAGTATAATATTCATTTTTCAGCGTGTTCACAAGTTTTTTGGGACTGTTTGAGTGCAATTGCGCAGTCTTTAAGCAACTTCCTGAATTGATGAATATCGGAACCATTCTTTTGTTCTAAAAACACGATTTTTTGATATAACACAATTACTTTTTCAAATGGTTGTTGATCCTCAACAAGTAAAGACAAACGTTTGATCCAGCAATGGAAAGTTTCAGCAGGATATTTTTGCAAATATTTCGGTAACTGTTTTTGAAATTTAAAAATGATACGTTGATATTGCTCTTGGCGTCTGCTTTGTCTCCACCAATAAAATCCAACGTAGAGCATTAACACACCACCGATTCCTAAAATGAGAACTACAGCAGAACCATAGCTTGAATCCAGCCCCAGTCGAGCCAACCAGTTTTTCTGTTTTTCGGCATCATATCCTACGATTTTGCTTTGCCATTGATAACTTAAGTAATCGCTCCAGATACGCATATTTTTTAATAATTTAAACTGCTGAACACGCCAAGCCTGTGTTTGATTATCGCCCCAAACTGTTTGATCTTCTGCCAGATAATCCTGCATCCC
>JAXMGF010000026.1:0-25497 GCA_046347365.1 Acinetobacter sp. | reverse complement strand
GCTGCGTGGCATTGCAGTCACAGGAACCAATGGTAAAACCACCATTTCACGCCTGATTGCTGAACTGATTAGCTCACAGGGGCAAGGCTGTGCAGTGATGGGAACAACAGGCAATGGCATTCTGCCAAACCTTACGCCATCAACACATACCACTTTGGACGCCTTACAGTTGCAGAACGCATTGCATGACTATGCCAAACAGGGTGCCAGTTTTGTTGCACTTGAGGCCAGTTCACATGGTCTGGAGCAAGGCCGTTTGAATGGCTGTGAGATTGAAATTGCGGTTTATAGTAATTTAAGCCGTGACCATCTGGATTATCATGGCACACTTGAAGCCTATGCTGCGGCAAAGGCCTTACTGTTCAGGTTTACAAGCTTAAAAGCCGTCATCATTAATCTGGATGATACCTATTCCAGCCTCATGCTGGATGCAGCCAAAGCCAATCCATCCCAGCCAAAAATTTTGACTTATTCCCTGACCCAGACAAATGCCGATTATCATATCGCCGATTTGCAATACCGTTTGAGTGGGGCAAGTTTTACGCTTATTAGCCCAGCGGGTCGTTATACAGTTCAAAGTCCACTCCTTGGGCATTTTAATGTTGAAAACCTATTGGCGAGCCTGATTGCAGCAGAATATGCAGGTTTTGCCCTGGCTGATCTGGTGCAGTTTGTACCACAGCTCAAGGGTGCACCAGGGCGGATGCAGGTGATACAGGATGCCGAGCGTTTATTTGTGGTAGATTATGCGCATACCCCTGATGCCTTGATTCAGGTTTTAACCACTTTAAAACGGCATGTCACTGGACAGCTTTGGGCAATATTTGGCTGTGGTGGTGACCGTGATCGAGGCAAGCGACCCCTCATGACTCAGGCCGCACTGGATCATGCCAATCCTGTGATTTTAACGTCTGATAATCCACGTACTGAAAATCCTGAACAGATTTTTACAGATATGAAGCAGGGAATTGATTTTGCTGATCATATTGTGCATGAAATCCATGACCGTCGTGAAGCGATTAAATTTGCGGTGGCACATGCACAGGCAGGAGATATTGTGGTGATTGCAGGCAAGGGGCATGAAAACTATCAGGAAATTGATGGGGTTCGTCACTGGTTTGATGATGTGGTGGAAGTACAGTCAGCGCTTGCTGCACAGTCACATTCTGTAGATTCGGCTTATCCTGCACAATAGGGTCAAAAGGTAAATAAAAACCATGCATACCTCAACCACCAGTACCGTTCCACTCACTCCCTGGACCGCAGAGCAACTTCAACAGGCAACTCAGGGTGAATGGCATCAGCATAAGATTCCTCAAGGGGAAATTAAGCGAATTTTGACTGACTCACGTCATGCGGAAGAGGGTGATGCTTTCCTTGCATTAAAGGGCGAGCGTTTTGATGCGCATGACTTTGTAAAGCAAGTGGCGACACAGGGTTGCCAGATCGCCATTGTCGAGCGACCAGTTGATGCGGATATTGCCCAACTGATTGTAAAAGATACCCGTTTGGCTTTGGGACAGCTTGGCGCCTATCGCCGTCAGCAGAATCCGCAGCTCAAGGTGATTGCTTTAACAGGCAGTAGTGGTAAAACCACCACCAAAGAAATGTTGGGCAGTATTTTATCCCGTTTAGCACCCACCTTAATTACCCGTGGCAACCTGAATAATGATCTGGGTGTGCCGATGATGTTGCTGGAATTACGTCCAGAACATCAATATGCCGTCATGGAGTTGGGAGCCAGTCACCAAGGTGAGATTGATTATACGTCTAATTTGGTTCAACCGCATGTGGCTGGGATTCTGAATATTGGAACAGCACATTTGGGTGAGTTTGGTGGACGTGATGGAATTTGCCGTGCCAAGTCAGAAATCTACACACATATCTTGCCGAACGGTACCGCAGTTGTCCCTGCACATGATGATTTCACGGCCACCATTCGCCAAAATGCAGGCAATCACTCCATCCTGAGTTTTGGCGAGGGCGGTGATGTGTATGCAAGCGAAATTCAGCTTAACCCACAGTCCGCACAATTTAACCTGCATACCCCGCAAGGTAGCCGAGCGGTGAGCCTGCCATTTGCAGGGGCGCATAATGTGCAGAATGCAGCGGCGGCAACGGCTTTTGCCTTGGCGATTGGTATCGAACTGGATGATATTGTCCAGGGTTTGGAGCAGGCGCAGGGAGCGAAAGGCCGTCTGAATTTCATTCAGCAGCAACATTGTTTATTTATTGATGACACCTATAATGCCAATCCAACTTCAATGCGTGCCGCAGCACAGGTGTTGTTGCAGCAGCAGGGCTTAAAAGTCATGGTGATGGGAGATATTGGCGAATTGGGTGACAGCAGTTGGCAGGAGCATCATGATCTGGGTCGTGATCTGTCAGCGTTGCCACTCGACCATTTGGTTGTTGTGGGTGAGTTTGCCACGGCAGCCCAGCAGGGTTCGGCGCATTCAGAAAAGTTATGTGCATGTGCAACACAGGCAGAGGCTTTAGCATTTTTAGTTAATTTAGTTCAAACACATCAACACCAGCCGATCAGTTTCCTGTTCAAGGGGTCGCGCTATACCCATATGGAAACGTTGATGGCGGATTTGATGGAGAAAATTTAAATGTTGTTATGGTTATTTGAGCAATTGGCGGACTATAACAGTTCCTTTCAAGTTGTTCGTTATTTAACATTGCGCTCTTTATTGAGCTTACTGACAGCCTTAACAATTGGGCTGGTATTAGGCCCAGTGATGATTCGTAAATTGCAGGCATTAAAATATGGTCAGGCAGTAAGTTCCTTCGCACCTGAAAACCATGCCAAGAAAATGGGTACGCCAACTATGGGGGGAATTTTGATCCTGCTCTCAATTGGCATTAGTACACTGCTTTGGGCAGATTTATCCAATCCTTATGTCTGGATTGTTCTTGGTGTGATGGTGGTATTTGGTGCGGTTGGCTGGGCAGATGACTGGATTAAAGTTCGTTATAAAGACAATGCGGGCTTACCTGCACGTAAAAAGTTCTTTTGGACTTCAGTTGCTTCGCTCGGTGCAGGTATTGCCCTATATATGATTGCCAAACAACAGGATAATCCTGTTTATACTGCGAATATGCTGGACTTGTTGATCCCTTTCTTTAAAAACCTTTCCATCCCACTTTCGGCTGTTCCATTAGGGTTGGCATTTATTGGCTTTACCTATTTGGTGATTAATGGAGCATCCAATGCGGTGAATCTCACCGATGGTCTGGATGGTCTGGCGATTATGCCAATTGTCATGGTTGCGGCAGGTCTGGGTGTGTTTGCCTATCTGTCAGGTGACATCCGTTTTGCCAACTATCTGCATATTCCTTATGTAAAATATACATCGGAACTGGTGGTGATCTGTTCTGCCATGGTGGGTGCTGGTCTGGCATTCCTTTGGTACAATGCACATCCTGCACAGGTATTTATGGGTGATGTGGGGGCATTGGCACTCGGTGCAATGCTGGGAACGATTGCAGTGATGGTTCGCCAGGAAATCGTATTTGCGATTATGGGCGGTGTATTTGTGATGGAAGCGGTTTCGGTGTTCCTGCAAATTGGTTCATTGCGGATGCGGAACAAGCGTGTATTCCTCATGGCGCCTTTGCATCACCATTATGAAAAACAGGGCTGGAAAGAAACCCAGGTGGTGATCCGTTTCTGGATTATTACCATTTTCCTGGTTGTGTTGGGGTTGATGACCTTAAAATTACGTTAAGCCATGATTCAAGAGAGAAGCTGGTGAATACCAGCTTTTTTTATGTTTGGAGAAAATAGATGAGTGTATTGATGTGTCCTGTTTGTCGCCAAGCCTTGCATCTGGCTGAGCAGTCATGGCGTTGTGAAAAAGGGCACCATTATGATGTGGCCAAACAGGGTTATGTCAACCTGCATGTGGTACAGCATAAACACAGTAAAACACCTGGGGATACGCCAGAGTCGGTACTGGCGCGCCGAGAATTTTTGCAGATGGGGTTTTATCAGCCATTACAGCAGGTGATTGTGGAGTTACTGCAACAATTCAAGCCAGACACCATTCTGGATATTGGTTGTGGTGAGGGCTACTATACCAATGCCATGCAGCCCTGTACCAAGCACTGCGTAGGCATTGATATTGCCAAGACCGCAGTGCAAAGGGCAGCAAAACTCAATTCAAAGATCATCTGGGTGGTGGGTACAGGAGCAATATTGCCTGTACAGGATCATTCGATTGATGTCTGCACCAGTCTATTTAGTCCAATTCCTCAGCAGGAAATGACAAGGGTGTTGAAAGACGAGGGGTATCTCATCATTGCTACGCCTGCACCAGCACATCTTTATGCATTGCGTGAGGCCCTGTTTGAACAGGTCAATCTGCATGAGCCGCAGAAATTTGTTGAGCAACTGAATGCTGAATTTGAATTGAAGCAGGAACAGGTTGTTGAAGCACCCCTGACATTGGACCAACATGCATTAAAGAATTTGATTGCCATGACACCTTATGCGTATAAAGCCAATCCTGAGCGGCGAAAGGCGATTGAGCAGCAACAATATTTTGCAGTGACAGCCGCATTTCAAATTTATGTTTTCCAGAAAAGAAACAGGTCATCCACTTGATGACCTGTTTCTTTTACTGAATCTCATTAATGAGATTTTCAATTTGATCCCTTGGAGGGATTCTGTGGAGTTGTATTGCTGGTGGCTGCTTTCGGGTTGGCAGCCTGATTTGCCTCCTCACCTGAAGCTGAATCAGGCAGGTCGGAGAAGTCATTTTGTGCTGAGCGATCAGGCGCTGGCTGGACGGTACAATGGACGAGCCAAAGGCGGAGATGTACGATATTCCTTTTGATTCTCATTTTGTGAACCTGTAGCTTATCGCGAGAAATAGGCTCCTTTGCCTCTTTGTCCAGACACCCAGGCAGATGGCGTATCCTTGAGTGAATTGGCCATAAAGTTGGTCAGATAGGCAAGGCTGCGACCCCACCATATTCGCGGCGGCCCAGCGTCCGTGGCTGATCAAATCCAACCACGCAATTGCGACCAGTTTTCCATTAAAGCCAGCGAACCAGGCATCCTTGGCATCATTGGTGGTTCCCCGTTTTGCGCCCAGATCATCACGACCAATTTTGAGTGCGGCACGACCTGTACCATGCTGAATCACGTCACGTAAGATATTTGCCATGTCATAGGCCGAGCTTGATTTTAAAATACGTTGTGCCTGACGATAGTTACTGTTGGTTTTGCTTGCTTTATCAGAGTCTGTAGCTGTAATTTGGGTTTCAGAAGCAGCAGTTGCATCATCCAGAGTTTGATTGGTGATTTCCTTAACGTCACCCTCTTGCTGTTTTTCAGCTTCTTCGGGTTGTGGCTCATTATAGGCATTCGGATCATTAATACATGGAATACAGGCATATTCAGGCTTGGTTTCGTAAATCACCTTGCCAGATGCATCCTCAATCCGCTTGATGAAATGAGGCTGGATTCGATAGCCACCATTGGCAAAGGTGGCATAACCTGTCGCCATTTGCACAGGCAATACCTGTGGAGTTCCCAGTGCAATGGTGTAGTTACGGGGAATCTGTTCCTCTTCCAGACCAAAATCCATAAACAGCTGGCGTGCACGCTCAATACCCACATTCTGCAATAATCGTACTGATACGGTATTTCGTGGCCGATAGTCGACGCGGCACCGGGAATCATCCCAAGATAGCGTCCATCGGAGTTTTTAGGGGACCACTTGCCAATGGTGATTGGGCTATCATTTACCATAGTGTACGGGGTCATGCCGCGTTCTATTGCAAGTGCATAAACGAAAGGCTTAATGGTTGAACCAGGTTGTCTCCAGCCCTGTATGGCACGGTTAAATTTGGACTGATAGAAGTTATAACCACCGACCACTGCTTCAATTGCCCCGTCATTTGGATTGAGCGCAATCAACTGTCCCTGAGCTTTAGGCACCTGAACCAAAGACCAGACACTCTTGTTCTCATTTGGACGCAGGCGAATGATATCTTTTACTTTTACAATTTGAGAGGCATTTGACGGCGCACCACCTACGTTGGCATTGCGATAGGGTCTCACCCAGGACATGCCTGACCAATTTACTGTCACTGTGGACCCATCCTGCATGAGCGCATCAAAGGAATGATTATTGACCTTAACCACCTGTGCTGGATAAGTATTGGCATAGGCCATAAACTGGCTGAGTGGTTTATCATGCGCTTCAGGACCACGCCAGCCATGACGGCGGTCATAGTCTTCCAGACCCTTCTGAACAGCCTCCTCCGCATAACGCTGACGGTTACTGTCAATGGTGGTATAGACCTTGTAGCCAGAATCAATTGCCTGCTTTCCTCCAAAATGCTCAACCAGCCCGTACCATTTCCCCCACATAAGGAAAGACATTGCTCACGGAACGATCAATCATGTTGAGGTTGATTGGTTCAGCCACAGCTTTCTGGTACTGGGCCTGATTGATATAACCCAATTGCAGCATCCGCCCAAGAATCCAGTTTCTCCGCTCAAGCGCACGTTCTGGGTTGACCACAGGATTGTATTTGGAGGGAGCTTTAGGTAAACCCGCAATCATTGCCATTTGCGCTGTGCTTAGTTCCTTAATATTTTTGTTGTAATAGATTCTGGCCACATACCATAGGCATTTTTACCGAGGAAAATCTTATTAACATAGGAACTGAGGATTTCCTGCTTGGTCAGGTTTTGCTCTATTTTTCGGGCTAGAAATACTTCAGTGAGTTTACGTCTCAGTGTTCGCTCTGGACTTAAATAATAGTTTTTCGCCACCTGCATGGTAATGGTTGAACCGCCAGTCTGCACATCTGAGCCTGTCACGGATTCAGTTAGAGCTCGCCCCAAGCCCTTGAAACTAATACCGTTATGCTCAAAAAATGAGGAATCTTCCGCAGCCAGAAAAGCATGAATAAAGGTGGGAGGAATATCTTCATATTTCACAGGGATGGAGAGTTTGCCACCATACTCAGCAATGAGCTTGTTATCCGCCGTATAGACTTGCAATGGTTTTAATAAAGGTGCCTTTTTTAATGAACTCATATCTGGCAATGAGGGTGCTAGATAGAGATACATGCCATAAAATCCCATTGGAAGTGAGACTAAGATAATAATAAGGATCAAAAAAAATGGCCGAACAATACCAGAACTGGATAGCTTTTTCATAATAAGTAAGTTTTAATAAGAGCGAATGGCAAACTAATTGTGGTCAGTATATCCTTTAGACATACGGATTGTTAGATGAGATATTGTATCCGTATCAATTAAAGACCAAAACAGATTAGTGAGTTGTACTTTTGGGGATAAAAAAATAAATAGGAAAGAACTGTGCTCAGGTTATATCGTAAACCAAGTAAGGGGTTAGTAGGGGTCGATATTAGTTCGACAACTGTTAAGTTATTAGAACTCTCTGTAAAGAACGGTAGATATTGGGTTGAAAGTTATGCCGTGATGCCACTGCCTGAAAATAGTGTGGTGGAAAAAAGCATTCTCAATCCAGAAGCAGTGGCTGACGCACTTGAAAGAGTCGTTAACCTTGCGAACCCTCACACTACTCATGTGGCAATTGCGGTACCTACCTCAATGGTGATTCATAAAATCATTGAAATGGATGCTGATATGTCGGATGAGGAGCGCGAAGTTCAAATCCGTATGGACGCTGAGCAATATATTCCGTTCCCTTTAGATGAAGTCAGCCTTGATTTTGAGGTTCTGCCCGACCGTCTGGCAAACCCTAACCGAGTTAATGTGCTTTTGGTGGCAACACGAACTGAAAATGTGGATACCCGTGTTGAAGTTTTAGAGCTTGCTGGTCTAGTCGCTAAAGTTGCCGATGTTGAAAGCTATGCTATGGAACGTGCCTTTAGCGTATTTGCCGATACCTTGCCAATGGGGGCAAATACCGTTGGTGTTCTGGATATTGGTCATACCATGACGACCTTGTCTGTTATGCAGAAAGGCAAGATTATCTATACCCGTGAACAGGTATTTGGTGGACGTCAATTAACCCAGGATGTTCAGAGTCGCTACGGTTTGTCTTTCGAAGAGGCGGGGCGTGCGAAAAAAGAAAGAACCTTGCCTGATGACTATGATACTGAAGTGCTGGAACCATTCCTTGATGCAGTAGTTCAACAGGCCGCTCGTTCACTTCAATTCTTTTTCTCTTCTTCTCAATTCAATGAAATTGATCATATTTTGCTTGCTGGCGGGAATGCGAATATCCCAGGTCTGGCAAAATTACTACAACAAAAACTAGGTTATCGCGTCACGATTGCCAACCCGTTTTTACAAATGGGCTTTTCTCCCCAGATTGACATTAAAAAAATTGAAAATGATGCTTCCTCATTAATGGTGGCATGTGGTCTAGCATTGAGGAGTTTTGATTAATGGCAAAGATTAACCTACTCCCTTGGCGTGATGAGCTAAGAGAACAACGAAAGAAAAAATTTGTCGCATTTTGTGTTGGGGTTGCTGCATTAGGGGTTGCATCAGTCTTTTCAGGTTGGGTGTATTTTGATCAGAAGCTGGATGATCAGGAACAGGCCAACCAATTGATTGTGAGTACTAATCAAAATTTGGATACGCAACTAAAATCGTTGGATGGCTTACAAGAGCGCCGTAATGCGATTATTGAGCGTATGAAATTGATTCAGGGATTGCAGGGGCAACGTCCAATTACCGTGCGTCTGGTTGATGAACTGGTACGTGTGACACCGCCAACCATGTATCTTACTAAATTTACCCGTACAGGGGATAAATTCACCATTGAAGGAAAGGCGGAAAGTCCGAATACAGTGGCTGAATTGTTGCGTAATCTTGAGGCATCCCCTTGGTATCGTAATGCCTTTATGAATTCATTCCTCGCGGCAGAAGAGAAAAAGGATAAGGCGGTTAGCTCTCTGGTTCCGCGGGTTGAAGAAAACTATGGAAGCTTTGTTGTAACCGTGGATTTAGGGGAAATAGGGACAACTGCGGAAGCTGATCCAGCAGCATCAGGAGTGGCGCAATGAACTTAGAGAAGTCAGATGATTTAAATCAAGAGACGGTGGCGATCAAGAAAAAGAAGATGACTGTAGAGCAGTTCCTCCAACAATTTAATACGTTGGATATGAATAACTACGGTAGCTGGCCTGCGTCTGTCAAAATAACCTGCTGGATTTTTATTTTTCTGGCTGTGCTTGCGCTTGGCTATTTTGTGGTGATCAAGTCACAGTTGGAGGAAATCGCAAATGCACAGGCAAAAGAGCAGAGCTTGCTGAATGAGTTTAAGGAGAAAGACTCAAAACTGCGTAATTTGCAACAATATCAAGCACAATTGCAGGAAATGGAAGCAAACTTTAATCAGCAACTACAGCAATTGCCAAAAGAGACTGAAATTCCAAGTCTAGTTGAAGACATCAACTTGACTGGTGTGAACTCTGGCTTGAAATTTAAAAATATTCGTCTGGAAAATGAAGTTAAGCAAGAGTTTTTCATTGAGCAGCCCATTAGTATTGAAGCTACGGGGGATTATCATGCTTTTGGTGCATTTGCGGCAGGTATTGCCGCCCTGCCACGTATTGTGACCCTGCATGATTTTACGGTTGAAGCAAAACAAGATACTGAGAAAAAATCTGATATTCCAGTCATTAATTATACGGTAAAAGCAAAAACTTATCGCTATGTCGGTGCGGATGAGCAAACAAATAGTGATACGGTTGCTGCACCTCAAACAGGTAGTAATCAACCTACACCTGCTCAGGGAGGAGAGTAATAATGAACCAGTATAAGTTGTTACTATGTTTCTTCATTGGCATGTCGTTGATCGGATGTGATTCCCGTATTGATGCAGTCAATCAACAGATGGCAGAAATTCGCAATCAGCCACCTTTACCGATTGAACCTGCACCTATATTTACACCTGTACCATTATTTAATTATGCAGCACATCAGTTAAAAAGCCCGTTTATGCCAAGTTCTCTGGCTGCTGAACTTAAGATTATGGCAGGTAAGCGTGTTTATCCTAATTTTAATCGTCAGCCACAGCCATTAGAGAGTTATGCTTTGGAATCGCTGAATATGAAAGGCAGTATGCGCGGTAAATCCAATGATACAATTGCCTTAATCCAAACGCCTGATGCACAGATTGAGCGTGTTCAGGTAGGTAGTTATCTGGGTATGAATCAGGGACGTATTATTAAAATTAGTCCAACTCAGATTGATTTGGTGGAGATTGTGCCAGATGGGCGAGAGGGTTATGTGGAAAGGCCTAGAACACTCGTTTTAATTGGACCAGCACAGTAGATTAAGGGAATAACAATGAAAAAACAGTTTAAAGATTCTTTATTTGGGGAAGCGAAGACCATGAATCATGCATTCCGTCAGTTTTCTATGGGTGCTGTTGCTATTGCAATCATGCAGGTTGCATCAGCACAAGTGAGTATGACCAATATTGTGCCAATGAGTTTGGCCGATCAGGGTACAGAAATCCGTGTCATGTTTAATGGTTTGCCGCCTCAGCCACAGGCCTATCAGCTTGAACAGCCTGCCCGCTTAATTTTGGATTTTGATAAGGCGCAGCAAAGTCTAAAGCAAACCTCCATTCCTGTTGCAACCAGTGAAGCAAGTTCCATCGAGGTTGCCGCAGATGATCAGCGCTCTCGTGTCATTGTGAACTTAAAGGATGCAGGTGCATTTACCACACGTGTGGAGGGAAACACCTTTGTTCTTAAAATTAATTCAGTTCGACCATCGGCAACGAATGCGCCTACGGTAGCACGTCAGCCTCAACAAGGCGTATCTAATATTGGATTTCAACGAGGCAAGGATGGCGAGGGCTTGGTTGTCATTGACCTTTTGGGAGGTAATACCCCTGTTGATGTACAGCAACAAGGTAGTAAGATTGTGGTGCGCACAATGGGCAATAAAATTCCAGCTCACTTGGCACGTCGTTTAAATACCAATGACTTTGCTACCCCTGTTGCCAGTGTGGATGCCTACAATGACAAAGGAAATGGTGTGATCACCATTCAATCTGCGGGAAGCTATGAATATATGGCTTATCAGGCAGAAAATAAGTTAACGATTAGTTTAAAGCGTCCAGAGGATAAATCCCCAGCAAAAGCGAAAGCTCAAACCTACACGGGCAATAAAATCTCTTTAGATTTCCAAGATATTGAAGTTCGCCGTGTCTTACAACTTCTTGCAGATTTCACTGGCATCAATATGGTGGCAGCTGATACCGTACAAGGTAATATTACGCTGCGTTTGAAAGATGTGCCTTGGGATCAGGCTCTGGATATTGTATTAAAAACCAAGAATTTGGATAAGCGCCGTAATGGCAATGTGATCTGGATTGCACCTGTTTCTGAGTTAATTAAGGCAGAAGAAGAAGAAGCCAAAGCGATTGCACAGAGCGTTAAACTGGCACCATTGCAGACAGAGTATATTCAGCTTAGTTATGCAAAAGCTGCTGATATTGAGAAATTAATCACTGATTACGCAAGGTAAAATAGTAGCAATAACAACACCATCAGGTATGGCGAATAACGATACTTTGGTAGATGGTCTGTTAAGTCCACGTGGTACAGTATCAACTGATCCGCGTACCAATACTGTCATTATCAATGATACTTCGCAGAAAATTGATCAAATTGTGAAATGGTCGACTTGCTGGATGTGTCGGTTAAGCAAGTGATGATTGAGGCACGTATTGTCAGTGCAAGTACCGATTTTAGTAAAGAGATGGGGGTAAAATGGGGTGTGCTTTCTCAAGGAGTTACCAATAATAGGAATTTATTGGTAGGTGGTAGTGATACAACCTTGTGGAATTTGAGAGAACCTGAGAAAGATTCTGAGTTAGGTGGTTATAAGTATACAATTGAACGTCCAGATAATTTGAATGTGGATTTGGGAGCGGTAACGCCAGGTGCCAGTCGTATTGCATTTGGCTTAATTAGCTTGTCTGACTTTATGTTGGATTTAGAGCTTTCAGCTGTACAGGCAGATGGCTATGGTGAAGTGATTTCAACACCAAAAGTAATGACAGCAGATAAACAGTCTGCAAAAATTGAGGCAGGTACACAAATTCCATATGCAACATCTAGCGGGAATAATGGACCAAAAACCGAATTTATTAAAGCCACCCTCAGTTTGGATGTCACTCCAAGCATTACGCCTGAAGGTAAGGTGATGATGAAATTGAATATTACAAAAGATTCGCCAGGTCCTGCAACACCAACAGGGCAGCTAACCATCAATAAAAATGCTATTGATACCAATGTATTGGTGGATAATGGTGAAACTGTGGTGTTGGGTGGTATTTTTGAAGAAACCAGTAATAACTCTCAAACCAAAGTACCATTCTTGGGTGATATCCCGTATCTTGGAAAATTATTCCGTCGTGATTCGAAAAGTGAAAATAAACGTGAACTACTTATTTTTGTGACCCCGAGAATTGTTAATGACACCTTGACCAGAAATCATTAATATATTTTCAATAGTTGCAATGAATATAGGTGGCGCGTTGCCAAGCAAAGCGTTTGAAACCCTGCCAAATATTTATTTGGTGGGGCCAATGGGGGCGGGAAAAACAACAGTTGGTCGACATTTAGCCGAGTTGTTAGGGCGAGACTTTCTTGACAGTGATCATGAAATTGAGCGGAAAACTGGTGCGACCATTCCCTGGATTTTTGAGAAAGAAGGGGAAGCTGGATTTCGACTACGTGAAACCAATGTCTTGAATGAATTAACGGCTCGCTCCGCACTGGTTTTAGCTACGGGTGGTGGAGCGGTTACTCAATCTGCGAATCGAGAGTTTCTTAAACAACGTGGTATCGTTGTCTATCTTTATACACCTGTAGAACTTCAGCTACAGCGAACCTATCGTGATAAAAACCGTCCATTATTACAAGTCGAAAATCCAGAACAAAAACTACGAGAGTTATTGACTGCGCGTGATCCTTTATATCGTGAAGTTGCACATCATATTATTGAGACAAATCAGGGTGCTGCACGTGATTTAGCACAACGGATTCTCCAAATTATTTTATCGCGGTCCGTCAAGTGATTCTTTTAGTGGTTTAATTATATGCAAACATTATATGTTGAGTTAGGTGAGCGTCGTTATCCGATTTTTATTGGCAGTCATTTAGATCCTGAAAAATTACTTAAACCTTATCTGCATGGTCGACAAGTGATGCTGGTTTCAAATACAACAGTAGCCCCTCTATATATGCAGCATTATGTGGACGCATTGAGTGCTCTGGATAAACAGGTTGCACAATGTATATTGCCTGATGGTGAGCAATATAAAGATATTCAGCATCTAAACCTGATTTTTGATGGATTGCTTGAAGCTGGCTTTAACCGAGATTGCACCGTATTGGCTTTGGGTGGTGGTGTGATTGGAGATATGGCTGGTTTTGCATCGGCCTGTTTCCAGCGTGGGGTAAATTTCGTTCAGGTACCGACCACCTTGTTGTCCCAGGTGGATTCAAGCGTAGGCGGTAAGACGGGAATTAATCATCCACTTGGCAAGAATATGCTGGGCGCTTTTCAACAGCCTCAAGTCGTATTGGCAGATATGGCCCAATTGGATACTTTGCCTGACCGTGAACTGTCTGCAGGTTTAGCTGAGGTGATTAAGTATGCCTTGCTGGGTGATGTGGATTTTCTGGTCTGGTTGGAGCAGAACATGGATGCATTGGTAGGACGTGATGCCAACCTGCTGGCGGAGGCGGTATATCGTTCATGCGCCCATAAAGCCAGGATTGTCGCCAATGATGAAAAAGAACAGGGTGAGCGGGCACTATTAAATCTGGGTCATACCTTTGGTCATGCGATTGAGTCCTATCTAGGCTATGGAACCTGGTTGCATGGTGAGGCTGTTGCAACAGGTATGGTGATGGCGGCGGATTTGTCCTATCGCCTGGGCTGGATTTCGGCTGAAGATGTGCAGCGTACAAAAAAAATCATTCAACGTGCCAATTTACCGATATCATGTCCAAAAATTCCATTAGATGAGTTTCTGGCTTATATGTCACATGATAAAAAAGTCTTAAATGGTCAGTTGCGCCTGGTTTTACTTAAGAAATTGGGGCAGGCTGTCATCACCAAGGACTTTGATATTGAGCTCATGAAGCAATCCATTCTTGCGAATCAATCTGCATAATTAAACATTTGGGAAAAGCATGGCTGTGTCACGATCAATCTGGCAAAATATTCAACAGTACAGTTGGCTGGTTTTTGCGCTAGTTTGTTTAATTGCTGCATTGGTTTTTTGGGCGATTACAGATAATAAAGCCTTGGTGGAGATTGAACAGCCAGCTAAAACTGAAGCACAGGTGCAGATTCAGCCAGAGAAAGTTGCTGCGACTGCCCATTTGGGAGCACTCTCTGATGAAGTGAAACCCCTAGACTTAACCACACGGGTGGTAGTGTCGAATGAGCATGCGCCCGAATTTCGCGGCACAAAGTTTATCAAGGAAAATCAGCGTCAATGGACTATGGAAATTTTTCGTAGTTCAGATGAAGCGATTGTGAAAAACTTTCTGTTAAACCGTGCCGATCGGAAAAAGTTTATCTATTTCCGTTTAAGTGGTCAGGATCAGGTTGAGCAGTATGTTTTGGCCTATGGTATATTTTCGAATGCAGAAGATGCCAACCGCCAATTTACCCAGTTAAATCTGATTTTGCCTGAATCCATTCAACCTAAAGCTCAGCAACTATCAAGCTATGCCGATTTTGTAAATGATCTGGGTTCTGATGAGCTAAAATCTGCTGCAAACCAGCTATATGCGATTCAATTAAAACCTGTGGCCCTCCCGAAAGTTGATGAAACGCTGCTGATCGGCACCAACACCTTGCAAAGAACAGCTGGGACTGGGGGTGAGCGTGCATTAAGTGACCCAGTGACAACCGTGAAAACCACGGTAACGCAACGTGATGCACAGGGTAATGTGGTTAATGTGAGGCAGAGCCAGTCTGCACCTCAACCCATTTCCAGTTCTGAAAAATTAAAAGAAAATTCAGATTCTCCAAAAAGAGAGATTAGCGATCCGTTTAATTGATTTTGCACCAATATGAAACATTAATGATTCTTTTTATGGCGTTGTGATTTTTTTTGGTGCAATTTTATTTGCTGTGGTTTGGTGTCTGGTTTTTTATAATTTAAAGTTATTTAATTTTTTTAATGATTTAGTAAGTGTGGATTTGTTTGGCATATTTTTTGCTTTCTTGTGGTGCTAATTTGTCTGCTCATTGCCCTTTTTTGTGCGAAAAGATTCATTAATTTAGTGAAATGGAAAGTTTTTTATACTGTGCAAGTATTTGTTTGGGTGTAATAACTGAAAACACTTTATATAGTGAAATACGCTGATTCTTAGCTAAGAAAGGCGTATATTTGCAAGTCCGCCAGTGAAAATGTTTTTGCGAAGCATTGAACTTTAAATGAGTTAATCGACAATATCGCAGAAAATGAATTGATTGTTTGTTGCTCGAAAGAGCCATGTTGAAAGAAGGGTACGCTATGCACATGCCATCGCCTAATACTGTAGCTCCCGCTCAAGGCTTATATCAGCCTGATGAGTTTAAGGATAACTGTGGTTTTGGTCTGATTGCCCATATGAAGGGTGAATCAAGCCATCATCTGGTCGAAACTGCGATTCACAGTTTAAGTTGCATGACGCACCGTGGTGGTATTGCCGCGGATGGCAAAACAGGAGATGGTTGCGGATTGTTATTGGCAATGCCAAAACAATTTTTCCGTGAAGAAGCTCAGAAGCTAGGCAGTAATCTAACAGAGATTTTTGCTGCGGGTACAGTATTTCTGAATATTGACCCTGCTTTAGCTCAAAATGCAAAGAACATTTTAAATAAAGAAATTGCAGCAGAAGGTTTAACGGTTGCGGCATGGCGTGTTGTACCAACAAATAATGATGCTTTAGGTGAAATTGCATTACAATCACTTCCAGCATTTGAACAAGTTTTAGTGAACTGCCCAATGGGTTTGACTGAAGTTGAATTTAACCGCAAGTTATTTTTAGCTCGTCGCCGTGCAGAACAACAATTACAAAACGATCCATTATTCTATGTGACCACACTTGCAACAACTGTTATCACATATAAAGGCTTAATGATGCCAGCAGCAATTGCTGACTTCTATACCGACTTAGCTGATGAACGTCTAAAATCGCATATTGTGGTATTCCATCAGCGTTTCTCAACCAATACTTTGCCACGTTGGCCATTGGCTCAGCCATTCCGTTGCCTTGCACACAATGGTGAAATTAAATACCATTACTGCAAACTGTAACTGGGCTTGGGCGCGTACTCCAAAATTTGAAAACCCATTACTTCCAGGCTTAACTGAACTAAATCCAATTGTTAACCGTACTGGTCGTGGATTCTTCAAGCTTAGATAATATGCTTGAAATCTTAGTTGGTGGTGGTATGGATTTATCTCGTGCACTACGTATGTTGTCCCACCAGCTTGGCAAAACGTTGAAACCTTAGATGCTGACTTACGTGCTTTTTATGAGTTCAACTCTACATATGGAAGCTTGGGATGGTCCAGCAGGTTTGGTTATTCAAGATGGTCGCCATGCAATCTGTATGCTTGACCGTAATGGTTTGCGTCCGGCACGTTGGGTGATCACTAAAAATGATTACATCACACTTGCATCTGAGATCGGTGTATGGGGTTATGAACCAGAAGATGGTATCTAAAGGCCGTGTAGAACCTGGTCAATCCTTGTTGTAGATACATTGGACAGGTAAAGTTCTTGATACTAAAGATGTTAGTAACCATCTTAAAAACATTTGCGTCCATATCGTGAATGGTTGCGTGATCACGCAATCCGTTTGCAAGCGAACCCACAACTTGAAGAAACAATTAGTTGATCAAGGTTTAACTGGCGATGCATTAAAAGCAGCACAAAAAAATGTTTATGGTAATACGTGAAGAGCGCGATCAACTGTTACGTCCAATTGCAGAAAGCGGTCAGGAAGCTGTCGCCCAATGGGTGATGATACCCCAATGGCGGTATTGTCTCGTCAAGTTCGCCATGTTTCTGACTATTTCCGTCAGCAGTTTGCGCAAGGGATCATTCCGCCAATCGATCCATTACGTGAATCGATTGTGATGTCATTGGAAACTTGTTTAGGTCGTGAACAGAACGTATTCGAGCAAGGCCCAGAACATGCAGACCGTATCATCATTTCAAGCCCTGTATTGTCACATTCGAAAATGCAGCAGCTTCGCGATGTTGAAAAAGAGCGCGAAGGCTATAGTGTAGTTGATATTGATCTGAATTATGCTGAAACTGAAGGTTTACAAGCAGCGATTGCACGTATCTGTGAAGAAGCTGCACAAGCTGTTCGTGATGGTAAAACTTTAATCGTTTTGACCGATAAAAATATTCGTGAAGGTTTCTTGCCAGCAAACTCTGCATTGGCAACAGGTGCGGTACATCACCATTTGATTAAACGGCTTGCGTACTCGATGCAAACATTTTGGTTGAAACAGGTTTTGCCCGTGATCCACACCAATTTGCAGTATTGCTCGGCTTTGGTGCTACAGCGGTTTACCCTTACTTGGCTTATGATGTAATTAATGACCTAGTTGCTAAAGGCGAGTTATTGGGTGATCCAATCCACGCACAAGCAAACTTCCGTAAAGGTATTGAGAAAGGCTTGTTGAAAGTTCTTTCTAAAATGGGTATTTCGACAGTTGCTTCTTATCGCGGTGGTCAATTATTCGAAGCTGTAGGTTTATCTTCTGAAGTTGTTGATAAGTGTTTCCTTGGTGTACCAAGCCGTATTCAAGGTGCAACATTTGCAGATTTAGAAAACGATCAGAAAAAATTGGCAACAACTGCTTGGCAGAACCGTAAGCCGATTGATCAAGGTGGTTTACTTAAATTTGTATTTGGTAAAGAGTACCATGCTTTCAACCCAGACGTGATTAACTCACTTCACAAGGCTGTTCGCTCAGGTCAATACCAAGACTTTAAAGAATATGCAGAGTTGGTGAATAACCGTCCTGTGGCTACGATTCGTGACTTATTCAAATTAAAAACGACAAATTCAATTGCGCTTGATCAAGTTGAAAGCATTGAAGATATCCTTCCGCGTTTCGACTCTGCTGGTATGTCTTTGGGTGCATTATCTCCAGAAGCACACGAAGCAATTGCAATTGCAATGAATACAATTGGTGGTCGTTCGAACTCAGGTGAGGGCGGTGAAGACCCAGCGCGTTACGGCACGATTCGTAACTCGAAAATCAAACAGATTGCATCAGGTCGTTTTGGTGTAACTCCTGCGTACTTAACCTCTGCTGAAGTGTTGCAGATTAAAGTGGCACAGGGTGCAAAACCAGGTGAAGGTGGTCAGTTACCAGGTGGTAAAGTGAATGGCTTAATTGCACGTTTACGTTACTCAGTACCAGGTGTGACTTTGATTTCTCCGCCTCCGCATCATGACATTTACTCAATTGAAGATTTGTCACAATTGATCTTTGACTTGAAGCAAGTCAATCCTCAAGCGATGGTATCGGTAAAACTAGTATCAGAGCCAGGTGTTGGAACGATTGCGGCAGGTGTGGCAAAAGCATACGCTGACTTTATTACCATTTCAGGTTATGACGGTGGTACAGCAGCATCTCCACTTTCATCGATTCACCATGCAGGTTCGCCGTGGGAACTGGGTTTAAGTGAAGCGCACCAAGCACTTCGTGTAAATGATTTGCGTGGTAAGGTTCGTGTACAAACTGATGGTGGTTTATAAACAGGTCTGGATGTAATCAAAGCAGCAATTTTAGGTGCTGAAAGCTTTGGTTTCGGTTCTACGCCAATGATCGCCTTAGGTTGCAAATACCTACGTATCTGTCACTTGAATAACTGTGCAACTGGTGTCGCAACACAGCAAGACCATTTACGTAAAGAGCATTATATTGGCGAACCAGAAATGCTGATCAACTTCTTCAAGTTTATTGCTGAAGAAACACGTGAATGGTTGGCTGCTTTAGGTGTTGCATCACTCAAAGATTTGATTGGTCGTGTTGATTTGCTTGAGGTTTTACCAGGCGAAACTGAAAAGCATGCGCATCTTGATCTCAGTGCATTATTGACATCACATCCTGCTGCTGAAGGCAAAGCTCAGTATTGCCAAGTTCAAGGTAATGCACCATTTGATAAAGGTGTTTTAGCTGAGAAAATGGTGGCTGAGATGTTACCAGCAATTGAAGCAGGTACAGGTGGTTCGTTTAACTTCACTGTCGGTAACTGTGACCGTTCAATTGGTGCGCGTATTTCTGGTGAAATTGCACGTCGTTATGGCAACTTGGGTATGGAAAACAGTCCAGTAGTCATGAATCTTGTTGGTACAGCTGGTCAGTCACTTGGTGTTTGGAACGCAGGTGGTCTGCATATCAAACTTGAAGGTGATGCAAACGATTACGTGGGTAAAGGTATGGCGGGTGGTCGTGTGTCGATCTTCCCACCAAAAGGTTCGCCGTTCCAAACGCAAAATACTGCAATCATCGGTAACACTTGTTTGTATGGTGCGACTGGCGGTAAGTTATTTGCTGCGGGTACTGCGGGTGAGCGTTTCGCTGTTCGTAACTCAGGTGCTTTTGCGGTAATTGAAGGTGCTGGCGATCACTGCTGTGAATATATGACAGGTGGTGTGGTCACTGTGTTAGGTAAAGTTGGTCATAACTTTGGTGCGGGTATGACAGGCGGTTTCGCTTATGTCCTTGACCTTGATAATGACTTTGTAGACTACTACAACCATGAGCTGATTGACCTCAATCGTATCTCTACCGAGTCGATGGAAGATCACAAAGAAAATCTACTGCGTATCCTTGATGAACATATCAAAGAAACAGGTAGTGCTTGGGCGTATAAAATCCGTAATGAGTTCGACTTCTATAGTCGTAAGTTCTGGCTTGTAAAACCAAAAGCTGCTAATTTGCAAACGCTTTTGAAAACAACCCAAGCTGATCCACAATAATTCCACGACTGCAAAGACATAGGCAGGTGCAGAGATGAGAGACATCGCTGCGCCTACCCACGGAGAGAGACATGGCAGAACGCCTCAATAATGACTTTCAATTTCTGGATGTACCACGTCAAGATCCAGAGAAAAAAGATATTACTGTCCGCAAAGCAGAGTTTGTGGAAATTTATAAACCTTTTACAGCGGAAGTGGCTGCAAACCAGACTCACCGTTGCTTAGGGTGTGGTAACCCGTATTGTGAATGGAAATGCCCAGTACATAACTACATTCCAAACTGGTTAAAGCTGATTGCAGAAGGTCAAATTTTCCAAGCGGCTGAACTTTGCCATCAAACCAATACCTTGCCAGAAGTTTGTGGTCGTGTTTGTCCGCAAGACCGTTTGTGTGAAGGTGCATGTACTTTAAATGATGGTTTTGGTGCGGTCACGATTGGTAATGCAGAAAAATATATCAATGATACAGCGTTCGCTTTAGGCTGGCGTCCAGATATGTCTGGCGTGAAATGGACCAATAAAAAAGTGGCCATCATTGGTGCGGGTCCAGCAGGTTTAGGCTGTGCTGATATTCTTGCCCGTGGCGGTGTGAAACCAGTTGTATTTGATAAACGCCCTGAAATTGGTGGTTTACTTACATTTGGTATTCCAGAATTTAAAATGGAAAAAGATGTGATGAAACGTCGTCGTGAAATCTTCACGGGGATGGGTATCGAATTCCGCTTAAATACTGAAATCGGTGTTGATGTCACGATTGAACAACTGCTTGCTGAATACGATGCCGTATTTATGGGGATGGGAACTTATACCTACATGAAAGGTGGTTTCCCTGGCGAAGATCTTGATGGTGTTTACGATGCATTAGATTTCTTAATTGCGAATGTAAATCGTTGCCAAGGCTGGGAAAAAGATCCAAGTGAATACATCAGTGTAGATGGCAAAAAGGTGATTGTTCTGGGTGGTGGTGACACTGCAATGGACTGTAACCGTACTTCATTACGCCAAGGTGCACATGATGTGACCTGTGCTTACCGTCGTGACGAAAGCAACATGCCGGGTTCTGCGCGCGAAGTGAAAAATGCCTATGAAGAGGGCGTGAAATTCCTGTTCAACCGTCAACCAATTGAGGTTGTTGGTGAAAATGGTAAGGTGACTGGTGTTAAGGTTGTCACTACACAAATGGGTGAGCCTGATAGCCGTGGTCGTCGTAGTCCTGAACCTGTTCTGGTTCTGAAGAAGTTTTACCAGCTGATGCGGTATTACTTGCATTTGGTTTCCGTCCAAGTCCTGCTGATTGGTTTGGTTCTGCAAATGTAAGTTTAGATGGTTCAGGTCGTGTCGTTGCGGCAGAACAACAAGAATTTAAATTCCAAACATCTAATCCAAAAATCTTCGCTGGCGGAGATATGGTGCGTGGTTCTGACCTTGTTGTGACTGCAATTTGGGAAGGTCGCCAAGCAGCAGAAGGTATTTTAGATTATTTAGGTGTCTAATTCATCTTTTTAGTTTGATTGCGATAAAGCCTGCTCAAGCAGGCTTTATTTTTTTCATCTTATCTTTTAGGTCGTTTTGGCAAACCTTATAAGCTTTTTCGCCCTGTCCCTGATCATTTTTCAGCGTGATTTTCAAAGACCAATCAGGAAATTGTGCAGGCAATAAAGATGGCTCTTGTAAATGCAAATTCAGAGAAAATTATTTAAATCGCCTCAAGGCATTGGGGATTACCGTACGACGGTTACAGTTCTCCGATGATTCTATGCAATGATATAAAGATTCCAACAAATAAATGTTACACAGCGAACAAAAAATCACATTACAATGAATTATTGAAAAATATAAAGAAAAACCTGAGGATAAATTTTTATGAAAGTGATCAAACAAACTGCGCTCGCAACTGTATTGGCAAGCACCTTATTGTTCACAGGCTGTGGCTATAACACCTTGCAGGTGAAAGATGAGGCGGTCAATGCTTCCTGGTCTGAAGTACAAAACCAGTATCAACGCCGTGCTGACCTTGTGCCTAATCTTGTCAATGTAGTGAAAGGCTATGCCAAACATGAAGAGCAAGTCCTCACAGAGGTGACGCAAGCTCGTTCTAATGTTGCGGGTTTAAAAGTAGATAAAGAAGTTTTAGAAGACCCAGCGCTATTTGAAAAATATCAACAAGCACAAAGTCAATTGACAAGTGCATTATCTCGTTTAATTGCTGTTTCTGAAAATTATCCAGATTTAAAAGCCAATGAACAATTCCGTGATTTACAAGCACAATTGGAAGGTACAGAAAATCGAATCGCGGTTGCTCGTAACCGTTATATTACGACAGTGCAAGATTACAATTCATATGTGCGTCAGTTCCCACAAGCAATGACAGCAAAAGTGATTGGGATGAAAACCAAGGAAAACTTTAAGGCAGACTCATCTGCACAACAGGCGCCAACAGTTTCATTTAATTAATCGTTGAAATTGTTTTCGGCTTAGGAGGGGCGTATGTTGATCAAGTTAAAGCAAAAATTAAAATATGTTTTAACCATCATTTTTGCAATGCTTTGTTTTCAACATACAACCTGGGCTGAGACCGCCACTGCGACAGATCAAGGTGATCTAGTGGTTGCTGGAAAAATTATTCAGCAACAGCAGCAACAAAATAAGTCATCGACAACCACAGAACAGCCTCCCGTACTAGCTACAGTTGCCAATGATATGGCGGATGGGGAATCTATACGTGGTTTACCCACTTTAAACCAACCTGTGATTGATCAAGCTAAGATATTGAACGAGGCTGAAATCCAGCAACTCAATCAAAAAATTCTAGCCCTTTATCAACAGGGTAAAGCTCAAATTGGTGTCATTATTGTACCCACCACTGGACAGGAAGCGATTTTTGATTTTGCTTTACGTACAGGTGAAAAATGGCAATTAGGTTCTGCCAAACGTGATAATGGTTTGTTGATGGCAATTGCATCAATGATCGCAAAATTCAGATTCTGACAGGCTATGGTCTGAGGTGTTTTACCTGATGTAGTACTCAGCCGCATTATTCGTAATCAAATCACACCTGCATTTAAACAGGGACAATATGCACAGGGCATTGCGGCAGGACTGGATGAAATTAGCCGTATTGTAAATCTTGATCCAGAAATTGCCCAACAGGCTGCACAAGAACTTAAAGATCGGCATGGCGGGCAATTCAAGCACAACAAGCCAAAGATAATACGCTTACGATGGCGCTATTTATTTTAATTGCTGGTGTCGTAGGTTCGTTCATTGTGGGTAAACGATTAAGTGCATCCACTGCGGCTGTGGCAGCAACGGTTGCGGGACTGGTCAATGGTGCTGGTCTGGTGATGAGTCTATTGCTTGGTGTGGGAATTTTCTTTCTATTGATTACTTCATTGGCTCAGCTTATTTTTCAGGCCTTTTTGTCAGGTGGTGGACGAGGGGGCAGAGGTGGAGGCTTTGGCGGTGGCAGCGGCGGTGGTTATAGTGGCGGTGGCGGCAGTTTTGGCGGGGAGGAGCATCGGGCTCATGGTAACAAAGACAGATACAACACAGATTATTACCCATCAAGCTGGATGAGCATGTTCAACCAAGTTTAAAGCGCTGGTTAAACACTTCCTTTATATATCTTCTACGCATCGTTATTTCAATAAACAAGATAGGATGCAGATCGCCAACGCTGTGCAGCAGGCTGAAAAAGGTCATGTCGGTGAAATTCAGGTAGTGATAGAGGAATATCCCATGTTCACAGGCCTATCATCAGAATACAGGCTACGGGCTCAGCAATTGTTTGCTGAATTGGGTGTTTGGGATACTGAATTGAATAGTGGGGTTTTGCTGTATTTGAACCTTTGTGAGCGCAAAGTTGAGATTGTGATTGATCGGGGTTTGAAAAATGCAACACAAACTGAGACATGGAATAAAATTTGCCAAAATATCATTGTGACCTTGGCTCAAAAAGAATATTTGCGAGCTGTGACTGAGGGGTGAATGAAATTGGTCAAGTATTGGATCAATACTATGTAGAAACTGATTTGTATGATCAAAAATGAACTGCCGAATGAACCTATTATTTTAAATTAAATGCTTATGTTAAAGTATAGAAAAATCCACTATCCCCCTATATTTGAGTAGGTTGAGCATGTTAAAGCACCTAACAGTCAGAAATTTAACGGTATTTCCTGAGGCAAACTTTGATTTTGCACGGGGTTTGAATATTATTATTGGGGAAAATGGTTGTGGAAAGTCGCATTTACTTAAAAGTATGTATGCAGTACTTGCAACAGGTTACCAAAGCAAACAGCATTTAAATGAACGTCCAACACAGGTATTTTTGCAAAAAAGTTATGCCGATAAATTATTGACAGTATTACGTCCTGAAACTTTAGGGCGATTGGCTCGACGTAAACAAGGCGCAGAGCGTTGCGAACTGAGCTTTAATTTTGATAATAAAAGCCTGGATACAAGTTTTGTATTTTCAACACGCAGTAAATCTGAAGTACAGATGGAGAAAGCACCTGAGCAATGGTTAGTAAAGCCCCCTGTCTTTATTCCTACACGTGAGTTGCTTACTTTATGCCCTTGGTTCATTTCCCTATATGAGCATACCTATGTTGAATTTGAAGAAACATGGCGAGATACCTGTTCATTACTAAATGCGCCTACGGTTAAAGGAGCAAGAGAAAAACGCATTGCTGAGTTATTAAAGCCACTTGAAGAGGCCATGGGTGGCAAGGTATTTGTAGACAGTAAAAGCGGACGATTCTATCTAAGTATTGTGGGTGAGGGAAATTTGGAAATGCCCTTAATTGCAGAAGGACTACGTAAACTGGCAATGTTAGCACGTCTCATCAGTACAGGCACTTTACTTGAACAGGGCTATTTATTTTGGGATGAACCTGAAACCAATTTAAACCCCAAATTAATTAAATTGATTGCCAAGGTTTTACTACATTTATGTCAAAACGGCATTCAGATATTTATGGCAACTCATTCTTTATTTTTATTAAGGGAAATTGAAATTTTGAGCATAGAAAAGCAATTTGCCCCGATTCCTAAAAAATATTTTGCTTTACGTCCCACTGATCAAGGTGTTTATCTTGAACAAGGTGAAAGCATAGATGCCTTGCAAACACTGACATTATTAGATGAGGAACTCACTCAATCTGATCGTTTTATGCAAGTAGGCTAGTCGATGAAAAATAAAATTATAGAGGGGCAGCTCACCTTTTCTTTTACTGAACCGAATGCGACCAAGTATGATGAATGGTCATTTTATCGCAATCAGTTCAATGCGGTATGTGGTGGTACAAAAGCGGTTGATTTGCTGTATTTAGAACAGCAAAACTTTTGGTTGATTGAAATCAAGGACTATCGGCAACATACACGTACTAAAACGATTGATTTAGCCGATGAGATTGCTTTAAAAGTCCGAGATACATTGGCAGGGTTGGTTGCTGCTCAAGTCAATGCCAATGAGCAAATTGAACG
>JAXMGF010000025.1:0-26134 GCA_046347365.1 Acinetobacter sp. | reverse complement strand
GGTGATCTTTGACACGCCAGAGCCAACATTTCGTCATAAATTATCACCGATTTACAAAGGTGATCGTCCAAGCATGCCAGAGGAACTGTCACAACAGATTCCGTATTTGCATGCCTTAATCAAAGCACAGGGTATTCCATTGTACAGCCTGCCAGGTGCAGAAGCGGATGACATTATTGGAACGCTGGCAAAACGCGCAGTGCTTGAGGGTCACCATGTGCTGATCTCAACAGGCGACAAGGATATGGCGCAACTGGTCAATGAGCATGTCAAACTGGAAGACAGCTTCAAGGACCGCGTGCTGGATGAGGCAGGCGTATATGAGAAGTTTGGAGTGCACCCGCACCAGATTATTGACTATCTCACCCTTATGGGCGATGCCTCTGATGGCATCATGGGCGTTCCAGGCGTGGGAGCGAAAACGGCTGCCAAACTGCTGAATGAATACGGTTCACTGAACAATATCATTGCCAATGTAGACCAGCTCAAGGGTAAAATCAGTCAAAATATCAAGGACAATCTGGACAACATCAAGATTGACCACCAGCTTGCCAGCATTGTCTGTGACCTTGAGCTTAATCTGGACTGGCATGAACTCAAGCTCTGCAATCCAAACGTGGACCATCTGCGTGACCTTTACACTGAACTGGAATTCCGTAACCAGTTACAGTCTTTAGATCATCCGAACAATCCAAATAGTCCTGCCTATCAACAGACTTCACAGAACATTGTGAAAGCTGCGAAAAACACTGAAGCCACGGCGGCACAGGATGGTATTGCAGAAGACCATGCCAGTCTTTCCAGTCAGGATGACCAGCTTGGCACAGCCAGCTATCATACGGTACTGAAACAGGAAGATTGGGACAGCCTGTTACAACGGATGCAGGAGACCGATCACTTTGCCATTGATACAGAAACCACCAGTCTGGACTATCGTATTGCAGAGATGGTTGGATTTTCTGTCGCCTTTGACGCAAACGATGCCTATTACATTCCATTGGCACATGACTATGAAAATGCACCTGAGCAACTCAATCGTGAAGCTGTTTTGGCACAGATCAAACCGATTCTTGAAAATGAACAGGTCAGGAAAATCGGTCACCACTTAAAATACGATGCACACATCTTTGCCAATCACGGCATCGTCATTCAGGGCTGGTATTTCGATACTATGCTGGCGTCTTATGTCCTGAATGCGGCGGCAACACGTCATGGTATGGATGATGTGGCACGGGTGTATCTCAGCCATCTCACCACCACTTTCGAGCAAATCGCTGGTAAGGGTGCCAAACAGAAAACCTTTAACCAGATTGAGCTTGAGGTTGCGGCACATTATGCCGCTGAAGATGCGCATGTCACCTATCGGCTGTATGAGGTGCTGTCAGCAAAGCTCCAGCCTTTCCCTGAACTGGTCAATATCCTGCATAACATTGAGATGCCTGTTGCTCGGGTATTGACGGGCATGGAAGAAGATGGAATCAAGCTGGATCATGCTTTCCTTGACCAGCTCAGTGTTGAATTTTCTGAAACCATGCAGACACTGGAAAATCAGGCCACCGAACTGGCAGGTGAGGCATTTAATATCGCCTCACCTAAACAAGTCGGTGAAGTGTTATTTGACAAACTGGGCATCAAAGGCGGCAAGAAAACAGCAACTGGACAATACAGCACCAGTGAAAGTGTGCTGGAAAAAATTGAGCATCCGCTAGCCGAAGTGATTCTGGAACACCGTGGACTGGCAAAGCTTAAAAACACCTATACTGACCGTCTGGTTGAACAGTCACATGATACTACACATCGTGTGCATACCAGCTATCATCAGGCCTTGACCGCGACAGGCCGCCTGTCATCCACTGACCCAAACCTGCAAAACATTCCAATTCGTACTCAAATTGGACGTCAGATTCGCAAGGCATTTATTGCACCTGAGGGACGTGTACTGCTGGCAGCCGACTATTACAAATTGAACTGCACCTGATGGCACATTTCTCCAGGATGATGCACTGGTTCATGCGTTCAGCATGGACAGGACCACCGCCGTACCGCGTCTATTGAAGATGTGACCAATGACCAGCGCCGCGGGCAAGGCCGTCAATTTCGGCCTGCTCTATGGCATGTCGGAGTTTGGCTTAACCCGTCAACTTGGTTTCACTCGTGAAGAATCACGTGAATATATTGCACGTTATTTCCAACGTTATCCAGGTGTCTTGGATTATATGGAACGTACACGTCAGATTGCACGTGAGCAAGGTTTATGAAACCATTTTAGGTCGTCGTCTATACACACCTGATATCTTGGCAACAAATAAAATGATTATGAAAGCAGCTGAACGAGCGGCGATTAATGCCCCCTTACAAGGAAGTGCAGCAGATATCATCAAACTTGCAATGATTGCCGTTGATAAAATTTTTACCTAAAGATCAAGCTAAACTTTTACTGCAAGTGCACGATGAATTGGTTTTTGAAGCTGATGTGGCAATTGCAGATGAACTTTCAAAACAAATTGCTGATGTGATGCAGTCTGTATTAGAAATTTCCGTACCTTTTGTGGTGGAAGTTGGACAAGGTCTAAACTGGGATGCCGCACACTAATTTGTAGGCATAAAAAAAGGATTGTTTTGACACAATCCTTTTTTTATTTTGAAGCAAATTAAAGTCCTGTTAAAAGAACTTTCGCCGCTTCATTCATTAAAATCTCAGCAATATATAAAGCCAAGAATGCCAAAATTGGCGACAGGTCAATCATCCCCATATTCGGCAACAAACGGCGGAAAGGTGCAAGCAATGGCTCAGCAAGTTCCTGAATCACTTCAATATAAGGTGAACGTGTCTGCGTAAACATCACCACCCAGCTTAAAATGATGGTTGCAAAAATAAGGTAGCGGCAGAAACGGATCAAGTCCTGAATCATGGTCACAAAAGTCGTGATCACCAGATACACGGCACTATGCGGCATCTGTCCAGACAAATACATCAGGCCAAAGATTTTCAGTAAATACAGCACCACCAGCAAGGCAACCGCAGCCAGATTGACACGACCCTTGCTCACCGTTGGAAAAATACGGCTAAAAACATCCACAATCTTGGTGGCTTTCACAGTTGAAAGCACTACAGGATTGTATGGACTGACTGCCGCCAATTGCATTAAAAAACGGAAGAAGACCAATAAAATTGCAACATTGATCAAAACACCAAAAATTAGCGCAGAACTTGCACCCATAATTGTCTTATCCTACTTAAACCGATTTAGTCTTGTCACTCAACTCTTGTGCGAGCTCTTGGCTACGCTTCTGAGCTGCTGCAAGCGCTGCCTGAATATTTTGTGAAATCTGCGCACGGTCAAATACCTCTAATGCAGCTTGAGTCGTACCATTTGGAGATGTCACATTTTTACGCAATTCTGATGGTGAGTTGGAGCTGGTAATTGCCATTTGGGCTGCACCCAATGCTGTTTGCAACGTCAATGCTGTCGCCACTTTCTCATCCAGACCGAGATTCTTGCCTGCACGGATCATGCTTTCCATTAAATAGAAAAAATACGCAGGACCAGAACCAGATACGGCGGTTACCGCATCAATTTGCGCCTCATTATCCAACCAGATGGTGAGACCTGTCGCTGCAAGAATCTGGCTGGTCAGTTCACGGTCCTGTTTACCAACCGCTTCAGATGCATAAATGCCATGCGCCCCTGTCTGCACCAATGCAGGTGTATTTGGCATCACACGCACAATACGCTGGCTGCCGCCAATCAAGTCTGAAATGGTTTGAATCTCAGCACCCGCAATAATCGAGATCACCAGTTTATCTGATAGCAATCCTTTTAATGGCTGCAATACCGTTGCCAATACCTGCGGTTTCACCGCCAACACCACCACATCCGCATTTTTAATGGCTTCAAGATTATCTGCTGTAGTTTGAATGCCTTTTTCTTCCAGTACATGACGAATCTGTTCTACGGGGTCAGAAACCGTAATGCGTGTTGTTGGTAAACCGCGGGAAAGCAGCCCACCAATCAAGGCTTGCGCCATGTTGCCACCACCAATAAAACAAATATTTTGATTCAATGCTGTCGCCATATCCTACTCGTCATGTGAAAAAGACTGCTGAGAAAAATCACCACAGTCAGAAATTAAAACTGGTTGCCAACCGCCATGCTCTACATAGTCAGAGTGCGCCAACCAAAAACCTTTTGGGCTAAGAACCCCAAGCATAACATTATCCACGACTAATATTTGAATTGTATGACGTAACCAAGGCAAAATCTGTGCTTCCTGAATGGCTTTTTTCAGTGGCCAATGCCCAACCCGCCCATAAAGATGGATTTTCTCGCCACCCTGCCGCTTGATTAAGCGCAACTCTCGACCCAGCAGTTTTGGAGAAAGCCCGATCGTCTGCGATTCAATCCTGAATTTTCCCGCTGCAACCTGTATAAATTGACCTATTTCATAATACTGTGACGACACATTTGCAATGGATGATTGCTTTTCCGCATATAATATATCATGTGTTAAACGATATAGTTTTTTCTGATAGCGAACATAATAATGCTGGTTGATATGTAAAGTCGCCTTTGCATCAGGTTTTGCCAGAATCACCTCTTGCTGTAGGCGCTGTACCATATCGTAACTTGGACGATACTGGTCTTTACCTTTTATCCATGCAGAAAGTAATTGGCGTTGCCGAGCTGCTGAAAATTGAGAAAGCGCAAGTAAGTCGATTTCATTCTCCTTAGCGCAGTGTTGCCAATCCTCCTGCAACACATCATTCAGTATTTCGGCTGCATCCTGCATCAGATAACTGGTGCGTGCCATAGCACCCTGCATTTTTGGGAAGCGAGTTTGTATAACATCCCATAGCACTTCCCGACACCATGCCCGATCATAATGGGTATCATGATTGGTTGGATCAGTCACATAATCAAAACCCAGTTGCTGTGACCAGTGTTCAATCTGCGCACGACTTAAGTCCAAAAATGGTCGCCAGATGGTCATATTATTGCGTTTATCGATTTGCCGCATTGCAGCCAGTCCATTTACTCCAGCGCCAGAAAATAAACGCAATAACACAGTTTCAGCCTGATCTTGCTGATGATGAGCCAGAACTAAAACTTCATGACTTTGCAAATGCTGTTGATAGGCCTGATAACGCGCCTGCCGCGCCTGCTGTTCCAGATTGCCTGCTTCAACCTGTACTTTTTGAATTATACAAGGAATATTGAGCATATTTGCCTGTGCCTGTACGTGCTTTCCCCAATCTGCGCTGGGTTGCTGTAACTGGTGATCAATATAAATAACACGGATCTGGTTGGGAAAAATTTCAGCCATCAAATACAGCAACAGCATAGAATCCATGCCGCCGCTACACCCAAGCAGGAATTGGGTGGATTCAGAAAAATGCTGTGTTTGTGCTACGACGCGATGCCTAAATTGCTGCTGCCAAACTTCATTAAACGTTGATAACGTGCATCGCATCGTTCTTGTGCATCCATCGGTTGCAATTCATTTAAGGCTTGTTTTAACACATCTTTCAAATCATGCATGACTTTTTCAGGTTGTAAGTGAGCACCCTCACCCTCATCCACCACATACTCAACAATACCTAAAGCTTTCAGCTTGTCGGCAGTTAATGCGAGCGCTTCACTGGCTTGTGCAGCTTTGTCCGCAGTTTTCCATAAAATCGAAGCACAGCCTTCAGGTGAAATGACTGAGTAAATACTATGCGATAGCATAATCACGCGGTCAGCGACACCAATACCAAGTGCCCCGCCAGAACCGCCTTCACCAAGTACAGTCGCAATCACAGGTACTTTTAAACTAGAAAGCTGCGCTAAACTTGTTGCAATTGCTTCTGCTTGACCACGCTCTTCAGCACCAACACCAGGATAAGCTCCCATGGTATCGACAAAAGTAAATACTGGAAGATTAAAACGTTCAGCCATATCAAGTAAACGCTGTGATTTACGATAGCCTTCAGGGTTACACATCCCAAAGTTGTGCTGTAGCTTTTCACGGGTGCCACGACCACGATGCTGCCCCACCACCATGACAGGCTGTCCGTCAAAACGTGCCAAGCCACCAATCATGGCACCATCATCACCATATAAACGGTCGCCATGCAGTGCATCAAACTCAGTAAAGATTTCACTGACATAATCGAGAAATTGCGGACGCTCAGGATGTCGTGCAATTTGAACCGTAGCCCACGCCTTGGACTGAGTCGCTTTATTTTTCATAAATCAAAAATGATCCATAACAATATGGTTAATCAATAAATTTGTCTGACTGAATATTTAACTCAATGTCCCAATGCTTGAATTGCACCTGCTCATCATGCAGGTCTGCAACCAGTAAAGGCCATTGTTTAGCATCGCCAGAAACGCTGAGTTGCCATTGTTGATCATTTACCACACTCAGTTCAATGGCAGGAAGCATCTGATCACTGCGACTATGGTTCAGCAAAACTGCGAGGCGAAGCAACAGGCAAAGATAAAGTAAATGACTGCCGCCCACCTTTAACACATCATTCTTGGCATCGGCACGCAGTTTACGCCGATGGTGCGAAACCAGATGTGAAAGATGGTTTTGATCAATCTGTGAGAAGCCTGGAATATCTGAATGCTGTAACAAATAGGCACCATGACGATGATAGCCACCATGGCTAATCGCCAAACCAATTTCATGTAAATAGGCGGCACGACGCAGTAAGTCACTGTCTTCTGTGGTTAAATGCAACGCTCCAGCCACACCATCAAACAATTGCTGGGCAGTATTCACCACACGTTCAGCCTGCTTTGGATCGGCGTTATAGCGCCCCATCAAGGCCTGTACACTGCGGTCACGAATGTCTTCATGCTTGAAACGACCCAACAGGTCATACATCACGCCTTCACGCAATGCACCATCGGAATATGCCAACTTATCAATATTCAAAACGTCAAAAATTGCATACAAAATTGCCATACCTGCTGGCAAAACTGCTCGGCGGTCTTCACGCAGTCCTTCAAAATCAATTTCAGAAACATGCTTAAATTTAAGCAGGCGATCCTTTAGCTTAGACAGCCCTTCATGTGTTAGGTTTTCCTGTTCATCACTCAGCCCCAAATTGACTGCAATCTGACGGCATGCCTTGATGGTTCCACTCGAACCAACAACCGTATCCCAGCCTTCATTCTTATAAGTATTGGCTATCGCAGACATTTCCTTGCGTGCCGCAACTACCGCCTTGTCAAAGGCCTTGGTGGAAATCTCACCATCAGGGAAATATGCCTTACTATAAGCCACACAGCCCATTTGCAAAGATTCAGTGTGTAGTGGCTCGAACTCCTCACCAATAATAAATTCGGTTGAACCACCACCAATATCGACCACCAAACGTCGTCCGCCATTGGCCATGGTATGTGAGACACCAAGATAAATCAGGCGGGCCTCTTCACGGCCTGCAATGATTTCAATGGGTTTTGGCAAGATTTCCGCAGCTTTTTGGATAAACTCATGGCCATTTTTTGCCTGTCTCAGCGCATTGGTCGCCACAATTCTTAAACGGTTGGGTGGCACAGAACTTAAACGACCCACAAAACGTGCCAAACAGGCTAGTCCCCGCTGTTGTGCAGCCTCGGTTAAATTCTTGTTTTCGTCCAGTCCCGCTGCCAACTGTACTTTTTCTGACATTGAAGCAACTTTTTTCACTTCACCGTGATCAACACGAGCGATTGCCAAATGGAAACTATTTGAACCCATGTCAATCGCGGCAAGTAATTCTTCATCAATCAGAAAATCAGACATTATTTATATAAACCCATACACCATTCAGGCATTAGAGTAATTCACACGCCAATAATTTTAAAGTCATTTTCAGCAATAAAATTCGCGTATTTTCACTTTTATCAAGTAAATGATTGTATAAGTCGATGGTCAACATCGTGAGCATCCATTAGACTTTTTATTTTCAAACTTGAATAATCAGAACAAACCCTTACATTGAGTAAAGTAGCAATGTAATATTCATCGTGATGATGATCAAATTCGCACTTTATTCCTTAAATTTGGAGCAACCTCATGTCTGCGACTATTGTTAATACAACTGATGAAAACTTCCAAGCAGATGTTTTAGATGCTGAAACTCCTGTACTTGTTGACTTTTGGGCTGGCTGGTGTGCGCCTTGTAAAGCCATTGCACCTGTACTTGAAGACTTGTCAAATGAATATGCAGGCAAGGTGAAAATCGTTAAGGTTGACGTGACTGCATGTGAAGACACTGCCGTGAAATACAACATCCGTAACATTCCAGCATTATTGATGTTTAAAAATGGTGAAGTTGTGGCACAACAGGTGGGTGCAGCGCCGCGTTCAAAACTTGCGGCATTTATTGACCAGAACATCTAATTGCTGGATGTAGCTGCCAAATAAAAGAAATACACTATTACAGATAGTGTATTTCTTCGTAAAAATTGACAAATTCCCTGATTTCCCCTATATTACTGGATCAAGAAGCCCTGAATGGTATCTACTTCATTACGCTTCTTACAAAACACAAAACATAAGATCGCCGCTCGGCAATAAACAATTGTTTTCACATTTCTCTCTGAAACAATGAACTAAGCTACTGAATCGTGGTTGTGTACCTACAATTACATCAGCGTCTATGTATGCGGTCGATTTTTTATTCTTTTCCCAACATTATCCTCCACTTATTCCATTCTGTCTGACCACTTATGAACTTAACTGAACTCAAGAAAAAACCCATTGGCGAACTCATTAAGATTGCGGATTTTATGGGCCTTGAAGGCATGGCACGTAACCGTAAACAAGATATTATTTTTGCCATTTTAAAGCGCCATGCCATGAATGGCGAAGAAATCTTTGGTGATGGTGTTCTCGAAATTCTCTCTGATGGTTTTGGTTTCCTACGATCGGCTGCTGGTTCATATTTGGCAGGACCAGATGACATTTATGTCAGCCCATCCCAGATTCGCCGTTTCAACCTGCGTACAGGTGACACCATTACAGGTACAATTCGTCCACCAAAAGAGGGTGAGCGTTATTTTGCCCTGTTAAAGGTGAATCAAATCAACTATGACACGCCTGAAAACTCACGTAATAAAATTTTATTTGAAAACCTGACGCCATTGTTCCCAACTGAACAACTGGTGATGGAACTTGGCAATGGCACAACTGAAGACCTAACCGCACGTGTGGTTGATCTGGTTGCACCGATTGGTAAAGGTCAGCGTTCAATTATTGTGGCACCACCGAAAGCGGGTAAAACCATGTTGTTGCAAAATATCGCCCAGTCGATTGTACGCAACAACCCTGAAGTATTTTTGATTGTACTTTTAATTGACGAACGTCCTGAAGAAGTTACTGAGATGGAACGTACTGTTCGTGGTGAAGTGGTTGCATCAACCTTTGATGAAGCGCCTGCCCGCCACGTTCAGGTTGCTGAAATGGTGATTGAGAAAGCCAAACGTCTGGTTGAGCACAAGAAAGATGTTGTGATTCTGCTTGACTCCATTACCCGTCTTGCACGTGCCTACAACACCGTGATTCCATCATCAGGCAAGGTACTTACAGGTGGTGTGGATGCCTGCCCTTGAACGTCGAAACGTTTCTTTGGTGCGGCACTTTTATGTGAAGAAGGTGGCTCATTGACCATCATCTCAACTGCCCTGATTGAAGCAGGCGGTAAAATGGATGATGTCATCTATGAAGAGTTTAAGGGTACAGGCAACCAGGAAATTACACTGGATCGCCGTATTGCCGGAAAACGCGTGTTCCCTGCCATGAACATCAAGAAATCAGGCACTCGCCGTGAAGAACACCTCATGGATGAAGATAATCTACGCAAGGTCTGGATTCTGCGCAAACTCCTCCATCCTATGGATGAGCTGGCGGCAATGGAATTCTTACTGGATCGTATGAAGAAACCAAGACCAATGATGATTTCTTCGACCAGATGAAGCGTAAAGCGGCAAACACGGTACCTCATTAAAAAAGCCACCTTTATGGTGGCTATTTTAATCGGTTGACACCGTTACATATTATTTACACATTATTTAAACTCCACATAAAAATTAAGCTATTGTTTTTTATAAAAATTAACTCTGTACACGACAAATTTCATAGGGCCCTTGTCCTATCAGGCTTTTTCTTCCCTTAAATTGCGAGCACTTTCTTAAATTCTTCTTTTTTTCCAAAAAAACCAATCAAACGTAGAATAGCCATTTGAACATAGTCCAAACCGTATGAAATAAACTTACTGAAAGTCGTCCATGCTTCTTTATTTTTATCGCTTTTTTGATCATGTTGTTGCCATTCACCCGTTAAGTAACACCAACAGAGAAGCTTATAGCGCTTACCGCAATCAATTTTTTCACTCGTCTAGGGTCTGTCAAGCGCGTATTTTCAAGATTAAACCCGCGTCGCTTGGAGACAACTGAATAAGGTTTCAATTTCCTGGCATATTGCATAATCCTGAATAGCATTGGCATTAAACTGAGGAGAAACGACAGTAAAGCTCTCCATTTTCTAACTGTAGTGCACTTATATATAGTTTTCACCGACCAACCAAAATCCGTCGTTTACGACATTCAATTTGACCAGCTTGAAGATGGCGAAATAAATCGCTAATTTTTATGATTCTTGGCTAAGTGATTAATAAAGTTTTTAACACGTATACAGAAGTTAATGTCATTTTCAATTAACCATGTAAACCATTTCTCACCGATAAATTCTCTGTCTGCGAACACATTCACAATACGATCTTTACCAAAATGGAGATAAAGCGTTGAATCAAGCAATACGCTCTTTCGTATCTGAATTTCCACGTTTATTAAGTAATGTCCAAACGATAGGTATCGCTATTCCACGATAAACGATCAAGCATCAGGATATTAATATTTCGTTTTCCCCATTTCCAATTGGTTCTATCTAAAGTCAGTTGCACTTTGTCGAATGAAAACATATATTGAAAATCAACTGAGAAATTTGACGATAATCAAAATACTGACCTGCAAAGAAGCGCTGCATACGTCGATAAAATGATTGTGGTAGCACTTGATGGGCAAGGCTTTAGATGCAGAAGAAAGATTGCACGTTTGCTTTAAAATGATCCGCAAGCATGATGAGCGAAAAGCACTTTAAATGTGACTTGTTCCATTTTAGAGATTTGTTTAAGATAAGATGTAACTCATTGAGATTTGTTAATGGCATTCGTCGTTAGAAAACAATTATTGTGTTATTTCAATGAGTTATCCGACTGTCGTGTACAGAGAAAAATTAATAAAACAAAACCTCTAAAATAATAAATATCCGATTTAAATTAAACTTTTCATAGTTATTTTCTATCAAAAATTAGCCAATTTTTGTCATTTTTTGTCGTTTTGTTGGACAAGGATGTAGTAATTCATGATCTGCTTTGATAGGATAGCAGCAGACCAGTTGGAGCTGCTCCCTGCGATGTTACCTAAAGCATTTAGGAATAATAAAAGCACATACAGACTAACTCAGGTTTTTTTTAATCTCACAATTTTATGAGAGTGATGCCATGTTATTCAAGAAATTTGCTGTTGCTGCTGCTATTGCCACTACTTTAGCTTTCGTTGGTTGCTCTAAGAAAGAAGAAGCTCCAGCTGCTGACGCTGCTGCTGCTGCTTCTGAAGCTGTAGAAGCTGCTACTGATGCAACTGCTGCTGCTTCTGAAGCTGCCGAACGCTGCTGTTGATGCAACTGTTGCTGCTGACATTTTTTTTTTTTTTTTTTTCTGAAGCAACTGACGCTGCTGTTGCTGCTGACGCTGCTGCTTCTGAAGCTGCTCCAGTTGAAATGCCTTGTAGCCTTTTATTTTTTTATTATTGTGTGTGTCTATTGTTTTTTAGGTGATGTCATCGAAAAAAAAAAAAAAAGAAAGCCCCAGGGGGGTTCTCTTTTTTTTTTTTTTTTTTAATAATATACCTAATTTATCAAACTTGTCAAGTCCAAAATAACCACATAAAAAAGCAGATCAATCGATCTGCTCATTTCCAACGCGCTGTCTAAATTTTTGACCCGCCTGAACGTAACCACTCGGCGGGCAGAAATCGGAATTTCTTCACCCGTTTTTGGATTGCGTCCTGGACGCTCACGTTTATCACGTAATTCAAAATTACCGAAACCAGAAAGTTTGACTTGTTCACCCGCAATTAATGCTTGGCTGATCTCATCAAAAAACAACTCAACCATCTGTTTTGCTTCACGGCGATTTAAGCTAGTAAGCTCACTTAAATGGTCCGCCATCTCTGCTTTTGTTAATGCTGTCATGAGGCCCTCAATGTCGCTTGGTAAGTGTCTTCCAACACTTGAATAATGTTATCCATACCAGATTTAATTTCAGCATCTTCAAGCGTACGTGCTGGATGTTGCCACAACACTGCAAAAGCTAAAGAGCGCTTGCCTTGTTCAACCCCTTGACCCGTATACACATCGAACAACCATGTTGAGTCGAGTAACTCACCACCAGTCTGCTCAATTAAGCGCTGAATATCTCTAACCTCAATATTATCAGAGATTAAAAGCGCAATATCACGTCTAACCGATGGAAAACGTGATAATTCTGTAAAATTAGATACATAAGGTTGCAAAACAGCCTGCTGATCCAGTTCTGCCACCCATGTTGTGCCCAAATCGAGTTCATTTTCCAGTGACGGGTGTAAACGCCCCAAGTAACCAATCGACTGTCCATCCACCACAATTTCCGCAGATTGACCTGGATGCAGCCATGCACGCTCAGTACGCACAAATTCAGCCTTTACACGCCCAGCAGCCAGAATTTCTTCCACCTCACCCTTGAAATCAAAGAAATCCATTACCTGTGGTTTTGCATGCCAAGATTCTGGTACACGTGAACCAACCGCAATCAAGGCCAGAGTCGGAATCTGTTTCAGGTCATGAATACTTTGTGCATTTTGATAATCAAAACGTAAGCCCAGTTCAAAGAAACGGACACGCTGCTGCTGACGGTTTAAATTGTACTGGACACAAGGAATCAGGCTAGATAACAAAGTACTACGCATTGCAGCCAAGTCACTTGAAATTGGGTTGGCAAGCATTAATGGCTTTCGTTTGGATTCAATTGCTTTTCAAGTTTTGCATCAGCAAAGCTAAAACTAATCGCTTCTTGGTAACCCAAGGTTGCTATCGTTTGACGTAATTGAGCGATTTCAAAACGATCTTGATATTTCTCCAATGTCACATCAATTTTTGGCAAACTGATCTGAATGTTGTCATAGCCGTGAATACGTGCAACTTCTTCAATCAAGTCTTGATAAATTGCCATATCATAGCGATGTGATGGTGGAACTACGCTCCACTCACCTTCAGCTTTGCTTTCAACCACACAGCCCAACCGTGTTAACGCATCCGCAATAAAATCACCAGCAACTTGATAGCCCAACAACTGGTCTACTTGCGCTTGTTGTAATGTAATCGCTTCACGTTTCGGCAATAAAGCCTCTTGCTCAGCAATCGTAATTGGACCAAATTCTCCACCAGCAAAGGCTTGAATCAGCTCAGAAGCACGGTGCATAGCAATCATCGGCAATTCAAAGTCAACGCCACGTTCGTAGCGCTGTGATGAGTCAGTATGCAAACCGAAACGACGAGCACGCCCTGCAATAGCTAAAGGCGCAAAGAACGCACTTTCGAGGAAGATATCTTGAGTCTCATCAGTTACCGATGAATCCAGCCCGCCCATAATGCCTGCAATTGCCAATACTTTTTTCTGATCATCTGCAATAACCATGATGTCATCTTGCAGTTCAACTTCTTGATCATTGAGCAAAGTCAGTTTTTCTTGTGGCTGCGCTTGGCGCACTTGAATCGAACCTTCGATTTTTGCCAAGTCAAAGGCATGCATCGGTTGACCAAGCTCGAGTAATACATAGTTGGTAATATCCACCAAAATACTATGCGTACGAATGCCTGAGCGTGCCAATGCCTGTTCCATCCATTCCGGTGTCGGCGCTTTGACATTGACATTTTTAATGATACGACCTAAATGGCGTATTACCTTCTGTGCTGATGTTGACCACTTTCTCATCAGCAATATTTGCTACAATTGCCTGAATCTTCGGCTCATTCACTTCAAGCTGGTTAATGACTGCGATTTCACGGGCAATCCCGCGGATACTAAAGCAGTCACCACGGTTTGGCGTGATACTGATGTCAATCACATTGTCATCAAGTTTTAAATATTCACGAATATTCATTCCCACTGGTGCATCAGCAGGCAGCTCTAACAACCCATCAATTTTGTCTTCTAAATCAATTTCAGAAGCACCGCAGAGCATACCTTGTGATTCAACACCACGCAGCTTGCCTTTTTTAATTTTGAAATCGCCTGGTAATACCGCACCGATCGTTGCAACAGGTGCTTTCATGCCCACAGACATTTGGCGCACCACAGACAATCTGCAATGCTTCACCCGAACCAATATTCACGGTTGTCACACGTAAACGGTCTGCATCTGGATGTTGTTCAACCGTAAGGACTTCACCAACAACCACACCAGTAAACGGTTTTGCAACAGGTGCTAACTCATCAACTTCCAAACCTAACATGGTCAATTGATCAGATAATCTATCGCTGTCAATGGCTGGATTCACCCAACTGCGTAACCAATTTTCACTAATTTTCATTTGTATAAACCTTCTTTAATCCTGAAAAACTGTTTAGGCAAATTGGCGTAAGAAACGCACGTCATTTTGGTAGAACATACGCAAATCATTGATGCCATAACGCAACATTGCAAAACGCTCTACCCCTAGACCAAAGGCAAAGCCTTTGTATTGATCAGGATCAATTCCTGCAGCACGTAATACATTTGGATGCACCATGCCACAGCCTAAAACTTCTAACCAACGACCACGCTCATCCATGATATCCACTTCTGCACTTGGCTCTGTAAATGGAAAGTAAGATGGACGGAAACGTACTTTTAAATCTTTTTCAAAGAACTCATTGAGTAGGTTAATCAATAAACCTTTTAACTCAGCAAAGCTGGTATTTTCAGCAACGTACAGACCTTCGATCTGATGGAACATTGGCGAATGGGTTTGATCCGAGTCACAACGATATACACGACCAGGACACACGATACGAATTGGCGGCTGACTGGTTTCCATAGTTCGAATTTGCACGCCCGAAGTATGGGTACGCAGTAAATGCGTTGCATCAAAGTAGAACGTGTCGTGCATGGCACGGGCTGGGTGATGTCCTGGAATATTTAAGGCTTCAAAGTTGTGATAATCATCTTCAACTTCTGGACCATAAGCGACCTGGAAACCCGCCTTGGTAAAGAACTGGCAAATACGCTCTTGTACTTGAGTAACAGGATGAATACTTCCCATGCGCTGACCGCGGCCCGGTAAAGTAATATCAATGGTTTCACTTGCTAATTTTTTTGCAAGTTCAGCTTGTTGTAATGTCTGTTGACGCTCAGTCAAAGCTACATTGATCGCTTCACGCACAGCATGAATCGCAGCACCTTGTACTTTTCGCTCTTCAGGATCCATTTTTCCAAGTGCTTTCGACTGTTCTGCGAGCTGGCTTTTCTTCCCTGTAAATTGCACACGAACTTGATCGAGTGCAGCAAGGTCTTGAGCCGCTGCAATGGCAGCAAGCGCTTCAGTGGTCAGGGCTTCCAGTGACATAGTAACTCTCAAAGCAACAAAATATAGAAATATAATAAAACGCTATAGTTTATCAGCTTTTTACCAGTTTGATGAAAATAAACAGCGGTTTAAACAGCGTACTTTTGAAAATATAGATGCAAAAATAAAACAACAAGATACCTAAGCAGATCAACTAAAATTTCCGAAAAATTACTCAACAATTGAATAAAATGTATAAGATACCGATATCGTCAATGAGAAAGAATAACGATGGCGCTTGATCAAATCTGGAAACAACAGCTTACACTAGTGACTTATGGCAATGAATATTTAGCAGGAAATCTCAATTTTAGCCGTTGGGTCATTTATCAGTTTTGATCACCAGTGCCTTGCCTGACTTTCCGTGACCTGTTATCACAACGTTTACTGGCACAGCACTTCCAGATTTGGCTGGAGGGACTGAAAAAACAGGGCGTTACCAAACTCAGTCTACACTTATCCACTTTATTGAATGAAGAGCAAAACCCAAACCCGAATGTTGAGCTACTTCCCTTTGCACACTTTATGGTTAGCCATCAAGCCAATAAAAAAACTGCATGGATTTGTGGACAGGAACTGGCTGAATGGTATAACAGTGACAATGCGTTTGAAGTGCCTGTTTCACAGAAAATCACACTGGGACAGCAAACCTTTTGGGGTTATGAACTGAATGACAAACTTGTCAAAAAAATAAATGCTGATTTACAAAATGTAAACTGGAATAATGTCGTAGTTTTTCTGGAACGTGAGCTTTTTGACAGTAAATATGCCCCGCATTTCCCTGAACCAGAACAGCAAGACTTTCCATTTTATGGCTATAAGGTTGATCCCACCCATCTTTCAAGCCAGCAGCTTGCATTGATTCCAACAGATTATCCAGCGGATTGTGCCCATCGTTTACATCGCACTCAGGCCTTAGCCGACTATCTGGAAGAAAAAAGACGCCATCCCTATCATGATTCAGGTGAGCTGATTGACCCTGAGGAGCAGATCAATTTACGCAACTTTGCCCAGAAAACCGATGACTTGTAAGCTGATTGTCAAAACAGCTAACCATTACCAAACTGCACAGATCACTGCTGAACCTGAAATCATCGACAGAACTATGGAAACATCACAGCATTTTAATCAGGCTCACCAGCACAAGGTTGGAACATCTGGTGTGATTAAATTGATTATTCTCACGGTGATTATCTGTATCTGTGCGTATTATTTTGGGCTGTAAATTCCCCATAAAAAAGACCGCTAAAAAGCGGCCTTCTTTGAATCTCTAAGCTTATGCAGCTAATGCACCTTTGGCTTTTTCAGCCAAAGCAGCAAATGCAACTGCATCATGCATAGCGATGTCAGCTAATACGCGACGGTCGATGATCACTTGAGCTTTTTTCAAACCATCGATCATACGGCTGTAAGACAAACCGTTAAGACGAGCACCAGCATTGATACGCGCAATCCATAAAGCACGGAATTGACGTTTCTTTTGACGGCGGTCACGGTAAGCATATTGGCCAGCTTTGATTACCGCTTGGAACGCTACGCGGTAAACGCGTGAACGAGCACCATAGTAACCTTTAGCGCGAGCAAGAATTTTTTTGTGACGGCGATGAGCCTGTACACCACGTTTTACACGAGCCATTTATAATCTCCTTAGATGTATGGGCACATAGCACGAACTGATGCAACGTCACTTACGTGAACCATTACACAACCGCGCAATTGACGGATACGCTTAGCAGATTTTTTGGTCAAAATGTGGCGCTTGAATGCTTGTTTGCGCTTGAAACCGTTTGCAGTCGCTTTAAAGCGTTTAGCTGCACCACGGCGAGTTTTTAACTTAGCCATAGTAACCTCTTTTGGGCACCTGTTCGGCTCGTTTGCACTATTGCAAATCGACCTGCAGGTAAGGAGTGCAATATCATATAGCATCTGCGCATAAAACAAAAGCAAAATGCTTATTTTTTGATAATACCTTATCCATTTTTTCCAAACGTTATTTTCCATAACTAATTCTCAAATTATGAGAAAAATCCACAAAATCAGCGCCTATAATAGAATCAAATTATTAAATCTTTATTCTTATGAATATTCAGAATGATGCATTCGCCGCGTTACGGTATCGAGATTTCTCTATTGTGACCTTGAATCAATTTTGCTTAACACTGGCAATTTTAATTCAGGAAATTATTGTTGCTTATTCACTCTATCAAATCACTCGTGATCCCCTAACCTTGGGTTTTATTGGTTTGGCTGAAGCAATCCCATTTATCACGCTTTCTTTATGGGGCGGTTATTTTGCAGATAAACTGAATAAACAGAGCATTATGAAAGTGTGTTTATTCTTTTCGATTCCCCTCCCTTTGGTTCTTTGGGGCTTATTCCATTTCCATGGCTTAGAAAAAATTGGTATTAGCACACTTTCTTGGGGCATTTATGCTGTCATATTTGCCTTAGGTACTATTCGGGGTTTTTACAATCCATCAGCAACCTCACTCAAACCCTTTTTAATTCCACGCGAGCTGTATGCAAATGGTGCCACTTGGACCACGATCGGCTGGCAAAGTGGTGTGATTATTGGGCCAATGTTGGGTGGTTTTATGTTGGCATTTCTGGGACGCGAAACGAGCCTTTTTGCAGTATCAACATTACTGGCAATCTGCTTTATTTTGATTAATTGCTTACAGAAACGAACATTTCCCAAAATGGAAACTGAGAATGTATTGCAAAGCCTGACCGATGGTTTCCGCTTTATTTGGAAAACCAAAATTGTTTTATGGGCAATCTCACTAGACTTGGTATCGGTACTCTTTGGCGGTGTGATTGCTCTGTTGCCCATTTTTGCCGAAGAAATCTTAAAGGTCGGCCCTGAAGGTTTAGGTTATCTACGCGCCGCCCCTTCGATCGGCGCACTGATTACTATGATTGTCCTGACCAAATTCCCACCAATGCACCACGCTTGGCGGAATATGTTATTGGCTGTCGCTGGCTTTGGTATTTTTACCATTCTGTTCGCCTTTTCAAACAATATATGGCTATCACTATTTGCCTTAGCCATGACTGGTGCTTGTGACAGTGTTTCTGTCGTAGTTCGTCAAACTGTGCTACAAATTTTCCCACCTGAAAATATGCGAGGTCGAGTGGCTGCGGTAAATGGAATGTTCGTTTCATCGAGTAATGAACTCGGGGCTTTTGAATCAGGTCTGGCAGCCAAGTATCTCGGAACAATCACCGCGACCATATTTGGTGGTTGTATGACGCTTGCAGTTGTAACTTACTGTTGGTTTAAAACCAGCGATTTATTTAAAGTCGATATTACTAAAGGTACTGATCATTAAAGGTTTTAGGGAAAGTCAAACTTTCCCTTTTTTAAAACTCCAACATATAACACATACAACGTTAAATAACGCCCACCTTTGGCGATGGTGACAATCAATAAAAATCGCCAAAAATTTTCTTTCATCAATCCTGCAATCAAGGTGATCGGATCACCAATCACAGGTGTCCAACTCAGTAGAAGTGAATAAAAACCATATTTATGATAAATCTGTTGAGCCTGCTCTAAACGCCGCCAGAAACAGGAAACCATTTTTTATCTTTAAAATGTTCAATTTTCAGTCCTAACCACCAGTTCACACATGAACCCAAGACATTTCCAATGGTTGCAACCAAGATCAGATAAAGAGGATTGGAAAGCCCTTGTATCAATAAGGTTATTAATACTGCTTCCGACTGTAAAGGTAATAACGTCGCAGCCCCAAAAGCAGATATAAACAACAACCAATAACTCATGAGGCAAACTTAAACACAGTAAAATATTAGACTTGGATCGATAAAGCTTTTTGTATCGCAGAACGCGCTGTTAAGCGTTCAATATAGTCTTGCACATATGGATAATCTTCAAGCTGAATGCCTTGCCATTCATAACGCAATGCCCAAGGCAAGATTGCCATATCGGCAATTGAATACTCACCCGCCACGAACTTCTGACCAATCAATTGCTTATTTAAAACAGTGTAAAGGCGCTTAGTCTCATTGATATAACGATCAATTGCATAAGGAATACGTTCAGGTGCAAATTTATTAAAATGATGATTTTGCCCTAGCATTGGACCAAACCCACCCATTTGCCACATTAACCATTGTTCCACCTCAACCCGTTCTTGCTCATCAGTCGGATAAAATAGACCTGTTTTTCGACCTAAATATTGCAAAATCGCACCTGATTCAAATACAGAAATCGGTTCACCTCGCGGTCCATTTTGATCAACAATCGCTGGAATTTTATTATTAGGAGAGATTCTTAAGAAGTCTGGTTGGAACTGATCATTTTCCAAAATATTAATTGGAAAAATTTGATAATCCAAGCCCATTTCCTCAAGTGCAATGGTTATTTTATGTCCATTGGGTGTTCCCCAATAATAAAGATCAATCATTTTAAAATTATTCTCCATACACCGTAGATGGTGGCTCTTTACACACCTTAATAGATTTAAAAAGAAACAACAAGTTCTGCAAATTAAAAATAATTTTTTATAATTATCAATTATATATAAAATTTATTTAAAAAAATAGATCTTTAACTTGAATTTTTTAAACCCAAACATATATTAATTATTGTGTTAGAAATGACGATTTTTAACATTCTGTCGATGTTTATACATGGCAGGTTTAAGTTTTATCTTCTTATTTTTAAAACTTTGCTGACCTCAGGAGGTTCTAATCATGAGTAATCTAAATCTTCATCCTTTATTTCGTCGTAGCATTGGATTTGACCGTTTAAATGATTTTATTGACTACGCCATGCAAAGTGATACACCCAATTACCCTCCATATAACATAGAGAAATCTGGTGAAAACCGTTATCGCATTGTGGTGGCTACCGCAGGTTTTAGCCTAGAGGAATTAGGACTGAGTCTAGAAAATCAGCTTCTTACCATTTCAGGTAAACCTGAGGTTGTTCAGAAAGAAACAACTGAATATCTGCATAAAGGAATCGCGCGTCGTGCCTTTAAATTGTCTTTACGCTTAGATGAACATATTGAAGTTCAACAAGCTGATTATGAGAATGGTTTATTGGTCATTGAGTTGGAACGAATCATACCAGAAGAGAAACTTCCACGCGAAATCCCAATTGGTAAGAAAAAACTTTTACTTGATCAGCCTGATTCTACAGAAAAAACTGTAAGTACTGAGTAATTATGCTTTAAATCAAAAAAGCCCTGCTATTCGAGCAGGGCTTTTTTGATGATTGGATGATTACTTTTTCTTTTTAGGACCAAGTAACATGCCCATCTGACGACCTTCCATCTTCGGCGCTTGTTCAACTACGCCAAACTCAGCAACGTCAGCTTCAATTTTTTGCAATTGAGCCAAACCAAGCTGTTGATGTGCCATCTCACGACCACGGAAACGCAAGGTAATTTTCACCTTATTTCCTTCTTCAAGGAAACGTAAAATTGCACGCAATTTTACTTGGTAATCACCTACGTCCGTTGCAGGACGTAACTTGATTTCTTTCACTTGCACTTGATGCTGTTTTTTCTTCGCATCTTTTTGCTTTTGCTTTAAGTCAAATAAGTGCTTGTTGTAGTCCATGATTTTACAAACAGGCGGTTCTGCATTAGCAACAATCTCAACAAGGTCAAGATTAGCTTCTTCAGCAGCACGTAATGCTTCAGTTAATGAAACAACACCTTTTTGTTCTCCATCTGCAGCGACGAGGCGTACTTCTTTCGCACGGATCTCTTCGTTAATTGCAGGACGGTTACTTTTAGCACCTTGTTGCTGGTTACGGTCAGGCTGTTTAATCTTTATTACTCCACAATGTACCGGCCGCGTTCGGCAACGGCAGATTTCACTAGGTCAATAAATGCATCTACTGACATAGTACCTAAATTTTTTCCTGAGCGAGTACGCACATTAACAGTACCTTCTTCAACTTCTCGATCACCAAGAACTAGAAGGTAAGGAATACGCTCTAGGGTACGCTCACGAATCTTAAATCCGATTTTTTCATTTCTCAAGTCAGAAATAGCACGAAGACCATTTTCTTTGAGTTTTGCAACCACTTGTTCACATGCTTCTGCTTGTGAATCAGTAATATTCATAACACACGCTTGAATTGGTGTTAACCACGGCGGCATAAAGCCCGCATAGTGTTCAATTAGTATACCAATAAAACGCTCAAAACTACCAAGAATTGCACGATGAAGCATGACTGGTTGATCACGATCATTGTCTTCAGTGACATAAGACGCATCTAAGCGAATTGGTAAGTTGAAGTCACATTGAATCGTACCGCACTGCCATACACGGCCTAAGCAATCTTTCAATGAAAATTCAATTTTCGGACCATAGAATGCACCTTCACCAGGTTGCAAATCCCAAGCCAAGCCTGCGTTATCTAAAGCATCCGCCAAAGATTTTTCAGCCAAATCCCAAAGTGCATCATCACCGACACGTTTTTCAGGACGTGTAGACAATTTCATTTGTACTTCTTCAAAGCCAAAGTCTTTATAAACATCTAAAGTCAGCTTAATAAAGTCAGCAACTTCTTGACCAATTTGCTCTTTGGTACAGAAAATATGTGCATCATCTTGGGTAAATCCACGAACACGCATAATCCCGTGTAAAGAACCTGATGGCTCATTACGATGACAAGAACCAAACTCAGCCAAACGAATTGGTAAATCACGGTAAGATTTCAAGCCTTGGTTAAACACTTGTACGTGACAAGGACAGTTCATTGGCTTAACAGCATAGTTACGACTCTCTGAATGAGTTGTAAACATGTTGTCTGCGTAGTTGGCTGCATGACCAGATTTTTCCCAAAGCGTAAAATCGACGATTTGCGGCGTTTTAATCTCTAGGTAGCCATTGTCTTGCTGAACTTTACGCATGTATTGCTCAAGCACTTGGTAGATTGTCCAACCATTTGGATGCCAGAACACCATACCCGGTGCTTCTTCTTGCATATGGAATAAATCTAAAGCCTTACCAATTTTACGATGGTCACGCTTTTCTGCTTCTTCAATACGTTTGATATATGCAGCTAACTGTTTTTTATCAGCCCAAGCCGTACCATAAATACGTTGAAGCTGTTCATTCTTCGCATCACCACGCCAGTAAGCACCAGAGATTTTTGTGAGCTTGAATGATTTTAAGAATTTAGTGTTTGGTACGTGCGGACCACGGCACATATCCAAATAATCTTGATGGTAGTACAAGCCCATTTGTGTTTCATTCGGCATGTCTGCGATCAAGCGCAATTTGTATTCTTCGCCACGTGCTGTGAATTCTGCAATCACCTCATCACGTGGTGTCATTTTTTTGATGACATCATAATCTTGATCGATGAGCTTTTTCATACGCTCTTCAATCGCTGCCATATCATCTAAAGTAAATGGGCGTGGCATCCAGATGTCATAGTAGAAACCTTCTTCAATGACTGGACCAATTACCATTTTTGCTTCTGGAAACAGCTGCTTAACAGCGTGACCAACGAGATGTGCGCAAGAGTGACGAATAATTTCTACGCCTTCTTCATCTTTAGGCGTGATAATTTGCACAGTTGCATCTTCGGTAATCAAGTCTGAAGCATCGACTAAACGATCATTAACACGACCTGCTACGGTATTTTTCGCAAGACCCGGACCAATGCTTAATGCAACGTCCATCACAGATACGGCTTGATCAAACTGTTTTTGATCGCCATTTGGCAAAGTGATAATTGGCATAATAAAATCCTTAAGGAGTGATGCCCTATACGAAGGAGCATATCACCGCGAGATTATGTATTGAGGCGAACCTCAAAAGATAAAAAACGGCGGATAAAAAAGTATTCAAGATTTTACACAGGTTTAGTTGAGGATGAAACCTTTGAATCATAAAAACCTAGATTGATTAGGCTTCATCTCCGACTAAAGCCTAAATGATTTAGACTGAATGACACACTATGTTGATATAGATATAAATGAAAAAAACACAAATGGAGCAAACACATGGTTAGTGCATATGATGAATTACCGAGAACCCCTGCAAATTTCGTTGCTTTATCACCTTTACGTTATTTAGAACGTGCTGCTTATATTTATCCACACCAAGCCGCAATTATTCATGGGGAACGTCAAATCACATGGCAACAAAGCTATCAACGTTGTCGCCAGTTTGCACATCAGCTCACTCAGTTAGGAATTCAAAAGAATGATACCGTTTCGGTACTGTTGCCGAATGTACCTGCAATGATTGAAGCACATTTTGCTGTACCAATGGCAGGTGCAGTACTCAATACGCTGAATACTCGTCTCGATGCCAAAACCATTGCTTTTATGCTGGCTCATGCCGAGTCCAAAGTCCTTTTGGTCGATCCAGAATTCAGATCACTTGCTGAAGAAGCATTAACGCTGATCTCTCAAGATATTATTGTGATTGATGTATTTGATCAGGAATACGAAGGTGAGCAAATTGCACTTGGGCAATATGAATATGAATCGTGGTTAGCTGAAGGCAATCCTGAATTTGAATGGCTACTTCCACAAGATGAATGGGATGCGATTAGTCTGAATTATACTTCAGGCACCACAGGCAATCCAAAAGGTGTGGTTTATCACCATCGTGGTGCTTATCTCAATGCGGCCAGTAATATTTTGGCATGTGGTATGAAACCTCGTGCGGTTTATCTATGGACACTACCACTATTTCACTGTAATGGTTGGTGTTTTGCATGGTCAATTGCTGCCAGTGGCGGTACCAATATTTGCTTACGTCGAGTTGATCCAGTTTTAATTTTTAAATATATCGCTGAACACAAAGTCGATTATTTCTGCGGTGCGCCAATTGTCTTATCCATGCTCATCAATACTCCAGCAGAACAAAAAACAGCTTTCAACCACCATGTTGAAGTCATGGTTGCTGGAGCTGCCCCGCCCGTTGCGATTATTGAAGGTATGCGCCATATTGGAATTAATGTTAATCATGTCTATGGTTTGACAGAAACCTATGGCCCATCGGCATTATGTGCTTCGCAAGCAGGATGGAGTGACTTATCTATTCAAGAACAGGCTCAACTTCATTCTCGTCAAGGTGTTCCTTATCCACTCCAAGACAGTATGCGAGTACTTGATCCTGAAACGATGCAACCCGTACCGAATGATGGACAAACCATGGGCGAAATTATGTTCCGTGGTAATATCGTGATGAAAGGTTATCTCAAAAATCCACAAGCGACTGAAGAAGCTTTTAAAGGTGGTTGGTTTCATACAGGAGATCTAGCCGTTTGCCATCCTGATGGTTATGCCAAAATTACTGATCGCTCTAAAGATATTATCATTTCAGGTGGCGAAAATATTTCATCGCTCGAAGTCGAAGATGTACTTTACCGCCACCCTGCTGTACTCACCGCCGCAGTGGTCGCAAAACCTGATGAACGTTGGCAAGAAGTGCCTTGTGCATTTATTGAGTTGAAGCAAGGTGCATCTGCTTCCGCAGAAGAAATTATTGCACATTGCCAAAAAGAACTGGCTCGCTTTAAAGTTCCTAAAGATGTGGTGATTACTGAGATTCCGAAAACATCGACAGGCAAATTACAAAAATTTATTTTAAGAGAGTGGGCAAAAGAACGAGCTAGCGTTTCGTTTGAGAATTAATGCCTAAAAATAAAAAGAAGTTTCAACTGAAACTTCTTTTTGGCTTTAACCTTGATCAGATAACAAGGCGACTTGCTGTACATAGTTCACAAATTTGAGCTTGGATGCGGCAAGTTCTTCTTCACTCACCTGCTGTTTGATATCTCGATGAATGCGTAAAACATGCTGACGCAAAGTATGGCGTTCAGAAGCATTAAACACTTTACTAAACTCATTAATGATTGGATCACCTTGATCAATCATTCGATCGACCCAACGCATCAATTGCATTTGTTTTTTAGCACCTTGTTGCGGTGTCAAATAAGATAAAATCGTGGTTTCATTTTCATTACGCAATAACTTACCAACACGTTGAAACTGACGACGACGTGCTTCAAATGAACTGATCTTCTGCACTTCAAGTAATGCATCAATCAAACGCTCATCGACAGGAAGCTTTTGAATTTGTTTTGGATTGAGTTGAGCCAATTGCTCACCTAAAGCAGCCATACGTTGCACAGCTTTTTTTTGCTCGGTTCTACTCGCACGTCCTTCTAATGACTCAAAATCTTCATCTGTATAACGTTGTTGGGTACCACGTGCCACGATTACTCTGCCTCATAAAATTTTGCTGCGAACAGCGTTTGAATTTCTTCCAGTGCTTTTTCTTCATCAGCACCATCAATCACCACTCTTAATGTTGTGCCTTTACCAGCACCCAACATCAACAATGACATAATATTTTTTGCATCAACCAATTTATCACCCTTGCCGATTTGTATCGAAGAGCTAAACTTGGTTGTGACTTCAATCAGTTTACCAGATGCACG
>JAXMGF010000024.1:0-27473 GCA_046347365.1 Acinetobacter sp. | reverse complement strand
ACTAAAACAGTAGCTAAAATAGCAATACGATTCAACCATTTACGGTTGCGCACACTTTTCGAACCAGCAAGCTTACCCATGGTCTTGATCGGTGAGTTACTCAGGGCATGATTTGCCTTGAGACCCGTGTCATTGACATAGATTTCATCAAAACGCTGGATGATGGCGCTGGCGTCCGCATTCAGGAATTTTGCGTAGGCACGGTAATATCCTTTGATAAACGTCGCCTCAGGCAATGACTTGTAGTCATCCTGCTCTAATGCCGTTAATGTTTTAACGGGCATGTTCAATACGTTTGCAATCTCATCAAGTTCTTTCTTTTGTGCAATACGAATTTGACGCAAATACTCACCAGGTCGTTGAATATTTCCCAACGATGACGAAAGTGAGTTTGAGCCAGTTGGCTGATGTGAATTTGGATTTATTTCCATACGGCCTCAGTACTGTACTGTAATTGCAAATAACGTTGATATTCTGGACTATCAGGAAACAAGGCGCGCATCTGGTTGACCAGCACCTGCATTCCCAACTGATCCGCATTGGCTCGAGCAATGCGTATACCAATCCAGAGTGCACGGGCACCCTGATTCTTCTGCCCCACATTACGAACATATTGTTCATAAAGCTGTGATGCATCTCTATTGTTCTGCTGCAAATAGAAAATTTCCGCCAACTCTAACATGGAGATGGTGGCATTTCGATTCACCTGTAGCGCCTGTTTGAATGATTTTTCAGCATTCGCAACATCGCCCAGTTTTAAATAGATCCGCCCCAGATTTTCCAGCGACTGATAACGCTGCTCATAGCCCAGGGTTGCACCCGCACGGGTAAATTGCTCAATGGCATCATTATAACGTTGCAGCTGGTACAAATATGTACCGTAATTATTACGGGCCTGTGCATTGTCAGGCTCAGAGGAAATCGCACGCTTGAAATAGGCGTCCGCTTTTTCCATATTGGGTTTACTGCCCTCTTGTTGCAGCAATATGCCCATCATCATGTTGGCTTTTGCATCACGGGAATCGACTTTCAACGCCTGATCAAGGGAGCGTTTGGCTGAATCCAGGTCACCTGTACGAATATATTCTGCGGCGAGCTGGGTACGCACCTGCACCCCTTTTTCAGGGTCTTTTTTCAGTGTGTTTGATTGGCAGGCACCCAGGCCCAAGACAGTAAATACAATAGCACTTGCTATAATCGTTTTTGGTCGAGTTGTATTCAACACTTTACCCTCACGTATTATCCTTGTGTGCGCAAAATTTCTTGTTGCTGCGCCACTTTCTTTTTCCACTGTTCGGCACGACGGGTACGGTCAGCCACCTGTCCCACCAATTGACCACAGGCAGCATCAATATCATCGCCACGTGTCTGACGAATCGTACACACAAAACCTGCATCAGACAAAGTTTTTTGGAATGCAATAATACGGTTTCGGCTTGAACGCCCATAAGGCGCATGTGGAAACGGGTTAAATGGAATCAGGTTGATTTTACTTGGCAGGTTTTTCAATAGTTTTAATAACTGCTGTGCATGTTCAGGCTGGTCATTGACCCCATCTAGCATCACATACTCAATGGTGACATGACGGCGAGCACTTTCGTTGCCATCTTTGGCCAGATAACGCTGACATGCAGCAATCAATTGTTGTAATGGGTATTTTTTATTAATGGGAACCAGTTCATTACGTAGTTCACCATTGGCGGACAGTGAAATCGCCAGTGCCACATCTATATCCTGCGCCAACTGGCTTCAATTTTCGGAACCACACCTGATGTTGACAGCGTCACTCGGCGCTTTGGACATGCCATAGGCAAAGTCATCCAGCATCAACTGCATGGAGCTCAGGACAGCATCATAGTTGAGCAATGGCTCACCCATGCCCATCATCACAACATTGGTTACAGTACGTTCACGCTCAGCAACAGGCACATCTTCCATATAGGAATAGTTTGCCATCCAGAGCTGACCGATAATTTCCGCAGGGGTTAAATCACGCTGGAAACCTTGCTTGCCTGTAGAGCAGAATGAGCAATCCAGCGCACAACCAACTTGCGAAGAAATACACAGGGTCTTGCGTGCACCTGTTTTATCTTCAGCAGGAATCAGCACGGTTTCAACCAGGGAACCCTCGCCATCGCCAACACGGAACACCCACTTACGTACCGTCTTTGGAATAGTTGGTGGTGTACCACTTCAGGTGCCTTGGTACAGATCTCACAAAATCTTTCCAGTTTTTCACCGCAGCTTGCCTGAGATATTGCTCATCTCAGCAAAATCAGTGACGAAAACTGGTGTATCCATTTCATGACTTGACCGGCACGAAACTTTTTCGCCTAAGTCTTCAAAGAATTTTTTCTAATTCAGCTCTGGACATGCCAAGCAAATTTACTTTCTTATCGGCAGCTTGGAACGACAAGACGTAGTTAAAGACCAAGCGTTCTTCATCGACATTCTCAGATGAAACTACGGGTTGCAGAACTCCATGAATTATACCTAAAAGATGTCAACGCTAGAAAAGTCTGTGCATTATTTACACAAACTGATCTATATGAAAATAAAAAACCAGATAAGCAGTATACCACTTATCTGGCCTGAATGCTTTGGATTAACGAGTGCGTGGGCAGATCTCGTTGTCAGCAAAGAAGTAAGCGATTTCACGCTCAGCAGAAGCAACTGAGTCAGAACCGTGAGCAGCATTTTCGTCGATGCTTACAGCGAAATCTGCGCGAATAGTTCCTTCAGCCGCTTCTTTAGGGTTGGTCGCACCTAAAATGTCACGGTGTGCAAGAACTGCATTTTCGCCTTCAAGAACCGAAACAACCACTGGACCAGAAGTCATGAATGCAACTAAATCACCAAAGAAACCACGTTCTTTGTGCTCAGCATAGAAACCTTCAGCATCAGCTTGAGAAAGGTGTTTCATTTTAGTCGCAACAATTTTTAAACCCGCTTTTTCAAAACGAGCAAAAATGTCACCAATGTGGTTTTTAGAAACTGCATCTGGTTTTACGATAGATAAAGTACGTTCAATCGCCATGATTGACTCCTATTTATGGTGTAAACTAAAAAATTTGCCGCATTATACCGATGTCATCACCAATAATCAGCTTGAATCTGTAAAAGTTCAGTGATTTCTGATGTTTTTTTAACGAACTTCATCCAACCATGCCATTTGGATGGCTTCCAGCAAGCCCTCTGTTGACTTGTTTGGGTCATCACTAAAGTCAGGTAATGCACAAACCCAAGCATGTAAATCAGTAAAACGAATCCATTGAGGATCTACATCTGGGTGTGCTTCAGTAAGTTCGATTGCGATATCAATCGTATCTGTCCAACGTAAGCCCATTTGATAACCTAATTAACAGTTTGTGATTGAGCGTACTTTAACAAATCCCAAGATTTAAAAAATAGTCTTCTATCATTAAAACTCGTTAAATTATTCAAAGAATGATATTGAAGCTTGGTGCCAACAAAATAATACCGCTAGCAACGGATGCACCAATCACCGCCCCCACAATCACATCACTTGGATAATGTAATCCTAAAATCATGCGCGACAATGCAACCAGAATTGTAAATGGCAACATCAACAATAATAAGATAGGTTGAATATAGCCTAATGTGATGGTGGCCATCACGGCATGCAGGGTATGACCTGATGGAAAACTAAAATGATCCAATGGTCGCTCGCCCAGTACAATCACTTGGTGAACTTGATAAGGGCGTGGTCGAGTCGTTTTATGCTTTAAAAACTTATAAATCCCCGTACCAACAGAACCAGCAACGAGCAAATATAGAATTTGTAGACCGTATGCCACCCCCTGCATGATCCATACGGACAGCAACATGACATACCAAAATGGTCCATCTCCCAAACGACTGATGGTTTTAAAAAACAGGGCAACTGCTTGCGTCTGGGAGAGATGATTGAGATATACGCAGCCTTTTAAATCGAGATCGAGCATTTTTATTTTTGCATTTTGAAATTTCATACTTTTTCTCCTCTTGTTGAGAATAGTTTAGGTAGAGGTCATGGGAGACTCCTTCACCACCTGATAAAGTGCTTGTTCAAGTTGCTGTACAGGAAACTGCCAACTGCTGTGCTGCACGCTTTCACTGGCCAGCAAACCCATTTGCCGCAATTGAGGAAGCGCAGGTAAACGGCAAATGGACTGGATCAAGTCGGTTGTATGACCCAAAGGACTCAACCATCCTGTGATATTGTGTTTGACGTGCTGGTGTGCACAGACGTAGTCATAGGCAATCACGGGCAAACCACTGGCGATTGCCTCCAGCACCACGTTACCAAAGGTATCCGCCTGACTGGCAAAGGTAAAAACATCTGCGCTTGCGTAGGCTGTTGCCAACTCATGTCCACCAAGACTCCCCATAAAGATTACGTCTTTGGATGTGGTCATCCTGCTGAGTCGGATACGGTCAGGCCCATCACCCACAATCACAAACTTGATATTGACACCCTGCTGGACCTGCAAGGCATGGAAGCTTTTAATCAGCACATCAACTTCTTTTTCGGGTGATAAGCGCCCGACATACAGCATCACACGGGTATCAGCATCGACACCCCATTGTTGGCGCAGTCGCTGGGAACGATGTTTGGGGGAGAACCGTACCGTATCGACACCACGGCCAACCACAACCAATGGACAAGTCACACCAAAACCACGCAGTGCCTGTTCGGTATACTGGCTCGGTACACAGGTCACATCGGTACTGTTATGAAACCAGGTTAAGTAACGCTGGATGGGCTTGACCAGAAAGGCTAGATCAAAGAAGCGGCTAAAATCCTGAAAGGGTGAGTGAAAGCCACTGGACACCGCAATCTTCTTTGCTTTGGCTGCCTGCAATGCCGTAAGTCCTAAAGGCCCTTCAGTCACAATATGCACCACATCAGGTGAGAACTTTTCAAAAGCTTTGGTGACCTTTAGATATTGCGGCCAGCCAAATTGCAGGCTTGGATATTTCGGAATCGGTTGGGACAGCACCAGACACTCCTGTTCAGGATGGAATTCCGCACAGGTTTCTTTCTGAACTGGACGAACCAACAGGATTTTATGCCCAAGACGTTGCAAGCCCTGACATAACTGCATCATGGATAAAGCCACACCATTGATTTCTGGTGGCCATGTTTCAGTTACAATTGCGATTCTAAGACGTGGACGAACCAAATCCCGCAGTTCGGATCGTTCATAAGACTGATCTTTTTGCTGCTTCCTTTTAAAATAGAATTTAAAATTTTCAGGAAACTGATCTTGCTTTAATAGAGATGTCGCGTATGTACTCTGCATATCGCCATCCATTTGTGTCGTTATTTTCATGCGTTTAGCTTATAAATATTTTTTGACACTTTAATGATCAGTGTATGACAGTTTATTGACAGCTTTAAAAAACGAAAATGCTGCACTTAAACATCAAGCGGAGCAATAAAAAATAATTCGGAGTTTTACTAAGCCAACGGATTATCCACCTTAAACAACTGTTGATCCTCTAAACGCAAGGCAACCAGTTGCTGCCCCCAGACACAGCCACCATCAACATTTTGAATTTGAGAGCTAATGGTTTTACCCTGCAACGCCGCCCAATGTCCAAAAATCAGCTGATGAGTTTGTGCAGCCTGACTCTTAAACTCAAACCACGGCTGAAAGCCTGTTGGCATCGGTGCATCCAGTGCATCCTTGAACTCAAACTCCAGCCTACCCTCTGCATTGGTTAAGCGCATACGGGTTAAATAATTGGTAATACAACGCAAGCGAGCCTGCCCAGTCAAATCATCTGACCAAAGATCAGGTTGCTCACCATACATTTCTGCAAGGAAAGCATCCAATACCGTAAGATCGTCATGCCCAACCACCTGTTGCACTTCACTTGCCAACTGCACAGTTTGCTCTGCCGACCAAATACAAGGCACACCCGCATGGGTAATCAATGTGTGTTCATTCGGGCATAGGCTCAAAGGCTGTTTACGCAACCAATCAATCAGTTCATCACCATCAATCGCATCAATAATATCTTGCGTACCATCTTTGACTTTTGCCTTTTTAAAACCGCGTGCACAGGCAATCAGGGTTAAATCATGGTTGCCTAGAACGGTTGCAGCAGCGCCTCGATCAGCCAGCTTTTTAACAAAGCGCAATGCACCCACCGAGTTTTCGCCACGCGCAACCAAATCACCCGCAAACCATAAAAAGTCTTGATCTGGATCAAAGCGAATTTCTTTCAATAACGCTTTCAGCGCTTCAAAACAACCTTGTACATCACCAATGACATAGTTATAGCGTTTAGACATTAAGATACCATCTGATCAGACAATGCCACAAAATCAGCCAGACTCAAGGTTTCTGGGCGTGCCATCGGGTCCACACCTGCTTTCTCAAAACCCTCTTCAACCAACATGCCTTTCAAGCTGTTACGCAAGGTTTTACGGCGCTGGGTAAACACATGGCTGACCAAACGTGCCAAAGCTTTTTCATTTTTGGCGATAATTGGCTTAGTTTCATAAGGTTCCAAACGGAATACCGCAGAAGTCACTTTCGGTGGTGGATTAAATGAACCTGGTGGCACTTCAAATAAGAAAGTCGGTTTACAGTAATACTGGATCATCACCGATAAACGACCATATTCTTTGGTGTTTGGTGTTGCCGTAATACGATCAACCACTTCCTTTTGCAACATGAAATGCATGTCTTTGACTTTGTCACCAAACTCCAAGAGATGGAACAACAAAGGCGTAGAAATGTTATATGGTAAATTTCCCACCACACGTAGTGGACGACCGTCTTGAAACAATTGCTTGAAATCATATTTTAAGGCATCTGCCTCAACAATGGTCAAACGTTCAGGATGTGGCACGCGAGCAGGCAAGCCTGCTGCCAGATCACGGTCCAGTTCAACCACTGTGAGCGCATCGCACTCACCAATCAGGGGCGATGTCAGTGCAGCCAAACCTGGGCCGATTTCAACAATATTATCGCCCGCACGTGGATTCACTGAGCGTACAATTTTGGCAATCACACGCTGGTCATGCAAAAAGTTCTGACCAAAACGTTTTCGAGCCTGATGCCCTTCATCTTTAGGGTTTAGGGCATTAATTTGATACATAATAATTCCAACATGAATAATTTATCCCTCAATTAGTGACGGGCTAAATCAATTGCTAAATCAACCGCAACATGCAAACTCGACGATTTTGCCTGTCCAGTGCCTGCAAGAGAAAGTGCCGTACCATGATCGACAGAGGTTCGAATAAATGGCAGGCCTAATGTAATGTTTACTGCTTCACCAAAGCCCTGTGATTTTAACACAGGTAAGCCCTGATCGTGATACATCGCCAAAACCGCATCTGCATCTTTCAGGTTTTCAGGGGTAAACAGGGTATCTTGCAGGCAAACTTAAACTCATATCAATGCTTTGCGCTCGATAGGTTTCCAGCACGGGATTGATGACATCAATTTCTTCACGTCCTAAATAAACTATCTTCACTCGTATGGGGATTGAGACCACAGACCAAAATACGGGGCGCAGCTATTTTAAATTTTGTTTTTAAATCATGAATAAGAATATCAATCACTTGATGCAAACGCTCTTTAGTAATCGCATCAGGTACATCTCGCAAGGGTAAATGTGTTGTGACCAAAGCAAATCCTTATCGTTTTGGTGGCCAACATCATCACCACACGATCAACACCCGCAAACTCCTTGATAATATTCTGTGTGCCCACTAAAGGTAATCCCTGCATCATTGATCACGGATTTTTAACAGGTGCTGTTGCAACACCCACGCTACGTCCAGACATTGCATAATCGGCTGAACGGCGTAACTGCTCAATTCCACATAAGCTGCATTGGCGGGATTTAATTGTCCCGATTCAACAACTTCAATTAAAGGGACATGTTCACAAAAAGCTGTCCTGACAGGCTTGACTGCTCCTGTCCCTGACAAGTGACCAGTTCAACGTGGTTATTCCAATTGCTCCGCACGCTGTTGCAGTATCTGCATATCTGCCAGCACAACAACTGGACGCTCATCCACTCGCCCAGCCAAACTTAGACAGATATCAGGACCAATCCCCGCAGGTTCACCTGACGTGACATATAAAGGAAGCATAATCATCCGAGTTTCCAAGCTGTATCACACTCAGTATGGCGATTATTTCTCAGGATTACCACTTGATGTTCTAGGTAGATTTTCAGGCACCAAATTTGATGGAACAACCTCCACCGTACGTGTCCACGGATTGACCTTGATTTGTACTTTTTTCTCTGGTTGTACAGCCGCCACAACTGGCTCTTCCTTTTTCGCTTTTTCTACAGTTGCAACAACTGTTCGTCATTTTTCTGTAATGGCAGCTATTCCCTGTTTTTCTGGGCTAGTTGACTGATGTTGTGTGGTGACAGGTTCTTTTTCTCAATGATTGGCTGGGTTGCCACCACACCACTTGCTGGACGAGTATATGGCTCAACAATGGCTCCCTGCTTATAAATCAGTTTGCGAGTTGGAGCTGGTGACCACAGGAGAACTGGCTGGATTGACCATATCCACAGGAATCTCAATCGGTTTCATTTCTGCGGTTACCGCCATCGCTGGATCAACATGTTCATTACCACGGCTTTCCAAAAACTTCAGCTTGCGCTCTGTCCCTTCTTTAGGTTTAAATTCAGAATAATTGGTCACACTGCTCTGGTCCACCCATTTATAGAGCTTCCGAGCATGTGTTTGGGTTATGCTTAACTGTAAAGCAAGACAGCTATGGCAATTTTAAAAAAAAACGACGAGTCCATCAAATTCCCCAAAAAAAAACATATAAGTACTTCTATTTTTTAAATATTTGGTATAAAAACACAGGGAAATGCTTGAGTCCTACTAAATAAAATTGCTTCTGACACTAATTTTAAGCACACGGCAAAATTGTCAACATTCACAAAATATATATTCCAAAGGGATTATTGTTTAGACACTACCATCCGCGGAATTCGGTCTCCTTTTGTTTGGGCGATTCCTTGCTCAAACCAACTATAATAGGTAGTGGTTAATGAAAACTCTCAGCGCTAAGCCAGCTGAAGTTCAACACGACTGGTACGTTGTTGATGCTTCTGGCAAAACTTTAGGTCGTCTTGCGACTGAAATCGCTCGCCGTTTACGCGGTAAACACAAAACTTCTTATACCCCTCACGTTGACACTGGCGATTACATCGTCGTGATCAATGCTGAACAAGTTCAGGTGACTGGTAACAAATCACTTGATAAGAAATACTATCGCCACACTGGTTTCCCTGGTGGTATTCGTGAAACTAATTTTGAAAAATTAGTTGCACACAAACCAGAAGAAATCTTCCAACGTGCTGTAAAAGGTATGTTGCCAAAAGGTCCTCTTGGTTACGCGATGATCAAGAAGATGAAAGTGTACGCTGGTAGCGAGCATCCTCATACTGCTCAACAGCCACAAGTTTTGGACATCTAAGGGATACAGCACATGGCTACTAATTATGGTACAGGTCGCCGTAAGACCGCAACTGCACGTGTTTTCTTATCTGCTGGTACAGGCAAACTCGTAATCAACAATCGTACTTTAGAGCAATATTTCGGTCGTGAAACTGCTCGTATGGTTGTGCGTCAGCCTTTAGAGCTTTTGGAAGCAACTGAAAAATATGACCTTTACATCACTGTTAAGGGTGGTGGTATCGGTGGTCAAGCTGGCGCAATCCGTCACGGTATTACCCGTGCGTTGATCGCTGCTGACGAAACTTTAAAACCTGCTCTTCGTCAAGCTGGTTTCGTTACTCGTGATGCTCGTGAAGTTGAACGTAAGAAACTTGGTTTACGTAAAGCTCGTAAACGTCCTCAATTCTCTAAACGTTAATCGTTTATTGAGTTGGACAAAACCTCGGATTTTTCCGAGGTTTTTTATTTCTTAGGGCACTTTAGTGTCACAAAGATGCTTTTTCAGCATTTTTTTAGTATGCTAATCGGTTTATATCTCTAGCTTTGTGATATGTCATCGGTTGAAAATACGCCTGTTCAAGGTATTACCCCATAATAATTTATGTATAGACCATTTGTTACAGACTTTTCGATTTTTACCGTTCACACTGGATTCGTTTTTTACTTGCTGAAAAACAGATCAAGTATCAGCTCATCATTACCGACCATGAAGATGAAGACTTAGCCGACCTGAATCCATACAACCAGTTGCCAATGCTCATTGAGCAAAATCTAAAACTCTTCTCGGCAAACGTGATTGCAGAATATCTTGATGACCGTTATCGCCAGAACAAGCTCTATGCCGATGCACCAATGGCGCGGGCTGAGCAGCGCCAATATATCTGGCGTTTTGAACAGGACTGGTTTCAACTGGCTGACCACATGCTCCGTCACGCAGACACACTCAATCCCACACAAAAACAAAAGGCACAGAAAGAATTGAGAGATACCCTGATCTCGCTGACCCCATTATTTCAGCATTTTCCATTTTTCATGTCTGAAAATTTCTCTATTTTGGATTGTATGCTTGCACCCATTTTCCTGCGTTTAAAAAGCATGGGGATAGAACTTCCTCCACAACACTGCCGTCCAATTTTCCTGTATTGCCAGCGCATCTTTAGCCGATCATCTTTTATTAAATCAATGACAGCCCAAGAAAAAAACAGCTACAATAACTTCATTTCTACGATTTAATAAGTTTTTTAATTATGTCTGAGCAAATAACCATTACCCCAACACGTCCCTATCTTGCCCGCGCCATTTATGAATGGATTTGTGACAACCAGTTGACCCCCTACTTATTGGTTGATGCCACACAACCCCATACCGATGTTCCAGTACAGTTCGTAAAAGATGGACAAATTGTTCTGAACCTTGCCCCACATGCAATCCATGCTCTGCACATGAGTAACGAAGCCATTACGTTCTCGGCACGTTTTGGTGGAGTAGCAAAAGAAATTTATGTGCCTGTTCGGGCGATGCTGGGAATTTACGCCAAAGAAAATGGACAGGGTTTATTTTTCGACCCAGCTGAATATGCGGACATTGAAGATACAAACACTGCTCAGGTGTCTGAAATAAAGCAAGAAGCAGAACCAATTAAAAAGAAACCTTCTCTTAGAATTTTAGATTAAACGAGGAAATACACGATGGCATTTGACTTGGTTCAATACTTTTGCGAACAAATTAAGTTTCAAAAACCACAGCTTTTTAGCCAGTATTCTCCCAAAGAAAAGCAGTCTTATATTCATGAAATCAATGTACTGACACTGGGACAACTGATTAGTCTTTGGAGACAAGACCCAAAAAAACTTTATCATGAAATCAAGGCTGCCGACCCGCTTTATATTCAGGAAATTGCCCGACACCTCACTACCTCCAAACATAATAAATCTGCACTTAGCGCAGCCGAGCTAGAGTCCAGTATCTCGGAGGTATTGAGTCTACAGTTTACTGAACTCAATCAACTTGACCAGACAGGAAGCTTTGGACAAACAGGACTCACAGAGCTTTTGCTTGGACAAATCGAGCATTTATCGGGGCAGGCAGAAGACTGGGTTTGGTCAACCAACCAGCTTACTGAACTTAAAGGTTCCAAGCCCGTTGAGCAGCAAGATATTTCACTGGAAGCCACCATGCAGGAGTTCAATCAAATGGTTCATCAGGCACAACCTAGCATCCATCACACTGAAGAAATTGAGGTTGAACAGCCAAATATTCCAGCCTGGTCGTATCTAATTTCTCCAGTCATTGCATTGATCATTTTACTATTCATGTATTATTCTTACAGTCAATTACTTGCATATTAATTAAACAATAATTGATAAAGAAAGTTAAAAAAACTTTCTTTATCAGAATCTTACAATGACATTAAAATTTTATAAAATATATTTCAACATAGTTTATCAATAAAAATATTTACATTTACTTACAATAGAAAGAAGAATTTAAAACCAAATATTAGTGTGAAAAAAATCACATTAAAGCTCAATTTCAACCCTTATTCGGTGTTTTGGTCTGTTTATTTGACAAAAATTATCAATTAGTAGCATTCCTGTGATTGCAATAATTTCAAAGTATTATTGATTTCATAAAAGAGTTTCCTATAATAAGGTTATCTACTTTTGAAAACTCATCAAAAACAAAAGTAGGGAATATAAATTCATAAACAAGATGTATTAGTAGAGATAAAATCATGGCTAAAATTTCATTAGAAAGCTTAACAAATATTGATGGTTTCGTTGCAGCAGCGTTGGTAGATACAGAAAGCGGTTTGGCGCTGGCAACTCAAGGTGGGGGCACACTTGATTTAGAATTGGCAGCTGCGGGTAACACTGAGGTTGTTCGAGCAAAACGCCGTGTCGCTAACTCACTGAAATTGAATGATGATATTGAAGATATTCTCATCACCCTTGGTAAGGCATATCACTTGATCCGCCCTCTGGAAAGCAATGGCAACCTGTTCCTTTATCTGGTATTGGACCGCACTAAATCTAATCTGGCAATGGCTCGACATGAGTTAAAAACATTTGAAAAAGAGTTAGACTTTGCTTAATTGGCAATTACACAATGATTCAATATAATTAGACTTCTTGTATATATTTTCATCTTCTTTATTTATAATAAGAAGATATATATACAAGCGGTCTATTATTAGTCTCTATTATAAAGACTAGTTTTGTGCAGTCCAATATTTTATAAATTATTAAAGTGATACTATGAATGGACATTGCATTAATATCGCGATTTCGGGTATAAGTTTAAAAGTTTCAGATGAATTAAAAATAGAACTTAGAAAAACAATACCTCATGAATTTGGCATTAACTGGATTAACATTGCCCATCCAAATATCGACTTACTACTCATAAATGAAAATTTTTTTGATACTGAAGGCATTCAACGTATTTTAGAACAAAAACAACTTCCCTGCTTAAAGGTTTCCAAAGGGCAAGGAACTTGTAATATAGAAGAACACAATACAATTTACTTACCCTTTCAACAGACCGATGCCTTGAAAAAATGGATTCATCTTCGTCTTTTAAGTTATCTATCCAAGCAACAATCTCAATACACCAAGATAGAGCCTGTTTCAGCACATGATGCGGTCAATGAAAAGTTTTTAACAGACATGCTGAATCCAGAAAATGCCCGACTGCATCTTTTTGATGATCGCGGCACTCTGGCAATTATTGACACACGTAGCCAGATTGCCTGGCTAGAGCCAACACGAACCCAGACCCAGACCAACCACAGTTTTAATTATGGATTTGCGACCACCTCAGACTTCACCAAGGTGTCCCGCAAGGTCGAATATAATTTACAGGACTGGTTATGGAACCTGTTTTGGCATTCACCTGAATTTCAGCGTTTAGCGCCAAATGAAAGTGAATACTATAAACTTGAGTATTGGCCTCAGCCAACACAAAATAATTATCGAAAAATTACACTGCAACTTTCAGCCTGCTTTATACAAGGAGCTCAACTTTCCCAAGTCGCCACACAATTAAAACTTCCCATTCAAACGGTTCAACAGTTTATTGCTGCCTGCATTGTTTCCAACAACGGCGGCATTATCCCTGCTTCAGAAAGCCATTATTTACAAACTGAAACTGCTGTACAACCCGCTGAACAGCAAGGTCTTCTGAATAAATTTTTCGGCAAAATCAGACGCCGCTTTGGACTTTAAGGAACAATATGATTCTTCAACAATATAAAATTGTGTTTGCAGGAAGCATGGGTGCAGGTAAAACAGAAGCGATTAAGTCCCTTTCTGAAATTCCAGTCCTTGCCACCGAAGCACTCAATACAGATAGTCAGGCCCATAATAAGATGCAAACGACAGTTGGTATTGATTATGGTGAAATTACATTAGATGATGGGGTAAAGATTGGTTTATATGGAACACCTGGACAATCACGCTTTGACTTTATCTGGCCTGTTATTTGTCAGGGTGCTTTAGGTGTTATTCTATTAGTCGACCATAACAGCAAGGTTCCCCTTGAAGAACTTGAGGGCTATCTTGACACGTTTAAGGACTATACCAAGAATATTTCGATTGGTATTACGCATGTGGATGAAAACAAGGAACATACCACCTCTATTTATCGGGAGTGGCTGATACAGAACGAGTATCAATATCCCCTGTTTTTTATTGATGCCCGTAAACAGGAGCATGTGTTGCTCATGATTGAATCACTGATTGCAGCATTAGAAGTCAATTTAAAAGCAACAAATTAATCGCTTTATAAAGAGAAGAATTATGTTCAGTATCCCGAGTCAACAACGTACGGCGCCCAAAGAACTCATTCAAATGGCGAAAGGCCAGGCCAATGATATTTTAATGAACATTCGGGGTATTGATTACATCATGCTCTGTTCAACAGATGGATTTGAACTGGCTTCCGTTTATAAGAAGAATCCTTATAACAGTACCAAGCTTGCTGCTGTCAGCAGTTCCATTCTGGCAATGGTCAGTGCGTTCCTGAATGAAATCCAGTTGACTGGATGTCAAAGCATCACCCTCGATGCGGAGAATGGCAAGGCAATCCTGACCTCTATCCCTGCACCACATCATCCGATGGTCATGGTGACGCTGAGTAATAAGGATGTTCTACTCGGACAGTTGCTTTATAGTTTAAAACAGGCCAGTGCCGCGATTGTTGCCGCTGATCAAGCTTAATCCTTAACTTATTGATTAATCCGAAAGACAATTCCACACACTCACTGATCGCAGTTGAAAGACTATTAAAAAGCTAGGCGTGGAACCTAGCTTTTTAATTTATACTTTATGCAATTGCGACATTTAATAATAATTGTCGTTTTTTCACCTGTTGCCCCACCTGACCAATCAGTTCATCTACCACACCATCAACATCCGACTTAATTTGTTGTTGAATTTTCATGGCCTCCAAGACCAGCAAGGTTTGTCCTTTGCTTACGGTGTCTCCCAGCATTAACCAACAGATTCACAATCGCCCCATCCATCGGCGCACGGATTTTACCATCGCCCACTACCTCAGCAGCTTCAGGTGCGGCATAGGTGATATTTTCAATCACTAAGATTACCATTGCCCGTATCTAAATAGAGTTGATTTTGATCAAGTACATAACTCAGATTTACGGCGCACACCATCAACATTGTAAATAATCTGAGTATCAGTTACATTTCTAACCTGACATCCGTACAGTGCTGATCACATAATTCCACGGTAACTTGCTGTTGATCGGTTTGGACATGCAGCAATAAGTGTTGATCTGCATATTTCAACTTTAATGGTAGCGGCATTGAAACACCTGTTTGCCAAGATACTTTTAACTGGTTCTGCTGGATAAACAACGCCGCAGCAACCGCCAATGTTTCAATATTCAGGCTTTGCTGATGCAGGCTGACATCATCCTGAAAATGCTGTTGGATAAATGCGGTATTGGTATCACCTGCCACAATAATCGGATGCCGCAATAAATTTACCAAAAATTGTTTATTGCTGTTTACACCCAGCAACACACAATCATCAACTGCTCTTGCCAGTAAGCGAATGGCATCCTGACGGGTTTTACCATAGGCAATCACCTTGGCAACCATTGGGTCATAGAATGGGCTAATTTCACCCTGTTCCAGCATGCCATGATCAATACGCACATTCGGCAACGCAGCAGGCTGCCAGCGCAACACTTTTCCTGTCTGTGGCAAGAAGTCCTGACGTGGGTCTTCCGCATATAAACGCACTTCAATCGCATGGCCATTTAAATCAAGTTCATGTTGCTGTAATGGCAAAGTTTCACCATTGGCCACACGCAGTTGCCATTCCACCAAATCCAGCCCTGTAATCATTTCTGTCACAGGATGTTCAACTTGCAAACGAGTATTCATTTCAAGGAAATAAAACTCGCCTGATTGATCCAGTAAAAATTCAACCGTACCCGCACCAACATAATCACAGGCTTTTGCTGCTGCAACCGCAGCTTCGCCCATTTTTTGGCGTAACTCAGATGTCATCACTGGACAAGGGGCTTCTTCCACCACTTTTTGATGACGGCGTTGAATCGAACAATCTCGTTCAAACAGGTATACATAATTGCCATGTGTGTCACCAAATACCTGTATCTCCACATGACGAGGTGCGATCACCGCTTTTTCAATAATTAATTCACCTGAACCAAAGGCATTTTCGGCCTCTGAACGTGCGGTTTTTAAGGCTTCCAACAAATCAGCCGACTGGTGTACCAAACGCATACCACGTCCACCACCACCAGCAGATGCTTTGACCATCAATGGAAAACCAATTTTCCGCTTGCTCAGCTAAGTATTCAATCTCTTGCTGATCGCCCTCATAACCAGGAACACACGGTACACCTGCCTCAATCATGGCAATCTTGGATAAACGTTTGCTGCCCATCAATTCAATTGCAGGTGCAGTCGGCCCAATAAAGCTAATGTTGTGGTCAATACATGCTTGTGCAAAATCAGTGTTTTCAGACAGGAAACCATAGCCAGGATGAACCGCATCGGCACCTGTCTTTTGACAGGCTGCAATAATGTTAGCAATCGACAGATAGGATTCTGAAACTTTAGACGCTCCGATATACACTGCTTCATCTGCAACCTGAACATGGCGTGCATTGGCATCGGCATCTGAATATACGGCAACGGTCTGATAGCCCATTGCTTTCGCTGTTTGCATCACCCGAACGGCAATCTCACCACGATTTGCGACTAAAACTTTTAAGCCATTTTTATTCTCTCTCAAAGCATCGTTTCGCCTTGCTGATCACTCTTGCGCAGTGGCAAAGCAATGCGCTTTGCTGATCCTCTCATCCGTGCCAGTGGAAACGTTTTTGAATAAAGGCCATCATGCCTTCTGCCCCTCTGCCCCACCAACCGCTTGAGCAAACTGCTGTGCGGCAGCATCCAGTAAAGAATCTAGAGGCTCATTTAGAGTCCGATGTAACAAGGCTTTGGTGGTACGGGATGCCAACGGCGCAGCACGTTTAATCTGTTGGAATGGTATCAGCAAGCAATTTGTTCAAGCTCAATATCATCGCGTACAACTTCATGTATCACACCTGACTTCTGCGCAGTCTCACCATTAAAACGTGAACCTAACAATGCCAAACGACGCGCTTGGGTCAACCCAATCCGTTTCACTACGAACGGTGCAATTTGTGCAGGTAATACCCCAAGACCTGTTTCAGGTAAGCCAAACTGAGCATTATCACGACTAATCGCTATATCAGAGACACATGCTAAACCAAAGCCACCGCCGAGCACTGCCCCTTCTAAAATTGCAACAACCGTTTGAGGAGCTTGATCAACTTGTTCAATCATGGCACCAAAACGGCGGTTAAAATCAACATAAGGCTGTAAACTGCCCACATTCGCCGCTTCAACACGCAAAGCTGCCATATCTTTAATATCACCACCTGCACAGAAATGCCCGCCTTTTCCACGCAGGATTACGGCACGAATCGAGCTATCTTCGGCAATATGAGCAAAGACCTGCTGAATGGCATTGACCATGTTGAGACTCATGGCATTACGGCTTTCAGGTCGGTTCAGCCATAGCGTTAAAATACTGCCTTGTCGTTCAAGCTGGATGCTGTCATCCACTTGTAAAGTATCCAGATTACTCATTTTATTCCTAATTTTTCATTCTTAATCACAGGTTAGCTATACAGGATCAACATCATACGCAACCACATGATCACAGGGGCAGCATTACCTGGATCAAAGATCCTTGCCCAACATATGACATTGTTATAACCCAGATGACCATGACCTCAGCCCCTCACACAACCCAGCCATGCTTCACAATATATCCCCACTTTACAAACCAAGCAAGTGCTTGGTTTGTAAAATAAGCATTATCATGCGTGATTAGCTTTGGCGGTACGCACCACAGCGTCTATATCTACCTCATCAATTTGATGAGGTGGAATAAACTGTTGGGCATAATCCAGCCATAAACGACTTTGGACAAAATAGATAAACAGTGTACGGTCAAGATGATTTTCCTGACACATTTTTGCCATGATCATCAGCGACTCAGAAATGGTTTTGGCAGATTTGTAAGGACGATCCGCGGCAGTGAGCGCCTCAAAAACATCGGCCAATGCCAGAACACGCTCCTCAACAGACATTTGTGCCGCTTGTAAGCGTCTTGGATAACCCTGTCCATCCATACGTTCATGATGGTTAGTGGCAAGGTCGGGAATACGCTGCAAATGCTTGGGCCAAGGTAATTTGGTCAGCATAATCAGGGTCTGGACGATATGATTGTTAATCGCAAAACGATCTTCGCTGGTCAGTGTCCCTCGGCGAATACTAAGATTATAAATTTCCCCAGTATTTCTTTGGTAATGTGGAAGTTGCATGTCAAAACCATGCATGTTTAATGGATCATCCCGCTCTACATGGGGTTTATAATTTTCATCCCATGCAACGATATGCTCAGGTTTATCTGCCAATAGTCGCTCATGTACGGGGAGTGGCGGCGCAGGATGATGATAAAGTGACTGTTCCAGTAGCGATAGCCCAAGACGGTTATCAAAATGACGTAACCATGTTCGCTGCCCGATCTGTTCTAAACGTAAAATCGTCTCATCACTTAAAAACTCCCCTCCAATATTGCATTTGGCAATAAAGGCAAAATCATCCTGTAGTTGCGCATACTGTGCATCACGCTGGGCTTCCGCACATGCCTGTTCTGTTCCTGTCAGTTGAGCCTTTAGACACGCTATCTCGGCATCCCGATATAACACTTCAAAACGGGTACGGATTTCATGGATACGGTTGTACAAGGTTTCCAGTTTGGTGGCTTTGTCAATAATATGTTCAGGCGTGGTAATCTTACCACAGTCATGTAGCCATGCTGCCAGACGGAAAGCCTCACGATCATCCGCATTGCAATGGAAATCAGCATATTGCCCTTGTGTTTCTGCTGACAAGTGATCCACAATCATCATTGCCAGTTTGGGCACACGACGACAATGGCCTCCTGTATGGGCACTCTTAGTATCAATCGCATCGGCAAGAACCAGAATGAAAGCCTCCAGAAGCGCTTTCTGTGATTCAATCAATTGCCTGGTTTCAATTGGAATTGCCAACATTCCAGTTAACCGTTCACTAAAAATCAGGAAGTTTTGTGACGTATGCTCATGATCACCTTTATGCTCTAAAATCACATAACCCAAAATGTGTCCATCACGCCCGCGTATGGCAAAGGCCTGACACAGGGCATGGCGGTTAGGCTGCTGATTCTCAATGTTACCCAATTGTGCCGCAACGGCATCCACCTGATCTTGTCGTCCATAGGCGGCATTTTTTTGCCAACTGTTATCTTTTGACTGGTAAAGATACACTGCGCCACTATCACAACGAACGGCCTCTACAAACAACCGAAGCACTTTATTCAGCATGGTATCAATCTGTGGTTCAGCTTGCAGTACCTGACTGATTTTTAACAATGCTTCCATGGTACGGCTCACATCATCCGTCACATCCGTCAATTGATAGGCTTCATACAACAAACTAAACTCAGGGCTAGGACGACTAAAATCAAAATGTGACATCTGCCGAACACGACGAATATGCTGTTCAATAATCTGGCCAATACGATGACCAAGCCATGCCCCCAAAGCAAGAAGCAGCATCCCCAAAACAATCGCAATCCCAATCATCTGGCGGCGATAAACAGGCAAATCCTTGAGTAGCTCTTGACTTGGAATGGCAACCAATAGCTGTAACCCCAGTTCATGATACTGGGCAAGTTCAATCTTTCGCCCCAACCATTGTTGATCATCAGCCTGATAGGTCATCACCTGAGTTTGTGATGGTAACTGCCACAACTGTAATAAAGCTGTGTTTTCCAAATGTTGCAGTGCAGGGGCTTGTGTGTTGGATGTGGCTTGATCAATAGCTGAACCCATATTGACCCCAATCACTCCACCCTGACTATCCACCAATGCAATTTGACTATGGGGGGTAATACTCAATTGTTGCAGTGCATCCTTAATTCCATTTAAGGGTAAATCCATCGCAACAATCGCATGTGGATTACTACTGCGCATGGAAAGTGTTACACCCATCAAAGGTGTATCTGCATAAATATAGGGTTTTGAAATGGCAACATCTGTGGTGGCAAGCGCATTGTTATACCAGGGACGTTGCCGAGGATCATACACATAGTCTGGATCTATACGTTGCTCAATCAGGTTGAGCTGCTGATCATAGAATAAAAGTTGGTGTGTACGCTTTTCTGCTACCTGTCCCAACAATGTGCGAACCACGTATTTTGCCTGTTCTGGTGCGCGATAGCTCTGACGTAATGTCGCCTTGGTTAATGGACTCACCAGAAAATAATCACCATTATCATAGCCAATATACACAGCCGTTAATAATGGATTGGCATACAAATTGGTAGTAAAGGCCTCTAGGCGTTGCAACCGCTGGGGCAATGTGCTGGCTTCAACCACAGGATCAAAGGCCAGAACGCGCAGCAGTGCTTCAGCAGGATCAATAATTTGTTGTACTTTTTGTTCCGTGATTTGACTGGTCATTTCCGCCTTGCTAGTTGCGGCATCCAGAAGCAAAGTCTTTGCCTCAAACCAGTTAACTGTTGTAAAAGTGACGGATGTCAATGTGATGGCAATGATCATCATTATGGTCATCACCATGCGAATACGCCATTTATGTTGGAGCGGCTGCATTATGCTTTGCATATCTTTGTTCCATGTTTTGCATCTTGCACACGACAAAAGGCCAATATTTTTTTAAATATTCTGGGTATTTGTATAACATTCTATTTTAGTAGGTCATCACAAACATCATAAGTCAATACCCTGAACATGACAATCCAGAGGGAAAAAATTGCGATGAATTGAAAAAATTAAATAATTGATATCAAATAAATATTGATGTTTTTATAAAGATTTTAAAACTATTGTTATAGGTAAAATATTTCGTTTTATTATCGGGATAATGCAAAACCACACTTTAGCCCCTTGAGGTATACCAATCTTTCAGCATTTTTAATTTTACCTTTCTAAATCCTCCCTACCACGATGCTTAAGCCGCATCTCAGGGAAGATTTAGACATAGCTAAAATATAAATTAACTTTAGATCACCCTTTCTGCTTCTTCGGCAAGATATCCATCAATTTACAGATAATTCCGAGCATGATTTCATCTGCACCACCACCAATCGAACCTAAACGTCCATCACGATACAACTGTGATGCAGGGTTCTCCCACATAAAGCCATTTCCACCCCAATATTGTAGGCAGCTATCCGCCACTTCTCGAGTTAAGCGCCCTGCTTTGAGCTTTGCCATCGAAGCCATCATGGTGACATTTTCACCAGCAATGTGTTGTTCACAAGCTTGATAAGTAAGTGCTTTTAGCGCTTCAACTTCAGTCATCAATTCAGCAAAACGGAAATGCACATATTGATTATTGATGAGTGGCTGACCAAATGTCGTCCGTTCTTTCGTATAATCAATGGTTTGTTGAATCACATTTTCCAAACCACCGACAGCATTTGCACATGCCCACATACGTTCTTCCTGAAACTGCATCATCTGCATCATGAAGCCCATACCCTCAGCACCCACCAGATTGCGCTGTGGTACACGAACGTTATCGAAATAAACTTGAGCCGTTGTGGTGGAGCGCATTCCTAGCTTATTCAGTGGTTCTGAGAAACTAATGCCTGCAGTCTTCGCAGGAACAATAATCATTGATTTATTGACGTGTGGTTTGTCGTCAGAGGTATTGGCAAGTAAGCAGAAGAAGTCTGCTTGCAGTGAATTAGTAATCCACATTTTGCTGCCATTAATCACATAATCATCACCATCTTTTTTTGCGGTGGTTTTAACCGCTGCAACATCTGAACCAGCATGCACTTCTGAAACTGCAATCGAAGCCACATATTCACCACGAATCGCAGGATTCAGAAACTCTTCTCTGAGTTCTTTACTACCAAAACGAGCAAGTGCAGGTGTTGCCATATCGGTTTGCACACCAATCGCCAGCGGCACACCACCACAAGCTGCACGCCCTAATTCTTCTGCCACCACGAGGTTATACGAATAATCTAAACCCAAGCCGCCGTTTTCTTCGGGCTTACAAATACCTAACAAGCCTAAATCTGCCATTTTCTTAAAGACGTCATGGATCGGAAAACATCCCGCTGCTTCCCATTCTGGAATAAACGGATTAAGTTCGTTTTCTACAAACTGACGTGCGGTACGGCGTAATGCTTCATGCTCTGCGGTAAATTTCATTATTTTTTTCCTTAAAAATTGTTTTTCCCCTCTCCCTTAGGGAGAAGGCTAGGATGCGGGTATTAAAAATTAAAATCTAGACACACCAAAACGCGTTGGATTTAACTCGCGTTGCTGTGCTTCATAAATGGTCTGTAGCAAGAAGATCAATACTTTACGTGTATCTCTAGGATCGATAATGCCGTCATCATGTAACATCGCTGTATTAAATAAAGCGGTCGATTGCTGTTCCAATTTCATCGACGTACTTTGTTCTAGAAAATCCAACATCTGTGGATTCGGTTCCATGCCTGAAGCTTTTTGCTTCCCTTCAGCCACGATACGCAACACTTTTCCTGCCTGTGCTGAACCCATCACCGCCACATGTGAATTTGGCCAAGCAAAAATAAAGTTTGGCGATAAACTACGTCCACACATGGCATAGTTACCTGCTCCATAAGAACCAGCAACAATGATCGAGATTTTGGGTACAGTCGCGTTGGCAACTGCTTGGATCAGCTTAGAACCATGTTTAATAATGCCGTTTTGTTCAGCATCCGTTCCGACCATAAAACCCGTGGTGTTATGCAAGAATAAAAGTGGTCGTTGGGTTTGTTCACAAAGATGAATAAACTGTGCGGCTTTCACTGCACCTTGTGGTGTGATGGGGCCATTATTGGTGATAATTCCAATATGTACCCCACCCATTTTTGCCCAACCGCAAACAGTAAGCGCATCATATTCTTGTTTAAATTCTAAAAAGTCTGAATCATCAATAATCCGCGCCACGATTTCTTTCATATCCAAAGGTTGCTTCGGATCTTGCGGAATAATGCCTAACAATTCCTCGGCTGAGTAACGAGGTTCTTTATAATCCTGATCGAGACTTTTGGTTTGTTCTTTCCAGTTCAAATGCTCAAAAATTTCACGAGCAATACGAATGCCATCAGCATCATTTTCAGCTAAATATTCAGCTACACCAGAAACCTGAGTATGCATTTCAGCACCACCGAGTTCCTCAGCCGTTGCCACTTCACCTGTTGCTGCTAACAATAATGGGGGACCAGCCAATAACATTTCGGTTTGCTTACGCACGGCAATCACATAGTCAGATAGACCTGGTTGATATGCACCACCTGCGGTGGCATTACCATGTACCACCGATATTTGTGGAATCCCTGCCGCAGACATTCGTGCCTGATTGGCAAAAGTCATACCGCCATAAGTAAATACTTCGGCTGCATAATTTAAATTTGCGCCGCCACTTTCGGTCAATGTCACAATCGGTAATTTTTGTTCAAGCGCAATCTTTTGCAAACGTAAGGTTTTTTGTACACCCATCGGTGACATGGTGCCGCCTTTGATTGCGCTATTACTGGCAGTGACCAAAGCACGAACGCCACTGACAAAACCAATTCCCGCGATAATACCCCCACCCGCTTCAGAGCCATCTTTATCATCATGCATGTTATAGCCAACGAGACCGCATAACTCCACAAAAGGTGAATCAGCATCGAGAAGTAAACGTACCCGTTCGTGTGGAAGAATTTTGCCTTTCTTATCAAATTTGGGTTTTGCTGCATAAGACTTATCAATACCTTTTTGCTGTACGGCACGCACTTCTGCAATTTGGTTTAATAAAGCATCTCTATTTTGTTGATATTGTTCACTACCGACTGCAATTTCAGATTGAAGAATCGTCATGGTTTAATCCTTGTTTGCATCTTGCGCTTGGGCAGATTGTTGTTCTGCTTTTTCAATCTGATCTTTGAGTACATCAGGAATAAATGCACGATGGAAGCCATTAAAAGACTGGCTATTGGTTGCATCTGCTAACGGATACATCCGTGTTCCTTGTGAAGCTGCACCATCAACTCTTAAGGTCACACCTGAAACAAATGCAGCAGCATCAGAGAGTAAATAACAAATCGCTGAAGAAATTTCCGACTCAGTACCCATTCGTTTTAAGGGCACATTACCTGCCAAACTTGGAATAATAAATTTGGCAAAGTCACCACTGTAGTTATCCATACCAGAAGAAATAATCCAACCCGGCGCGACACAATTAACCCGAACGCCTGAACGTCCCCACTCGACTGAAGCGGTTTTGGTTAGGTTATCCACACCTGAACGTGCTGCACCAGAATGTCCCATTCCTGGCATACCGCCCCACATATCAGCAGCCATATTGACAATGCTACCGCCGTGTTTTGCCATCCATTGGTTATAGGCTTCACGCATCAGGTAAAAAGTTGAATGCAGGTTATTACGTACTACAGCATCAAAGCCATTGGCAGAAATACTTTCAAGTGCAGATGGAAATTGCCCACCTGCGTTATTGACTAAGCCATCTAGCTTGCCAAATTTTTCAATGACTTCAGCAATCATGTTTTTGACTTGTTCTTCATCACGGTTATCACAGACGATGAAATGGACTTTGCCACCATCTTCTAAAATTTCTTGGCTGACTTTTTCTAACTTTTCAATTTTGCGCCCTGTGATCACCACCTGAGCGCCCAAAGAAGCCAATTCATGTGCGGTACAACGGCCAATACCAGAACCTCCGCCTGTCACGACAATCACTTTGTCAGCAAATGCATCTGCCCTGAAAATTGATTGGTAACTCATTTGATTTACATCCTTTACTTATTTTTCTAACAGTTGTGCTGGTATTTTGACTGGCATATCTAACAATTGCTGTGCAAAAGCCTTACCTTGCGGATCAATCCGCAAACTTGCAATTCCACCCCCGCCTAGTGCATTTTCCAACATAAAATTCAGTGCATTCATGGCTGGCAATTCATAACGAATCACTTTTGATTTTTCAGGATCAAGTACATGCTGCATATAGTCTGCAACATTGGCTTCTGTCAGTGCTGCCCGAATCCAAGGTAGATATTCTGCTTTACGGGCAATCACCCCAATATTGCTATGATTACCCTTGTCGCCACTGCGCGCATGTGCCACTTCAATTAACGGCACTTCAATTTCATCGCCTTGATAGCTCGCCACTTCACCCACTGAATGCAGGTTAATATCTTGTGGAGCTAAACCTGTTGGAATCTGAACTGGATGACGTTGCCCTGCAAAATCCACCTCAACCTTGATTTGATCTTTATCAATTAAGAAAGAGAAAAGCTTCACCACTGCCGAAGCTTTAGGACGACCACCAACAATCCCCAAAGCAGGTGCCATACCTGTAGATGCCTGTGCAATTTCCGAAGCAAAAAACATACAGGCTTCTTTAAACATGTGTTTCACAGCAATCTTGACCACCACTTCACGGCTATCTTTGATTCTTGCATGCGGACCATAGGTACTTTCGATACCCAGAATCTCCACCGATTTTTCACTAAATGGCGGAACTGAACGCAAAGCCAATACACGTTCGCATTTATTTAGAATCGCATCAGCAATGGTTTGTGCTTTTTCAGGTGCTTCACGACCTGCAATTAAGAAGCTCACTAAAACACGATAACCATCCGCATAGGTAGCACTGACTTTATATTGCTGCGTTGGTGCACGACCAGTTGCACCTGTAACTTTTACTCGATCTTCACCGATTTGCTCTAAATGAACTTGGCTAAAATCAGCCGTCACATCAGGAAGTAAATAAGCTTGAGGATTACCAATCTCATAAACAATTTGTTCTGCGACTGTTGCTGTTGAAACCAAGCCACCTGTGCCTTGTGGTTTAGTCACAATAAAGGAAGCATCGGCACTGACTTCTACAATTGGAAAGCCCATATTGTCAAAGCCTTGTACTAAACGCCAATCGGTAAAATTACCACCTGTACATTGAGCACCACATTCAATCACATGCCCTGCCAATGAGCCTTGAGCCAACTTATCATAATCATCGAGTGACCATTTATATTCATGCAGTAAGGGTGCAAGTACCACAGCCGAATCAACCACTCGACCTGTAATCACAATATCTGCACCTAAATCCAAGGCATCGCGGATCGCAATCGCCCCTAAATAGGCATTACTGCTGGCTACATGATGTGGTAAAGCATCACCATTAAACATTTCCTGAACATTTTGTTTCAGTAACTCAGCATGTTTGGGTAATACATCATCCCCAAGTACCACAGCAACTTTTAAATCCAAGCCTTTTTCATCAATTATTTTTTGTAAGGCATCACGACACGCTAAAGGATTAACACCGCCAGCATTACTAATGACTTTGATTTTTTTCTCAGCAATTTTATTAATCAGTGGTGCCATCACTCGGCTAACAAAATCCAATGCATAACCATGATTTGGATCAGTCATCATTGCCTTTGCCATGATCGACATGGTAATTTCTGACAGATAATCAAAAACCAGATAATCAATATCACTCAGATGTACTAACTGAAAAGCGGCTGTGTTGGTATCCCCCCAAAAGCCTGATGCACACCCAATTTTGATTACCTTCTGATCATCCTGCTTGATGCTTGTCATGCGCTTTCTCATTGTTATTTCTAAATTGCTCCAACATTACCAAGCAAGTGCTTGGTTTGTAAAGTACATAATGATATGCTGTATTGGCAAAAATAGACAAGTCCAAGCAAATGCTTGTTATAAAAAGATAAGACAATTCATGAAATGAATTTTGTTACAATGCTCACTAGATTTAATAGGATAGACGGACTGGCATGATCGCAACTTCAATTGAGCAAATACCTAAAATTGTATGTTTTGACGATAGCCCACGTGGGCGTTTGCTGCTTGGTGCTGCTTATTTATTTTATAAACAAGGTTATGACAAAACCACAGTTCGCCAATTGGGTGAATTTATTGGTATCCAGTCAGGTAGTCTTTTCCATCATTTCAAAAGTAAAGATGAAATTTTAGCGACTGTCATGGAACAAACCATTATTTATAACTTTGCACGGCTTAAAGAAGCGGCTGAACGTTCAAATGAGCCAGAACAACAATTACGTGATTTAATCAAAGCTGAACTGATTTCGATTACTGGGGATACAGGTGCAGCAATGGCCGTACTGGTTCATGAATGGTTTGCCCTCTCCAAAGAGAAACAAGACTATCTTCTAAAGATGCGTAATGAATATGAGCAAGTTTGGCTGAACGTGATTGAAAAATTACGTGATCAAGGCAAAGTTAAACATGAGGCATTTATTTGGCGTCGATTGATTGGTGGTTCTATTTCTTGGTCGGTCACGTGGTATAACCCAGATGGTAAAGTCAAAGTGGATGAATTGACTGAAA
>JAXMGF010000023.1:0-28586 GCA_046347365.1 Acinetobacter sp. | reverse complement strand
ACTGCCATCTGAGACAGGATAACGCCAGTCTGCCAACATACCTTGTCGCATCACAGGATCAAGCTGTGGCAGTAAAGGTTGAATGATGTTTAATTCTGCTGCACTGGGTTTTCCTGTCGCCGCCAGATCGGTATTGTCAAAATAGCTTTGTAAACGCTGATTCTGGTTAAAAAATAATGCTTTATTTTGCCACTCAAAATCATAGGCATAAGTCAATGCCTTGCGTAAATAAATATCATTTAAAGGTGAACGGCGAATATTAAATACCAGACTTTGAATATCTAAGGGCGTACCTAAACGGGCTTTATACTTTTTGATCCAGCCTGATTGCATCGCTGGAAAATTGTAAGCGGTCATCCAGTTACGGATATTTTTTTCTTCATATAAATAAAATTGTCGGGATTTAAAACCCTCAAAACTGACCTCTAAATTACGGTAATAGACATATTTCAGCCGATCAAAATTATAACGCCCTTTATTGACAGGCAAGTCTCTGGCCCAATAATTTGGACTACGTTTATAGCTTATACTCCGCCCTGCATCAATACGCTCCAGCATATAAGGTCCAGACCCTACAATCGGCTGCAAAGTAATACGGGTAAAATCCTTATTGCTCCAGTCCTGCTTGGAATAGATGGGTAGGCTTGCCACAATCAGCGGCATTTCCACATTATTCCTGGATTTAAAAATAAATTTAACCTGATACTTGGAAATGACTTCTGTTTTTGCCAAATCGGATAAATACATTTGAAAACCCAGATTGGCTTTGGTCTGGTAGGTATCAAAAGTAAATTTGACATCCTCTGCCGTGACAGGCTGACCATTATTAAAACGGGCTTTGGGATTTAAATGGAAAATTATAAATCGTAGATCATCAGGATCATAACTGACTTTTTCGGCCAATAAAGGATACATCACCCGTGGCTCATCCAAAGAACGGTCCATCAGACTATCAAATAGATAATTCACGCCCTCTGTGGCACTGCCTTTACCATTCATGCTATTTAAATTGTCAAACGTTCCCAGACTGGATTGGCTAAGCACTCCACCTTTCGGTGCATTCGGATTGGCATAAGGCATGGCGTGTAACTGTGCGTATTTTGGGGTCACATGCATTGCCAAATAAGGCGTGGTATGTACGGCTGCAAATGAGAACTGAGCAAAAAGGCTTAGTCCATACAATAGACTAAGCCTCTTGCTAGCAAGCAATGCAATCATGCGCAATTACAGGTTCGGGACTTTAATCACATCACCAATACGTAATTGAGTTTTCGGCGTTAGGTCATTCATTTCAGCCAGTGCATTAATTTCCATGCCATACTTACTCGCCAAGCCAATTAAGGTATCACCACGTTTTACCTTGTACTCTGTTACCGTTTTTGGAATGGAGATACTCTGACCACGTTGCAGGCTGGTAGTGGCTTTTAGATCATTCAACTCTGCCAGTTCACGTCCAGACATGCCTAAACGGCTGGCAATGCTGTTCAGTGACTCACCTGCTTTCACTGTATATTTTTCAGTGTTCTTGCTTGATACCAACCTTGGTGTTGGAAGCACTATTTTTGCCATTATCTGCTTTGGCAGATTCAGTTTTCGGTAAATCACCTGTCAGTTTAAGTTTTTGTCCAATACGAACATTACTGTCACGAGACAAGTTGTTTAAGGCAGCAACATCTTCAAGCTGTAAGGCATAGCGGTTCGCAATACTGGTTAAAGTATCTCCAGACTTCACTGTGTAAGTATCTGGCACACTGTCTTCTTTAGCTTTGGTATTAGCACTACTATTATTTGCTTTAGTTGGCGCATCACCTGTGAGTTTTAAACGCTGACCAACACGCACACCACTCTTGGACTTCAGCTTATTTAACTCGGCCAATTCATTCAGGGTGATTTTTGATTTTGTCGCAATACTGGATAAGGTATCACCACGTTGAACCGTGTAGTTCTCAGTCTTGTAGCTGGTTGATGCGCTTACATTTTCATACTTAACCGTATTTTTAGGCTCGACATTATCCTCAGTTTGTGACACCTCATGCAGGGGCACATTAATTTTCTGCCCCACCAACAAGTTGCTACCCGATGTCAGTCCTGGCGTTAAATCAGCCAGCTCCTGATTCGACAAGGCATAGCGGTCCGCAATCAGTTTGAGATATTCACCACGTTTCACCGTATAGGACTTGGTCGCCACTTTTTGGGCTGTGGATGTCTTTGTCTCTGGCACACGTACTGTTTGTTGATTGTTACGCGTATTGGTTTTAGGCTCAACCAATGTGATCTTTTGCCCTACAAACAAGCCGTCAGTTACAGAGAGATTATTATAGTCAGCCAATTGTTTGAGACTTAGATCAAAACGCGCCGCTAAATTGGTCAGACTATCCCCTGACTGCACCACATAGCTTTCTGGCTTGCTTTCCACTGTTCTGGAGGTGTCAGCTTGCGGTTTTGCATCATACAGATACAGACTTGCCCCGACAAATAGGGTTCCTGTTGGATCAATCTGGTTCCATTTGGCAATGTCACGCCAGTTCACCCCATTCTTTTGGGCAATTGAGGCCAGCGTATCGCCAGGCTGAACGGTATAGGTACTGCGTTTGCCTTTTGGCGCAACCACCACAACATCAGTATCGGTCTTGATGTAGGGCTTGCCCTGATTGCGTCTGGCATCATCACTATTGGCAATTTCTGGGCTTTCAGCCAAGGTTTTTGGATAAGCAAAGCCCTTGCTGACTTCCTGACCTTTTTGATCGGCAACCGACTGACTGGTCTGAATCGCGGTCAGCTTAATCTTGCCGTCAAATGGATCGACAATTTCGGTTCCCTGTGGGGCAATTGCCTTAATTTCAGCAACCACCTGATCTTTTTCAGCCTGTGTTGCCTGCGGCTCTAGCACTTGTGTTACGGTTTTTTTCACACCTTCCTGCTTCACAGCAGCAACAATCTGCTCGCGCTCCTGCACTGAAATTGGCGGTTCAATCCTGACAGGGTTAACATTTGGTGCTGGTGTAATCGCTACAGGAATACGCGGTGCACTCGGCACATCCGCCGCCGCGGCAAAAGAGGCCAACGCATTTGACCCCATAGGAGTAGCAATCTTGGTCGGCGTTTTTGTTGTTGTGGTGGTAACGGGTACAGTATTGCTCTTCGTGGTTAATGATGGCGGTGGTGTGGTGGATGGCTTAACGATTTGCCCCACATTGCTTATAGTTGAGGTGGTTGTACGTACTGTGGTTGAGCTGGTTAATGGGTTCATTGCAGGTGGCGGCGCACTACTTGCCCAGAATCCACCAGAACCTGCCTTGCCAGAACGTAATTTTGCATCAATCGATGGACTTAAATCCGCAGGAATCAGGATGCGCATTGGACTCATCGGGTCAACCATCTCACCACGGTAGGCTGGGTTCAATGTATACAGTTCAGCACGGCTTAATCCCGTGATCGAGGCAATCTGGTTTAACTCAAGCGGTGCAGATAAAGCAACTTCACGAAAGTGAGGTCGGTTGGCAATTGGCGGTAATGCCACACCATAAGCACCTGGGTTTTTAATAATTTGTGCAACCGCCAGAAAACGAGGAACATAGTTCATGGTTTCCTGTGGCAATTTCAAGGACCAGTAGTCGGTCGGCAAGCCTGCCGCCTTATTACGGTTAATGGCCTGCTGGATACGTCCTGGCCCTGCGTTATAGGCAGCCAGTGCCAGTTCCCATGAACCAAATTGATTATATAAGCTGCCTAAAAACTCATAGGCGGCACGTGTGGACTCAACCACATCACGGCGGCCATCATATAAACTGGTTTGCTGCAAACCATAAATACGTCCCGTACTTGGAATAAACTGCCACAAACCCGCTGCTGCCGCACTACTGGTTGCCGCTGGGTCATAAGAGCTTTCAATCACGGGCAAAAGTGCCAATTCAGTCGGCATACCACGGCGTTCAGCCTCTTTTACAGTGTGGTATAAATAACGGCTGGCACGCGCACTTAAACGGTCCAGATAAGGTTGACGGGAAATAAACCAGCTACGCTGTGCCTCGATACGCGAGTCCCAATGGTTTAAATCCATCTTGAAACCCACAGTCATCCTTTTCCAGACATCACCATGTTTCAAGACCAAAAGACGGTCGCCTTCCACCGCACGCATATCGGTTGCGGAAAGCAGGTCTTCCAGAGAATCCAGACTACTTGCATCCAAAAAGCCTGAACCCACTTGTTTTGAAGATGAAACCTTGCTTGTCTGAGGGGTGGATGAACAACCTGTGGTCATTCCCAACGCGGCTAGAGCGGAAGTGAGTACAGTGATTTTGAATAATGATGTTGCAGATGTTTGCCACACCAATGTGCTCGATTTATACATAAAAACTTCCAGTCAACTCACGCTAGTTCTTTTTCAGTTAGCCATTGTAGTAAAGCATGCCACTTAGACAAGGCAATAATTTAGCGTGATTTGCATGGAAATGTTACAAGAAATTAAAAAATATGTATTTTGTAACGTTCAGGGCAAGAATTTCACCTTACAATACAAGAAATAGGATGGAAATGCTAAAATCTTCCATCCATACGGGCAAAACCATCGTGTTGTTCCAATTTCTCAAGCTCACAGCAGAATATTGATCTAATCCATTTTAGATGCAAATGCTGGAAACTTTTTATTCGATTTATGATTTAGGTTCAGATATGTCACAAACAATCACGCTCTATGTTGATGGCGCATGCAAGGGTAACCCAGGCTTAGGCGGCTGGGGTGCATACATCATTACTGAACAGGGTGAACACAAGCTGTGTGGTGGCGAACCAGAAACAACCAACAACCGCATGGAACTGACTGCTGCCATTGAGGGAATTGCCTTTTGCCCGACTGATGCACGCCTGATCATCTGGACAGACTCCAATTATGTCAAGCAAGGCATCACTGAATGGATTCATGGCTGGAAAAAGAAGAACTGGAAAGATGTCAAAAACCCAGACCTCTGGAAAAAACTTGATGCAACCTGTGCCAACCGTGAGATTGAATGGAACTGGATCAAGGGCCATGCAGGTCATGCTGGCAATGAAATGGCAGACCAACTGGCCAATCTGGGTGCGGAACAAACTGCCAAGCAACTAAAATCTACAACACAGGCTAACGCTGATATAAAAAAGCCTGAACCAGACTGGCTGCTGGATGATCCTTTTGGTTTGGATATGATGGCAGATCAGGACGAAATTGAGGAAGAACTTGAAATAGACATCAACGTTCAGAATAACATGGCTGAAACAGACATATCGCTCGACACATCAACAACACCAACAGGCAACCTGCATCCACAGATTGTTGTGACTGAAGCCAAGTTAAATCTTCAGGGTCCGCGCCAGTTGATTCTGGATACCGAAACCACAGGTTTTTATTATCAGGATGGCGACCGCATTATTGAGGTGGGCGCGATTGAAATGATCAACCGCAAACTCACGGGCAGCTCGATTCATATTTATATCAACCCTGAAAAACCTGTTGGTGACTCAGAGGCCATCCACGGCATCACCGACGATTTTCTACAAGACAAGCCCAAATATGCAGAAATTGCCGATACGCTATTTGCCTACTTAAAAGGTGCCGAGATCATTGCACACAATGCAACCTTCGATATGAACTTCCTCGACATGGAGTTCAAGCGTGCTGGCCTGCCCTTACTTTCCGAAGTGTGTGAAGTGACCGACACATTGGCGCTGGCAAAAAATAAGCACCCTGGTCAGAAGAATTCTCTGGATGCACTGGTGAGACGTTACGAAATTCCTGCACGGGACCGTACTTTCCACGGTGCGTTGCTGGATGCCGAGATTCTGGCGGATGTCTACCTTGCCATGACAGGTGGACAGGTTTCCTTTGATATAGATGCCCTGTCACAAACGGAACAAGGTCAAAATAAAAACACCCGTCAACGTGTGCAGATTGAGCTTCCTGTCATTTATGCATCGGGTGATGAATTGGCCCAACATGAGACATGGGTCAAACAATTTGAACAGAAACATGGAAAGCCTTGCTTTTTTGCAAAATAAATTTACTGATCAATGTTATTTTTTGTATTTCAAGCTTTCAAAGTTACGCTATATTAGCCTATAGAACATTTAAACCTCCTGTTGCGGGAGGTTCATGGATATAACAACTCAGGAAAGGTGTAGGTCATATGTCTTACCAAACCTCGATTCATTTCGACCCAACGGCATTACTAATAATAAAAAATGAAATCGACAATTCGATTAAATTGGTGGAGACAGCAGTTAATACGCTTGCTGAAGAACAAGCCTTACCTTTTGGTATTGATGACGCACTCAATCAGTTTGAGCAATGCACACAGGTGCTTGCCCTGATTGATATGCCGCATTTGTCACAGATCACCGAGTATTCGGCTGAGTTGATGCGCAAGATCATGGATCAACCGCAGCAAATCAAGACCAGTGATGTGGTTGCCCTCAGTGAAGGCACCACCATGCTGAAGCGCTATATCGAGTTTATCAGCCTGCGTGAAGTCAAGGTTCCCCAGTTCCTGCTGGATACCCTGAACCGTTTGGAAAAAGCGCTGGGCAAACCAATCACCAAAGAAGGCCAGACCATTCAGCCTTTGCTGGACTGCATCACACCAAACTTTAATCTGCCACAGGCGCCAAGTCTGGAAAAATCCCAATATATTCACCAGCTTTACAAGCTATGCCTGAACAAGCTGATCAAGCAGGCAGAAACGCCTCTGGACTTGCAGGGCATCAAACTTGTTGGTGTCTACCTTGCGGGCATGGCTTCAAATCTTCCCAGTCAGCAATACTGGCAACTGGTCAATGTTGGTTTAAGCCATATTGAAGAACTGCTGATCACCGAAGCGCGTTTACGCACCCTGATTCAGGTTGAAACCAATATTGGCAAATTCCTGGCACAGCAGTCTGCCTACCAAAGCAACCTGAGCGATCTTGCTGATATTCTCAGCATCTGCATTAGTCAGGAAGATGATGTTTCCCAGCATATCCGTGAACAGCTCAACATTGGTGATGAACTGTTAAGCGATACCCAGTTGCAGGTGCTCAGCCGTCATTTATATGGCCCTGACTATGAAACCATTCATACCATCAGCCAGTTGATGACCAATGAAATGGCGCAGATTCGTAATGAAATTGAATATAATCATCAGAATATGTCAACTGAGAAAACTCAGGAGCTACAACTCAAGCTGAACCAGCTTGCAAATGTGTTCAAGGTGCTTAACCTGAATGAGGCGGCAAAAGAGCTGATCCAGCAGGCTGAAAAACTCAGTCAATCCAATACACTAACGGATGTAGCTTCAGTACAGCAGTTGATGAACAGTATTTTAGCATCGATGAACTCAATCGGCATTTTGGAACGTAACTACACCTCTAGCCGTTTGCAGTTGCGTGTCAACAACATGCATATCTCACTAGACCGTTTAGATGAAGCACATAAGGCGTTGTTGACTGAGACAAAAACACTGATTGAAACACTGACCCAGACCCTAAGCCTGTATGTTCAGGACCCAGCGGCACATAGTCTGGAGGCATTACCAGAATATCTTAAGGAGCTTGCTGGTGCTGCCCAGTTCCTTGGCAATTCTGCTCAACAGACAGCATTGTTGACTGCGGCAAATTTTGCCCAGAAGCGTCTGGACCAGAATCTGGCTTTGGATGCAGAGCAGGTGAACTGCATTTTAAATGTGGTTGCAGGTCTGGATTTACTGGTGGATAACCTTAAGAATAAACAACCTGTATTGCAATCCATGTTTGATGTGGCATTATCAAGCAGTCAGCAATTACAAAACATCGCCGCATAATGACTCAGCTCTCACTTGCTTATATTTTTCAACACCAGAAACTGTTAGTTGATGAAAACCTGCAACTGCCAAAGGTTGAAAAGTTAGCAAGTGATCTCCACATCCATCACAATGATCATGTCATTGCACGTGATCTGCTTGAACATGAATCTGTTCCCGATGGCTATCAACTGATTCCCATTCGGGAACTAATCCAATTATGGTCCACAACAGAATTTCTACAGGCCAGCCGTGCGGTGCAACTGCTTGAGTGGCGGCGTAACCATAAATTCTGTAGCCACTGTGGACATGCCACGGAAATCCATTCGAAAGAATATGCTATGGTTTGCCCTGCCTGTGGCTATCATCAATACCCACGTGTGCAGCCCTGTGTCATTACAATCATTACCAAAGGTGATGATGAACTCTTACTTGCGAAATCAGCGCGTAATAAAAGTAATATGTACGGTCTAATCGCTGGATTTGTTGAGGTTGGTGAAACACTAGAAGAGGCAGTACAACGGGAAGCCTTTGAGGAAGTGGGTGTCAAGCTTAAAAATATCCGCTATATGTCAAGTCAGCCGTGGCCATTTCCAAGCAACCTGATGATTGCCTTTCATGCTGAATATGATTCAGGTGACATTCAGCTCCAGCTTGAAGAAATTAGTGATGCACAATTCTTCAAGTTTGACCAACTGCCTGAAATTCCGTTTAAGGGCAGTATTGCACATAGTATGATCATGCAAGTCATAGAAAGTAGAAAAGCATCTTAAACGATGCTTTTTTAGTCTTTAGGGTTCTAAAGCCTCTTCCAGAAAATGCAGAATGGTACGCTTGGTCTTGAAATAATGACTCATCAGACTGGCAAGTGTTGCCACAATGGTAATATGCCCCGTCTTTGGAATCACGGCGATATGGCTATGATTACCCTTTTGTCTTAAGGCAATATCCAGATCAAGCGCGTTTTTTCTTTCAACGACCTGATCCTGTTCCGCCACAAGCAAATAATGCTTGATTTGGTTCGGTTCAATAAAGTAATAAGGCATCACCTGCTGATAGGAAATCTTGTGGTCAAAGGCATGTTCGGATAAAGGATCGCCCACATAGTCAAAATGGTAAGGTCCAGCCAGACCCACAATTGCCTTGATCTGGTCTTTATATTTGAAATTTTGTGACTGGGCTGAATAGACAACCGACATCACGTTAAAAGCTCCTGCCGAATGCCCCATCAGAATCATGTTGTCAGTTGAAATATTCAGCTTAACTTTATTTTGATTCAAATAATGAATCGCTTGCGCTAGATCATCAACAAATGCTGGAAAGATATTCTCTGGAGCAAGTTGATAATTAATCACAGCAACATCAAAGCCTTCTCGAGCAAAGGTTTCGCCAATGAATAAATAATCTCTCTTATTACCATGTTGCCATGATCCACCATGTACAAAAACAATCAAAGGTTTTTGTTTCTTTGGATTCTTGGTTCGATAAAGATCCAGTCGATTTCTGGCTTTTAACCCATAAGCAAGATGTTCTTCTTTTTCAAAAGTATCCTTTGGCGTCAAATAATTGATTGAATAGCTGGCAAAATCATACAGGCGAAATTCCTGATATAAGTTTTTCGCCCGTATCACGTTTTCTTGTACTTGCTGAATAAGTTGCTTCATAAATTAAGGTGCGGTTGGTGTCGTCGTCACGGGTTCATCTTGATCAGGATCAATTGCAACTGGTGTTTCAACTAAAGGCTGTGTTGTCGCTGCACCGACCATCGGCGTGGCAGCAGATGAGTTCATCGTCCCCGAAGATTGATCAATGTTGTCAATCAGCGTGACAATTTTACTCACATTGCCCACTTTTTGTAAGACATCATCCAAATCTTTCACTTCAGCGCTATTCAGACGCCCCATCACATACAGCACACCGTTTTCAGTATGTACCAGTACTTTGCTGTCAGAAACCACAGGAGCTTTCATCAGTAGACCACGGGTGTTCGCCGTTACCGTTGCATCCTGCATGATGGTGCTATAGCTTACTTTATCGCCTACAGTGATGTAGTTGTGAACCGCCTTAACATCGCTCATGGCGCGCAGGTTATCTTCCGCCAACTGTTTTAAGTAAGGATCTGGAACCTGGCCAGTCAACAAAACATTACTGTGGAAACTTTCAATATTGATACGTGACTGCTTAAAGCGATGGTCTAGTTTGTATAGGTTGATATTTGCAGTACGCTTGATTGAAGAATCAATAAAAACCTGCCCTAAACTACGTTCACCACTGTTTGTACCAACAGGCGCCGATCCTGTTCCACCAGAAATAAAACTCGCACATCCCGATAAACTTGCAACGCAAACCAACGTCATCGTTAAACGTTTCAACACTTGGCAAGACTCCCTATCCACTAACTTGTTCAATCTACTGCACTTGTCTTGAAATGACTCAACCGTATCTCAATCCAAAGTAAACGCATGTTTAATCCATTGCTGATCATACTGCAATTTTGAAAAATCTGGTTGTACTGTTTTTGCAAGTTTCTGTGGAAAATCAAAACAGATCACATCAAAACGACAGTCAAAATTGTAATAATTGGGGTATCTTTGTAAAAAGAACTGCGCCGTCTTAATAATCTTACGTTGCTGTGAATACGAAATCACTTCACAGGCCTCTGCATAACTGCCTGCGGAACGGGCTTTCACCTCCACAAAAACCAGCTCATTGTCACGTTTGACAATCAGGTCAATTTCCCCAAAACGTGAATGGTAGTTTTTATTGACATATTGATACTGCTGGGACTGTAAAAATAGCAATGCCGTTTGTTCTGCCCACTGTCCCAAAAGATGTTTGTGTTGTTCCATTGTGCCCATATCTTATTTTAAAATTTCAATGCTATTTTTCTGCTGCCTGTAACAATATGGCTGCCTGTAGATTTTACGGTCTTTTAACTCAATTGCACCTGTGCGCCCAACAAAAGAGAACTGCACCTGTCCAGTTTGCTCCAAGAACTGTTGACTTATCGTCCAAGCATCTCCTCCAAAAGCTAATAAACGTTGAAATGCCATTGTTTCTGGTTGTTTCTTATAGGCTTCGATTAAATCTGCCCATTGCCCATTATATAACGCGGGTGTATCACAAAAACTTAAACCAATTGGAATAGATTGTCCCTGCTCAATACTCATCGGTGTGACGTAAATATTCTTTTCGGGTAATGTACCTAATTGTTCCAACCAATGTTGACTCCCTAACAATAATACCCCTTCTTTACTTGATCGTTTTTGTGGTACTTCATCAACAAATTCTATTCTGATGAAAATTGATCCTTTAGTGCAGAAAGCAAAAGTTCTGTTGCTGACTCAATTCCTGTTTCTCGAACGATAAAAAGCTTTTTGATGCGATCTTTTTGAAAACGATGATTTAATGCTTTGACTCGCTCGCGCCATCGTACCCAATTCAGGTAGAATCACGAGTATGTCCGCATATACAGGACTTACAAGCGCTGCCAAACCTAGCAGCAAACAATATTTTTTGTAATACATGAGGGAGTTACCTTTTATGAGTGCTCAATTATTTGTTGTAGCAACCCCGATTGGGCACTTAGATGACATGACCTTTCGTGCGATTGATATTTTAAAGTCTGTATCGGTGGTTGCGGCAGAAGACACTCGTCAATCTGCTCAATTATTTAAACACTATAATATCTCAACACCGTTAACAGCGTGCCATGATCACAATGAAAGTAACAAAATTGATCAACTTATACAAAGAATGTTAAATGGTGAAAGTATTGCTCTGATTAGTGATGCAGGAACACCGTTAATTAGTGACCCTGGATTTAAGTTAGTACGCGCAGCACAAGAACATAAGATCCGCGTCATTCCAGTACCAGGTGCCTGTGCTGCAATTGCAGCATTGAGTGCTGTAGGTTTACCAAGTGATCGCTTTAGTTTTGAAGGTTTCTTACCGTCAAAGGCTTCACAACGAATTAGCCAACTTGAAAAACTAAAAGATGAGACACAAACACTCATTTTCTATGAAGCGCCACATCGTATTTTAGACAGTGTAAAAAATATGGCTGAGGTATTTGGTGAAGATCGACCTGTAGGTTTTGCTCGTGAAATCACAAAGACCTTTGAAACTATTAAAAAAATGACTTTAAAAGAGTTGGTCACTTTTATTGAAAATGATCACAACCAAGAGAAAGGTGAAATTGTAGTTGTGGTGGGTGGTGCCACTGCTGAAAAAGATATGGCGCAGGATAAACTGGATGAGTTGCTAAAACGCTTATTACAAGATTTATCAGTCAAGGCAGCATCTCAATTGGCTGCTGATTTGACAGGTATCAAAAAGAAAGTGGCTTATCAACGTGCTTTGGAATTGACTCAAGATAATAAATAAGACTTAAAAGGATACGTAGGAAATGGCTATAGACTCATTACCCATGTTAGGTCCCCATGAAGGCAGAGAACTTGAATTGCTGCTTTCTGGTGAAAAACCAATTGCCTTTTTTTATGAAGGCATTCCTGATGAGTTTTTGCCTTATCTTGAATCAGGCATTTTAAAATCCCGAACCAAGACCACTACAACCCGCCTCCCCAATATACAAATAGAAAATATTCTTATTTATAAGGATGTTGCAATAGAGCAAGTGGATGAATTGATATCGGTCATTGAACTATCCCTCAATCAACCGAAAGCAGGATTTGTACCAGAGCTTGAGCGAAGAATTGGTCAATTGCTGGGCTATCGAGAGGAAGATATTGAATTCTATTTACAGCATCTTTCCAGAAACAAGAAATAAGCATACCAAACGCATATTGCTGCCTTCATGGAATGGATAAGGGATCAATACTCTCCAGAATGCACAATGTGGGATTCTTAAAGCACTGTAATGCGGACACGAATCACATCAATATCAAAAAGCACCACAGTCGTGATGCTTTTAAATCTTTTCAGCTTATTCGTGAGACTCACCCGGTGGCACTTCGGTAATACGCCCACCACGTGCCAAAAACGCTGCAACCTCATCTTCTAGAGCTTGGCGTTGTTTCTGTTTAGCAGTCACTGTTAAGGTTTCTGCTTCAGCCAAATCTGCGTCATTGGCACTTGACTCTTCGCTATCCGCACCACTTTCTGCAGCTTTCGCTTCTTCATCGTCTACCGCAGAATCTTCAGTGTTTTCGTCGTAATCATTCATTTCCGTCATATTACTCTCCCCACAATGACTAAACTCTCATCATCGTTATTTGGTCATCAGAACTTGATGAAATTTAACAAGCTCTTCTCATTTATCAAAGCAAAATATTCATTAAATTGTGCTTTTTATAACCAAATTCACTCTGATTTATAAATGATTGTTTAAAAAATATCTACTGTTTTTTAGCAAGCATAACGAGTGTGCTGTAAAGCCCCTAATCCATTCGCTTGTCGCATAAAGCGATCTTTAAACCAATCGAATTGTTCAACTTGTTTTAGACCAAAGTTCCGTGCCCAAACAAACGGAAATAATTCTGAACTTTCCAACCAACCAATCGCGGACATACTGTGCATCATGGCATCATTCTGACCTTTACGTTGGTGTTCATAACGCAATAAAGTTTGCTCATTGGCCCACACACCACGTTTTAAATCGTGCAGTAGAACATCACACAATACCGCAGCATCCAGACAGCCAATATTTACACCTTGACCAGCCAAAGGATGAATCACATGTGCTGCATCGCCAATCAAGGCTAAACCAGATTTAATATAACGCTGCGCTGCGCGAGCTTTTAGTGGAAACTGTGCTCTAGAACGAACCGCAACCACTTCTCCCAACATTTGCAGACTTTCTTGAGTCAATAGTTGCATAAACGCTTGATCGCTGAGTGCTGAATATTCATCGGCATAATCATCGGGTAAAGTCCAGACAATCGACTGCCAATAGCCGTTCTCTTGTGCATCCAAACTCGCCATTGGTAAATATGCCAGTGGACCTGTCGGTAGGAAAATTTGACGAGCCACATATTGATTCGGTTGTGTGGTTTTAATCGCGCAACTGATGGCAGCCTGTTTGTAATCCAGTACATCTAAATCGATATAGGCTTGCTCACGGACAAAAGAATTCGCACCATCTGCACCAATAAGTAACTTGGTTTTTAGTGTTGTGCCATCCGCCAATTGAATTGACCAACCTTGTGGAATCTGCTCAATCCGAATCACTTTGACTTGAGTACGATAATCATTGAGCTGCTGCAACATTTTTTGTTGAATCGCAACATTCAAGACACTCGGCTCAACCATCGAACCTAAAGCTTGATCTGCACGAGGTTGCTGTTCGGAGGCATGTCCAAAATTTATTTCACCATAACCATTTTTATTCCAGACCTGCATACCTGAATAAGGCATTTGGCGTGCTAAATCATTCCAGACATCCACTGTCTTTAGTAGATGAATCGTTGCTTGACTTAAAGCCAACACCCGTGGATTCATCACGGCTAAAGTTTTGTCTTGATCAAGCACTGGTGCAGCATCCAATACTGTTGCTTGCACCCCACCTTGAGCCAACAATAAAGCGGTTAATCCACCGACTAAACCACCGCCAACAATCACAACATCTAAGATTTCACTCATGCTTTTAGTCCCATCGCATAATTGGCAACCAAAGGCTTAACGCCTGGAATCACATCAAATGCAATCAGACCTGTATTGCGTAATAATTTGAGGATTGGATTTTGATTACTAAAACCACGCACCACTGAATCACAGAACTTAATCACACGCTGCTGATCTGTTAAGCGTGCTTGCTCATAAGCCAATAAATTATCAGGATGACCAATATCATCAGACTTCGCTAACTGCTCTAGTAAATAACGAACCAATACATCGGCATCTCGCAAACACAAGTTAAAGCCTTGCCCTGCAACAGGATGAATTGTGTGTGCTGCATTACCCATCAGAACTACACGACCAACTGCCTGCTTGTGAGCCAGAACTTGTGACAATGGATAACTAAAACGTTTACCCGTTTTTTCAAATTTACCCGCACGATCGCCATAAGTTTCTTGTAGGGCATCCAAGAAGTGTTGATCATTTTCTTCACCCAACCATTCAGCTTCAGTACCTTTTTTAACTGGCCAAACGACAGAACGACGATATTCACCAGGTAAAGGCAATAATGCCAATGGTCCTAATGCGCTAAACCGCTCAAAACCAACCTGTTGATGAGGTTTAGAGGTTTGAACCGTTGTAACAATCGCAACTTGGTCATAATCATGTTCATCCACGCCCACACCAATTGCTTGACGGCAGAAAGAATCACGACCATCTGCTGCGATCACCAACTTCGATTTCAAGGAATGGATATATTCACCATTACGCATGGCTTCAATGTGAACCTCATCTGCATCTTGTGTCAGTGATGTCACTTGTACCCCATCAATTAATTCAATCAGAGGCTGCTGACGAACCTGGGTGAGTAATACTCGACCTAACCACGCATTTTCAATGACTTGCCCAAAGCTTTCTACTTTTTCTTGTTCTGCGACTAATCGTGCTTTACCAAAGCTACCCTGCTCAGTGATATGTACTTGCAGAATTGGGGTGGCATGTTGCTGTAAGGCTTCCCACAAACCTAATTTTTGGTAAATCTGCACGCTACGGCGTGACAAAGCGGTGTTACGCGCATCAAAACTTGAGTGATAAGGAGCAACATTTTCATCATCATAATTTGGATATTTCACAGCTTCTAATAGCTTTACGGCAATATTAGATTTTGCCAACATTAAAGCAAGGCTGAGTCCAACCATACCTCCACCGACAATGATGACTTGTTGCTGCATAATATTATTCCTTATCAGTTTTTCATGACTTGATGTTAAGGGTCTGTTGATATTTCATCTATGGTTGCGTTATAGGCTAAAACAACTTAAACGAGGCATGAAACGTAGGCAATGGCAACTCCTTGTCAAGTTTCATAACAAAGTTTAAGGAGGTTTTAGCCATAACCCTGTGGGACAGGGATATTTTTTGTCGCTACTGCGTTATGGCTTATTTATTTAGAATGACTAAATTTCATAAGCCATGCCTTGTATCACCTAAAAATATCCACTGTCGCAAGCATTTATGAATTATCTACAGACCCTAGCCTATCTTACTCTAACTTAAATCGACAATGGAATTTGTACTTTGTTTGGTCTGTGTTTTATTTTAATTCGACAAATAAAAAAGGCTTATCCTAGAATAAACCTTTAGATCAATATTTCTGACTTAACTAGCCATTAATTGCTCAATTTCTTCAACAGTTTTCACTACATTTTTGGTCAAAACCAATGGCCCATTTTCAGTGACTAAAACATCATCTTCGATACGAATCCCAATACCACGCCATTTCGCATCAACCGTTTCATCATCGGGTGCGACGTATAAACCAGGCTCAACGGTCACGACCATACCCGCTTCATAAGCACGCCAATCTTCGCCAGTCTTGTACGCACCGACATCATGCACGTCCATACCGAGCCAATGACCTGTACCATGCATAAAGAATTGACGGAATGCTTCGCTTTCAACCAACTCATCCACATTGCCACTCAGCAACCCAAGATCAACCAAACCTTGAGTTAAAATCTTGACAGCCACTTCATGTGGATATTTATAGTGATTGCCAATACGAGTTGCATCAATGGCAGCCAATTGAGCATCTAAAACAATATTATAAAGTGCTTTCTGTTCAGGACTAAATTTGCCATTTACAGGGAAAGTCCGCGTAATATCCGATGCATAAAACTCATATTCACATGCAGCATCAATTAAAACTAAATCACCGTCTTTTAAAGGCTTGTTATTTTCAACATAATGCAAGATACAAGCATTTTCACCACCACCGACAATGCTGTTATAAGCAGGTACACAACCATTTTTACCAAAGATATAATTGAGTTCTGCTTCAAGTGCATACTCCATCATATTCGGTTTAACGGTTTGCATGGCACGGGTATGCGCCTCTGCACTGATATTAGATGCGATCTGCATCAATTCAATTTCTTTTGCTGATTTTTTCAAGCGCATTTCATCAACAATACGGTCTAACTGAACCACTTCAGCGGGTGCAGCGCCACCACGACGTTGTTGTGCATCTGCCTTTTGAATCCATTGGCTGACACGTGCATCAAATTCCGCATTTTGGCCAATACGATAGTAAAGACGCTGTTTATTTAACAACTTGTCGATAATTTCTTCATCGAGCAGATCAATTGCATACGCTTCATCTGCATCATAGATTTCAATCGCACCATCAATCCCAGCACGATAGCCATTCCAGATTTCCATTTCACGATTACGTTCACGGCAGAACAAGCTATAGCTATATTCCTCACCTTCTTCAAAAGTTTCAATGATTGCAACAGCTTCTGGCTCGGCGAATCCAGTCAGATAATAAAAACTACTGTCTGCACGATATTTATAATCCGCATCGCGATTACGATACATTTCTGCTCGCGTCGCAATAATGGCAATGCTATTGCTGCCTATGTGTTGAGCAAGAAGATTACGGCGTTGTTTAAAATCGGTTTGACTTAATTTCATATTGTCCTTCTGATGAAGATGAATGATTGTAAGTATCTTTATTTATAAGAGCTTAAGGCACCGCCCGAGTTAACTCGGACGATGTGGGGTGAACATTTCAACGACATTTTGTGCATCGCCAATATCTCCCTGATTCTTACTTTTTGCATGAAAGTTTTGTAATAATGAGCTTTCAGCCACAGCAATCTTTTTACGACCAATCGACAAACTCACAGGAATCAGGCGTACAAACTCATATAGTTCCTGATAGCTTTCTTCGCCTTCTTCATCATTATCAGAGTCTTCAAACTCAACTGCTGCAACATCTTGTAAATGTTCAATCAGCTCTTGTTCTTCACCACGAATATGACCTGAAGCCAAACCAAAACCGAGGACTACGCCTGCGCACCAATCAGCTAAAGCTTGCACACGATCTACAAGCAAATGGCTATCATCTGGAAGCATAGGCAAATAATCTAATTCATCATCTGACAAAGCATGAGAAACATCTTCTGCTTCATCCGTTAAACTTTCGAGTGCTTCTGGCTGTAAAGCAGGCACATTCAGGGTGTTTAAAATTTGTGACCATTCATCGGTGGTTGGCGCTTGTGTGACACAAACTATACCTGTGAGTAAACCGTGTAACTCACTTGGGCTTGAAATTTCTTCAATCCCATCAAAATGGGCATTCCATTCCGTCCAACCTGAAATATCGTCTTGCATTCGTTTATCCAATCTCTATACTGCTGTATATATTACCTTTGATTGCAACTCTGTGCGACCTTCGTTATGTTAGAACAATTACAGCGTCTACAAGCGCATATTGGTGTTTTAAAAACACGCTTACATCATTTAGAGCGAGAGAATACTTCGCTTACTGAGGCTAAACAACTCGCTGAAACTGATCATCATGCACAAATCGTGCAAAAAAATAGCATCATCACGCAAAAGCAGGAAGAAGTTGATAACTTAACTGAACAACTGACTCAGTTACAAGATCAATTTAAACAACTGAATACTGATGCAACAACTTTGGCTGAACGTTATGGACGTTTAGAGAAAAGTACCACTGATCTTAAAAATCGCTTTCAGGAAATTCTGGCGGAACGTAATGATCTACGTGTCATCAAGGAAAAACTACAGGCACAGCAACGTCATAGCCAACAGGAAATTCAGGACTTGCAACAGGACCGTGATCGTTTGTTGCAGAAAAATGAGTTAGCAAAGTCTAAAGTTGAGGCGATTATCCAGCGCCTAGCCGTTCTTGGTACAGCCGAGGATCAACATGCACAAGAGATTCAGCAACTCGCCCATCCAAATGCTGAACTACAAGAGGAAAACTGATCATGAGTGAACAAGTGACAGTAGAACTTCGTTTAATTGAACAGACTTTCCGTTTAAACACGACTGAAGATAAACGTGAAGAATTAGAGCGTGCAGCTGAACTACTGAACCAAAAGTTTCATGACATGCGCCGTAATGCTCCTCGTGTAGAACATAACAAACTTGTGATTATGGTTGCACTGCAAATGGCTCAGGAAGTGTTTAGCCTGAATAAGTCTTTACAGGAATATGCCCATTGTGAACACCTGCTCCAGACCATTTTGGAAGATGTGGAACAGACTGTGTAGAAAAATACCTAAATGTTAAGATTATTTGCACAAAGCCCCATCAATTAATAATTATCTTTACAAGTAGCGATTGTCATCGTGTAAAGATCGGTTATACTAAAACTGTCTCTAGGGTGTTCGCCAGTACGTCCAGTCCCCTGCCGATACTTAAATTTATGGATGTGTTCTGTGTATTTTGAGTGTATGCCTGCCTCGAGTAGGAAACCCATTAAGTATACGTCACCTCCACCTTGAACTCATCGGGTTCAGGGTAACGACCATGCAGCGGCACCTCTGGAGCATTTTATTTTTAAAATCAATATAGGCAGAGTAAAACTTGAAGTGCGACATAAACCACCTAATTAATTTAAAGGGTTTATGGAGTATATAAAATTGTCATACTATCATCTTAGCTTTGAAGATCGTACTGCATTAATGCTTGAGTCAAGAAAAGAAAGCTTTTCAGCCAGAAAATTTGCTGAACTCATTAAAAGACATCCTGGTACGATCTAAAGATTCTATATTACAGGATATTAAAACTATTCATGAGCGCCCAACTGAAGTTCAAGAAAGAAAAATACCAGGTCATTGGGAAGCTAATTTAATTAAAGTTAAAGACAATAAAATTTCGATAGCAACACTTATTAAACGAAATACACGGCTCTGTATCTTGGCAACATTACCTGATGCAAAGGCAGAATCAGTGCGCAAGGCTTTAACTGAAGCTCTGAAATATTTACCTGCAGAACTGCGTAAAACGTTGACCTATGACCATAGAAAACATTACTCCAGAATTCAGTATATTTGATTGATATAAGTTCTCTATACCTAAAATAAAAAAGGCTTCATTATTGAAGCTCTTTTTATAGGAAATTAGCGCGCCAAGTTCTTAAACATATGTTTGAGAATTTCCATAGTTTTCTCAATCTGTAATGGTGTCAGACCATCAAAGGATTGCTCTAGAATAACGGAAGTGAGGTCATTGACCTTGGTGATCATTTCCTGACCTTTTTCGGTTAAATAAACGCGGGTAATTCGACCATCTTCTTTACAGGAATAAGTCTCAATAAATCCCTCATCCTTTAAGCGGTAAACAATTTTTGTTGTCGTCGACATTTTAGAAATGACCATATCTGAAAGCTCAGACACACTGGCATGAGGTTTTACATGTAATGCAATGAGAATGCGGCGGCGAGAGTTATCTAAACCATACTTTTTAAGTACGTTGTCAATGTTTTGAACATACTGGGCATTTACTTGAGAAATCCAGTAAAAAGGGAAGTCTTCCAAGTTAAATGAATCGGCTGTAGGTAAAAAACGCGCATATTTTTTAGGCATTACTTATTTCCTATGCTTTCTACATTGAGTTATATCGAATAACTCTAAGATTCCATGAAATGTCTATAATTTACCTGTTAGAAAAACCATGAAATCTGATTTTTCTATCATTCCATTTATAACAAATCTTCTTAAAGAAAGCTTTATACTCTCTTTATTATGAATAAGTAAACATCATATAAATCGTATTAAACTGTTATGAATGATGACCTTATAGCTAAATTCTAAAAATATTAGTACATGGAAACATCTGTAAAACCTGATTTCCTATGGTTTTAGATGTAATGATAAATTACGTATTCAGCTATAGTTACTCATTTTCTCCACTTGTGTTTTACAACTTCGCTATTTAGCTGATTTGTAGAACTGTTATATTGTAGAAAATAAATACAAATTATAACGTGACGTTTTTGCAAAAAATTCTGTCTAAAATGTCATAAATATACGAAATCCATATACTTATAAATAAATAACACTTGAAAAGTTTCTTTATTCAATCATTTGAATTGAACATTTGGTTAAAATATAGCATTTAAAAAACTCTATAAAAGTTGAATAAATACATTCTTTATCACATTCTTCGGGTAATTTTTGAGCTTTCATTTTTGAAAAAATAGGTAAGCGTCCGCGATGACTTTATTCTCGATAAAAATCATCTGCTACCACAGAGAGTCTATAAATAACAGTGCGTAAGTCCTATTTATTATCAATATTTAATTGTATTGGCAAAAAAACCTGCATTCTTAAAACCAAGTCACACACATAGACCAAATGTAAAAGCAGCGCTGAATTTAGTTGAGAAGTATCCAAAATTAAGTTGATTTGTCTAACTAAAAGGCTCATTCCCGCATCCTGTGCCAACTGTCGTTGCTGCTGTAGTATTTCAACCTGCGAAGCACTCAGCAACATACGCCCTGAACAACTAAGACTGAGCAATACCTCCAAAATCGGTTCACACACTTTCTGGCTCAAGCTGATTTGAGTTGAAGCAAATTTAGCTTGCTGCTGTTTTTTCTTCGCCAACAGTTGCTCAATACGTCCAACGATACTTTCTTTTAAAGTTTTTTTTGGTTCAGCCAATTGGTCAAAATCAAGGTTAAACAGTCGACTCTTGCCATTTTGAGTGATCAATAAACTCATCGGTGATAGAACCAATTGATGCCCTTTAATTTGGCAGTATCCAAAAATAGAATGGACCTGTACCATTTGGGTACATAAGCGTTCAAGCTGACGAATTTTCTCTAAGTCTTGTGTTTTCCAGTCCAAACGCATATGCAATGTTGATCGGTTTTGGTCATAAACCGTCCACCATAAGCATTGTTCAATCTCATCTACTTTTGGGCTGTCATAAGCAGAGATATTAAGAAGTATCGTTTGATTAATTCCGTCTATAGTCTGTAACTGTTGCTGCCAATGCTGCTGTAATGTCTGCCAATCATTGAATCCGATTTGTTGGTAAAGACTAAAATCATCAATCTTACTTAGGCTATTTAAAGGCAAGGCACGACTTGTCCCTGAGGCAGATAACCGTCCATCTTCACCAAACCGAGGCTGTTGTAAACGTACTTTTTTCTGCATCAGTTGTTGAGCAGTTAACATCCAGATACTTTGCTGTGACCATGCATTATGACGGGTAAAGTTGGGATCATTATTTTCAGCACGCGCCAAAGTGACTTCAAAAGTTTTAGGATTTTCCAATTCTGAAAAATACAGGCTCATCCCACGTGCTCCCCCAAGCGTCCGCCACCAACGTGCGCCTAAAGGTAAAAGCTGCAAATCAGCTTGTTCTTCATCAAGCTGATAATGCTGTCGCAGCTTCCCTCTCAATTTTAATAGCTGTTCACCTTGTGCATGTTCCAACCGATAGAGATAAGCACTCATCTGTGCCAAATACAGTAGCGTATCATGTTCTGAACTGTGCTCATCACGATTTAACAATCGGCCCACCTGCCCGCTGAGTTGTCTTAACATTGCAGCTAGACGTGGTAATGATTCACTTCGTGCGGACATATTGAGTAAATGCAGTTGACGTGCAGTCATCTCATTGACATGGGATAGACCAAATTCGAGTAACTGTGCCAGATCATCTTTTAATTCAACAATAAACTGGCGTTCACTCTCAGTTAAAATTGCAGGGTTCTCTGCTTCACGCAATTCCAGTTCAGCCCACAATTTTCCTTGCAGACGCTGAACTTCACTTAAAGCGGCTAGATAATAGGCTGATTGATCTTTTTCCAGATTAGACAGCATGCCTGTAAAACCAGCTCCCGCGACATAGATGATGTCCTCAGCCAGACTTTTGATCTGAATCTTTAAGCGATACTGTTCTTCTAATAGTTCCGTTTGTTGCTCTTGCTGCCAAAGACGAGCCAATTTAATCGCTTTTTGGGTTTGAGCTTTGCCTATTTTTTTGGCAAGTTGATTTAAATCAAATACAAGAATCTCTTCAATAAGATTGGGTCTATTTAAACTTACTTGAGGCTGTTCACTAGAGGAAACAACCGAAATCTCAACCAATTCAGGTGTATCTTGTGTCTGATTTTCGATCTGTTGTTGAACTGGGTTTTGTAAATGTTGTTGTAAATACAGCACTGCGGCAACGATATGCTTACATGCACCTGTTGCAGGACAAGTACATGATGCGTTGACTAAACCTGTAGCCGATAAACAAACTTGTTGACCATCACTCTCAATCGTGATCCGTTCAGCTTGTTCATTCTGTAAAATAACCTTTTCCGCTTCAATATCCTTTAAGGCACGGCGTACCAGCCCCGCATTGGCATAGGTTGCAAGGCTATCTTGATCATAAGCCAAATATTGTTGTTGCCAGCTCATTGCATCACCTCTGCCATCCATTCAGCAAAATGTTCAGGTGTTAAAGCTGCCACAGACATGCCGCGTTCATTCAGTTTTTGTGCCATCTGAATGTCATACACTGGATTGGCCTGTTCATCCAAAGCAGCCAAACCCAGTAATTTTACCTGCTGGCTTTGCAAGCGACTGATCGCATTGAGCAAATGCGCCACTGAACCACCCTCTTCAAAATCACTAATCAAGGTAAAAATGGTCCGATTGGGTTGAGTCACAAAACGTTCACAATAATTCACTGCTTTGGCAATGTCTGTTCCACCGCCCAACTGCACCGTGAGCAATACCTCAACAGGGTCATGCGCCATATGCGACAAGTCCACAATATTGGTATCAAATAATACGAGATGAACTTTAACAGCAGGTAAGCTCGCCAAAATACTGGCACAAATCGCGCTATACATCACCGAGTTCATCATCGAACCACTTTGATCCACACATAACACCACTGTCCAGGGTAAATGACGCTGTACCCGTGCATTGAAGAATGGCTGTTGAATAATCAACTTATTTAGATCATGGTTATAATGTTTTAGATTTTCCCGAATGGTACGCCGCCAGTCAAAATTCTGACTATTGGCAATCAATGAACGACGAAAGCGGTTACGACGACCATGAATCGCATTGATAAAATTCGGTTTTAAGCGTGCAACAATCTGCTCCACCACCGTTTTAATGATCTCTCGAACAGCATCTCGGGTTTGTGCATTCATTCGCCCACGCATGGTCAATAAAGCTTTTGCCAATTGCGGTGTTGGTTCCAGACTTTTTAAACTTTGTGGGTCTTTAAGCAAGGCATCTAACTGATACCGCTCAACTGCCTGGGTCTGTACACGCTCAAAGGTACTTTGTGGAAATAGTTTGCGTGCCTGATTGAGCCAGTTAATTGCAGTAAGTTGTGAATCATCAAGTGAACCATGACGTGATTCTCCTGCTACATGTCCGCGCTGTTCATACTCTCGGTTGTATAAATAATCAAGGGTTCGTTCCAAGCGAAGTTGTTCTGCATCGAGTTGTACCTGATTTAATGCTCGATCGCTATAACGACCTAAAATTAAACGCCAACGGGCTGCAAGGTCTTTAGAATTTGAATCACCCATTACGCTAACCAACCTTGTAAATTTTGCTCAACTAAAAACTGCTGTATCTGTTGATTCAACTGCACACCTTGCAACATTTCAGCTTGTGATACCTCACTCATATATTGAGAAATATCCAGACTTGAAACATCATTCAACTGTGCAATTTGTTCCGCAAAAGCTGCGGTTTCTTTTGGTTTAAAATGGGTAAATGCTTGGCGTAGATCAGGCAGAATCGCGACAAAAGCAGCTTCATCCCACTGCAATAAAAGCTGATTCAGTAACTGTGCCATAGCAGGATAACGCAATAATAATTCAGGGGCGCTTTGCATCATGCCAGATAGATAGGCCACTGCATGTTCAGGGCTTGCACCGATGCCAAAATGCTGCTGAATCGATTGTTGTAGGTTTTGTTCGGTCAAATCACCATCAATAAAACGTAAGGCATCCACTGCACCTGCCAACATATCGAGCTTTTGCCAATCGGTATGTAAACGCGCCAGGGTTTGATAGAACTGTGTCAACCAATCCGCTTCACCCTCCACTACGCGCTGAATCTGTTTAGACAAATTGCGTAACTGCAACACTTGATTGAGAATCTGCTGCTGTTGATCTGCGGGCGGCGTTGCCAATTGTGAAAGCAAAAACAAGGCACTTGGAATCACCTGTTCTAACAACCCTTTTAGTTCAGGCTGCTGTTGGAAAGCCAAAAAATCCTTACCTATCCATAAATTTAATAGTTTTTGCCCGCATTGAATGACCGAGTCCAGATCAGGATCATTGGGTAAATATTGTTGAATTTCGGCAAAAAGAATTGGAATTTGTTTATGTAATCCCATCAATGCTGCACGAATTAAAAGCTGTACTGCAAGATGAGAAGATCGCCCTTGTCCAGACTGAGAAAAAGTCTCTTTGAGTTGCAGTAACTTCTGTACTGCGATGGTATTGAGATCACTTCCTAATTCTGACAATCCAATCAATTGCGCTTCAACATGCGGAGTCCATGCATAGTCCCATTCTTCAAACAATAGATGTAAACGTCCACCGCCCAAGAAATCTGGACCACTAACTGATTTGGCAAAACCGACTTGTAAAAATTCCAGCAAATGCAAAAATCGACTGCGTAAACGATGTTTCTGATTACGGAACACATCCAGTTTCGCGCGTTTGCTGGTGGTTTCGTCTAGTTTAAAACGATGGATTTTGGCCAACTCATAAACTTGTGCCAAGAGTGGCGGCGTTTGAGTAGATTGAACCACCTGCCCTAAACGCGCACCACTCAAGATTTGCTTTAATAAGTCCTGAAATGCCTGCTGCCCCTCATCCAGACTACCTTTGACAAAACTGCTTTGGCAGGCATCAATCAAATCAAATCGGCTAATTAAGTGATGCGCCCTTAAAGCTGCCAACCTGATCGCCTGTTCAGTGGCATTTTTAACGGTAATAAAACTACTGTCTAAAATCTGCTGTTCACGCAATTGCCTAGAAAAATCAGAAAGTAATTCAACGGTTAAGGTTTGCCGTTGTTCAACTTCATTTGCAGAATCATCCATCATTTGCTGCCAACAACGCTGATAAAAAGCGGGCGATGGCATCCCCGAAGCATAACCATTTAAGGCATCAAGGCGATCAAAACTATAACGAATCAGCCAAGCTTGATCATTCTGATCAGCTGATTTTATTTTTTTGATCTTTTTTGGTTTTTCAGATAACAGTTGTTTAGCTAATTCCTCAATTAGAGCTAAAGTGTGGAAACCACCTGTAATAACACAGATTGTGCCCTTATTATGCTCATAGCACTCTAAAATGCTCTGCAACATACATTGTTCACGAACCAGAGAGGCATCAGCTTCCAAGACACTGTCTTCATAGTCCAGACGAGACATGGCACACCAGACCAGAACCTCATGAAAAAAGTTTTGCCAGTCATTCATCTCTTTTTTGGACTTTAGCTCAAATAGATGATCCCAAAGTTCATCATGGTTACGGCAATGCAACTTATGCGCTAAAGCTTGTAAATACTGGCTATGCCCTAAATAGCGTTCTTGTTGTAAGCTTCGGCTTTGCCAAGTTTGTTTAGCAAAGGTTTGTAATTCATGCTCAACCTGACTGCTCCATGCCAAATCAATAAACTCAACCTGGGCATTAATTTCTGGCGCATAACGCAGCGCTGCCCATTCAGGTGAATAATCACAAAATGGATAATAGGCCGTACGGGTTTGTTTCTGCTCAACGGTTTCCCCATTTACAGCATCAACATTCTGTTCAATGATTTCGGTTTGACACAACACAGCCAATGGTGGCTGACTTTCTGGATGCTGTAAATCTGCAATTAAACGATTAAACGAACGTGGTGCCTCAATCAACACATGCCTAGCCTGCAACTGCTGTAAGGCTTGTAAAGTAGCGTAGGCACACGCTGGACTATGATGGCGAATTGGTAAAAAATGAATCCCCCTTTCAGCCAAATCCTTTTGCCATGCGAGGGCGTGTTGTAAGCGTTGAGGTATCGTCATTGCCAAAACGTCTTTCCAGCATCAAAAAAAGCTTTCCAGGTAGCATCCAGTTTCGCCCGTTCACGTGCCACATTATCCATATAAAAACGCATCCGTTTGGCATCATCCGCATTATCTTTGAGCACCACGCCAATCAACTGCCTCGCAATCGCAGCCCCACTCAAGGATTGATCACCCAGATAATAACCCTCCAAAGCTGCCGCATAGGCAATATTCACCGCTTCCGCTGTCGACATCACCGCATCAGGCGTTTTAATCGATGTACCATCTTTGGTTGTGCCTTGGCGTAACTCCTGGAAAACGGTGACCAGTAGATCGACCACAGATTCAGACATTTGAATCTGATCAGATAAATCTCCTAACTCGCGTTTCAACTGAGTCAGTACAAGCTCGCGCTCAAACACAGGATCAGCAATTGGACGCACAGTTTCAAAATTAAAGCGGCGTTTCAATGCCGAGGACATCTCATGCACACCACGATCTCTTAAGTTGGCAGTGGCAATGATGTTAAATCCTGCTTTGGCATAGATTCTTCCCTGCTCACCCAGCTCAGGAATCATCATGGTCTTTTCAGACATCAGGGACACTAGCACATCCTGAATTTCAGGCGGACAACGGGTAATCTCCTCAAAACGTATAATTTTGCCCTGTTGCATGGCTTGATATACAGGCGATGGCACTAAAGATTTCTCATTCGGACCTTCGGCAAGTAATAAAGCATAGTTCCATGAATATTTGAGATGATCTTCAGTGGTGCCTGCCGTCCCTTGAATGGTCAGTCCAGAATCACCACTAATCGCTGCCGCCAACAACTCAGAAAGCATGGATTTTGCTGTACCAGGCTCTCCCACCAGCATCAAGCCTTGTTTTCCCAATAAAGTGACAATGGCACGATCGACCAAGGCATCATCACCATAAAATTTACGGCTAATGGCAAGTTTTTCATCACCAAGAATAAATTGGCGTACTGCACGTGGTGAACGTAACCAACCTTGTGGCTTGGGTGCATGGTCATGCTCAGTTAATGTTGCCAGTTCTTCTGCAAAACGTTGTTCGGCACTGAGTTTAATAATGTCTTGTTGATTCATATTTTTACCATTTTCTACCACGGCGTTTTCTTCTGCCATTCAGGATCAAAACCAGAACATGCCTCAGCAACTTTTAAATAATCTGCATAGGTCTCAGCCAACAACACAGGCGGAACATCTGCCAGATTCATCCCACTGTCACGCCACGAACGCACATTTTTTTTCTCAAAACTCAGGTCATATAAAACGGCTGCAAGATTTTCTTCAGGCACATAGCTACCACTAAAACGAATCACCGCAGATAAACCGATTTGACTAAATGGCTTAAAGTAACTATCAAAGGAGCCGCCATCTTCAATCGAAGCACGTTGATAGCCCAGCTTAGTGATCACACCACGCAAGGTAAAGGTATCGGTTAACCAACCTTTATGATCTTCAATCAGTTCAGCCTGCGCTTCAAAAACAGGAAGCTGGTGTGTCATTTGTTCAAACAGAAACTTCACTTTATAGTCTTTAAAGTGCGCTTGCCATGCCTCAGCATCCTCAGCACTAATCAAAACCACATGCGCAATTTTAATCTGGCTATCTGCCGACAATTCAATTTCATCATCTTCCAGATTTAACAGACTGCCATCATCACTCGGACGGAAACTGTGTAGAATCTCACCCTCTGTAGAAATTTCCAACCAAACCAAACGTTGAATCAAACGCTTCATAATCGGATGTGCAAACAGGTATTCTTGCCAGTCTGCACTGCTCCATACACGTTCACTACACATCGCCTCATATAGACGCTGTGTCTGTAAATCAATGACCTGTTTAAATTCTTTCT
>JAXMGF010000022.1:0-30076 GCA_046347365.1 Acinetobacter sp. | reverse complement strand
AAAGCAATCTTTCCTAAAACAGGGCAATCCTTATCATCATGCTGATCAGGAGATATATAGAAAGGCTGATGAAAAACCACCAGCTTTATTTTATTTGAGGGTGCATTGTTTAACTTTTCATAGGTTTCATGAATTTGTTCCAGGGAAATATGTCCTCGCGTATGGTAACGCCGCCGAATACTGTTTACCCCCACAATATAAAAATGCTCAGTTTCCAGCGTTGTTTCCAGGCGACCAAAAAATGCCTGATACAATACAAAAGGGGAAAAAAATCGGTTCCAGACCTGATACAGGGGGATATCATGATTTCCTGGCACCACCAAATAAGGCAATGACAGGGAATCCAGAAATTGTCGGCAGGCATAGAACTGCTTAAAGCGGGCACGCTGGGTTAAATCTCCACTCACCACAATGACCTCAGGACGATGCTGTTGGCAAAACTGCTGTATGGCCTGAATACATACTTCTCTTTCAGTACCAAAGTGTAAATCAGACAGGTGCAACAGCATTTGGCACCATTACTTTCAAGGCAGATTTTTCAACTGAGAATTTTAGGGGAGTCTGTATTTCCATCAGTTCTCCATCCACCGCCACAGTGAGCTTTTTCTTTTTACACTCCACCTGAATCTGTTCAGCACAGAATGAATAAACATCAGAAGCCTGATCAATTTTCCCCTGAATCAGTGTCCATAACATTTTCAGCAAGCTTAGCCGATCACTTTTAGCCACCACCACCCCTGCCAGCTTTCCATTGGCTGCACATTCTGCAATCCTCAGCTTCATGTCGCTGAGTTGAAGCTGGTTATTGCCAAAGAAAACCAGCGGCGTAGCAACAGAATATTTTTGGCCATCCACAGTGACCGCCAGTTTTAATAATTTATGCTCACGTAACAGTACATCCAAACCCGATGTATAGGCATTCAAGGGAAAACGGCCAAAACGCTGGTTATATAATTCACGTTTTTTTATAAATAAAGGATATAAACCCAGACTGGCATTATTCAGGTAAATCTGGTCATTCAGGGTGGCCACATGAACCTTATGTTCAATGCCTGTGGCAATCACCTCGGCAGCCAGACCAAGATCAATGGGGATATTCAGGGCGCGGGCAACATAATTAAATGTCCCTAATGGCATGATTCCCATTGGAATATCGGTATGCATCAATTTTTTGGCAACCGCATTCAAGGTGCCATCCCCTCCTGCCGCCACCACAACACCACGCGAATCGGCCTGCTGATGTCTGGAAAGTACCGATGTCATCATTTCATCAAAATTAAACCGCTGATTTAACTCAAAAACTTGGATTTCAAACCCATATTGTGTCCAGAATGTCATAAGACGTTCATATTGCTCATCTTGTTGTGCTGCATGAAAACCTGATTTTTGATTATAAATGAGGGATAAAGGCCGTAAATTTTGACTCATACAACTTAACCTGAATAAAGTTAACAATCTTATTTTTGTTTACAAAATCAACAAATAAAAGCTTGTTTATGTAAATTTCGAATGAACCTCATTCATATAATCAATAATAATTCTCAAAAAACCATAATATTTTAAAATATTGTTTTTTAATATAATTTTAAATAAAAATAACACATATAAAAAATTCAAATAATGTCTCAAAAAACGATCAAATCAATTAAAAACAATTACCTATATATAAATACACATGCTTGCATTAACAGATTCTGACATTCTTTAGTCTTATTTTTTTTATGATTTTATGCTTTAATACAGCCACTTTTTTTACTTCATCTATCTTACTGTCACCCAGTAAATGGAACTTGTACGTTGTACACACTTTAAAAAGGCATCACCATGACCCAAGTGAACGCACCAGAATTCGTTCGTCACCCTAAGCTCATTGCATGGGTGGAAGAAATTGCAAAACTAACCAAACCAGCAAAAATCGAATGGTGTGACGGCAGCGAAGAAGAATATCAACGTCTGATCGACTTGATGATCGCTAACGGCACCATGCAAAAACTTAACCAAGAAAAACATCCTGGTTCTTATCTTGCAAATTCTGACCCTTCTGACGTTGCTCGTGTTGAAGATCGCACTTATATCTGCTCTCAAAACAAGGAAGACGCTGGCGCAACCAACAACTGGGTTGCTCCTGCGGAAATGCGTGCAAAATTAAATGGTTTATTTGATGGCGCGATGGAAGGCCGTACCATGTATGTGGTTCCTTTCTCTATGGGTCCATTAGGTAGCCACATTGCACATATCGGTATCGAATTAACAGACTCACCTTACGTTGCGGTTAGCATGACCAAAATGGCGCGTATGGGTAAGGCAGTTTATGATGTGTTGGGCACAGATGGCGAGTTTATCCCATGTGTACACACTGTTGCAGCACCATTAAAAGATGGCCAGAAAGACGTTGCCTGGCCTTGCAACCCTGAAAAATATATCGTGCATTATCCAGAAACCCGTGAAATCTGGTCTTATGGTTCAGGTTACGGCGGTAATGCATTATTGGGCAAAAAATGCCTTGCATTACGTATCGCATCAGTCATGGGCCGTGAACAAGGCTGGCTGGCTGAACACATGCTGATTTTAGGCGTGACCAATCCACAGGGCGAAAAACATTACATCGCGGCGGCATTCCCATCTGCATGTGGTAAAACCAACTTTGCAATGTTGATTCCACCAGCAGGTTATGAAGGCTGGAAGATTGAAACTGTAGGTGACGATATTGCATGGATCAAGCCAGGTGAAGATGGTCGCCTATATGCAATCAACCCAGAAGCGGGTTTCTTCGGTGTTGCGCCAGGTACAAACACCAAGACTAACCCGAACTGTATGGCTACCCTGCATAAAGACGTGATCTATACCAACGTTGCTGTAACTGACAACGGTGAAATCTGGTGGGAAGGTCTTTCTAAAGAAGTTCCAGCGAACTTGACCAACTGGAAAGGTCAGCCACATACAGGTGAAGATAAAGCGGCACATCCAAACGCCCGTTTCACTGTTTCTGCTGGTCAATGTCCATCTATTGACGCTGACTGGGAAAATCCAGCTGGTGTTCCAATTTCTGCGTTCATCTTCGGTGGTCGCCGTGCAGACACTGTGCCTTTGGTATCAGAAGCATTTGACTGGGTGGATGGTGTTTATAAAGCAGCAACCATGGGTTCTGAAACCACTGCTGCTGCTGTTGGTCAACAAGGTATTGTACGCCGTGACCCATTTGCAATGCTGCCATTTGCTGGTTATAACATGGCTGACTACTTTGGCCACTGGTTACAATTAGGTAAAGAAGTGGGTGCAAAAGCTGAAGCTGCTGGTAACAAATTACCAAAAATCTTCAATGTAAACTGGTTCCGCCGTGATGTTGAAGGCAACTTTGTATGGCCTGGTTTCGGTCAGAACATGCGTGTGCTTGAGTGGATCATTGACCGTTGCGAAGGTCGTGCAGAAGCGACTGAAACACCAATCGGTCTGGTTCCTACTTATGAGCAGTTAAACTGGGAAGGTATCGATTTCTCTAAAGAGCAATTCGACACAGTAACCACTCAGGACAAAGATCAATGGATCAAAGAGCTTGAAAGCCACACTGAGTTATTTACCAAACTGGGTGATCGCTTGCCTCAGGCACTTAAAGATCGTCAGGCTGAGTTATTAAACGCGGTTAAATCTGCTTAATAATTAAAAATACAAAAGGTCGCTTCGGCGGCCTTTTTTATTTGGAGGATTTAGTAACGAAGTGCAACACATTTGTAAGTAGTTGAGAAAGCGATAATACGACAGCTTATCGTTTGGGTTGTTGAACTGACATGTTATTATCCTTGTTATTTTTATGATTTAATGATAGTCTTTAGTTGAAATAAATCAATATTATTTTGTTTAATACTATTATAAATAGGCGTCTTATGCAGCAAAAGTTTTAGCATCTTATGTGTCACCTCTGCCGCATAAGAGTAGTTAGCCAAGCGGAGAAACTATGTCTGCAAAAGAGATCAAACTTATCTCTCCAAACAATGGAGATATCACAGGACTCCTATTGGAGGACGGAACTGTTTGCCCTGTAGTCTTCATGTACGATCTTAAACCACTGGTAAGAGATGTGATTCTCCAAGAAATGCATTCATCACCTCCAAAGAAGGTGAATGGGCAATCGATTTACGTCGATAAAAACGGCGAGGAATGGAGCTCTTTTAGATGTTGAGTACCATTCTGTTCTTAATAGCTAGTGGCTAACAATTCGCTCAAGGACTCCGCATTCTGCGGGCCGCTTACCTTGTCCGTTAGTCCGCGCAGCCAATGACTTCCAGCAATCGTTGTTGGAACCTTAGTTCTAAAAAATCCCAACACTTGGGAACCTAACGCATTCGACTCATGGGGACGAGGACAAGGAGTTGGCGAGGTTGTCGAACCACCATTTGATATTTCTGATCTAGATATGGTTGATGTTATATGGCCATCTGGCCGTTGCTTTGAAAAGATCAGTGGACTATTAGTTGCAGATCAAGAGCATGAGCAATAAACACTCTGCGCGGTCTAACCTTCAGGCGTTAGGCAAATAAGGAGAAAAAATGTTTGGATTTGGTAAGCGTAAAAAATTTAATGGCATCATCGATACAAAATTAAACAAATGAGACAAATAGAAACCAGAGGTAATGAGAAATTTCCTGGTTTGACGGCTTATTTTGGAGCTAATTGACAATGCTTGGAATGGCGATATGTCTGAGGATGAGGGAGCACTTTTATATAGCTGTACTTTATTATTGTGGATTATTAAAAGCAGGTCACACTCAAGAGGCTGAATCTTGCTTTCTCGAATACACTCGATAGCTGATTTTGGTGTGAGAAGACAAATGATTTCTCAGGCCCGTTGGGATAAATTTCATGGGGCTATTGTAAAAACCCAAATGGATCTTGGCTTGACGGTCTGATTTGCCTAACAAACGCTTAGGAGCCAACGCGCGGCATTTTTACTGCGCGTTGGTTTTTGTGATTACGGTGTTATGCGGAAAGTTGGTAGTAGCGTTGGCTGCCCCTTAAGCGGGCGTTAGATGGACGCCTCGTCTGTTCAATGCGGTGCGAGTTGTACCCTATGAACTGTTGATGTCGCTTCGCTCCACCTAACAGCTCATAGGAGCCCACAGCAATAAAATTATGCTACACTTCGTGCATCAAATTTAATTTACTGGTGCTCAACTCGCACCACATTAGGCAGCATGACGAACATCCTCGATACTCTTTACAAAATCTGCCTGCACCCCAGACCAGATGACGAGTTCATTAACCGATTTTCGAAAGTGATCGATGTCTATTCAATTGCAGAAAATCAGAACTTGTTGACTCTCTTGCCAGGTTTATCGCGGAAAAATTCCTTATCTGGTGAAGGGTCTTTCGAAGAAACAGACGGCTATAAACAATCTTGCCGTACAAGGCAATCTGCAACAACCGAATCCCTGACATTTATGTGGGGTGTACATAGCGTTTGATGATGCTGAACTTGGATCAGACGGTCAACAGCGCTTACCTTCCAATCTCCGCCATGCGCTAGGGCCTGCTGCCTAACTCAGGTGTTATGCAACAAAAGAAAACAAAAAATGGCATTTACCAGAATAGCCCTCTTTATAAGAATATTTGATGAAAACAAAGCCAAAGAATTTTATGTTGAATTTTTGGAGTCTAATATCGACTTGAACATCGACCCGGATGACGCGCCTCTTTACATGCAGGTATCAGCTTCACGAATGCCATCAGTACCTAACATTCGTCCCCAAAAAAAGCACCCCTTCCACTCCATTAGTACGCCACCTGAGTTAGTCGAACTCAAGTGACGTAGATAACCGTTACTTTAAAGACGGTATGAATTTTTAAGCAGCTTCGTTACCATGAGTTTTCACAGTAAGGTACGCATCTAGAGCTTCTATTTGTTTCTGAGTGAAGCTAAGACCCAACTTAGAACGGCGCCATAAAATATCTTGACTGCCTGTTACCCATTCAAAAGCGACATAAATAATCCACTTCTTTGGCATACAGGCCGTGACCAAAATGTTTTCCGAGTTGGTCAACCGATGTTATTTCACCCAATATATTCCAGATCCGTGAACCATAAGTCGATGCCCAGCGTTTTGCCAATGCTTCTGGAGCATCCGTGATTTGTGCACGGATTTCCTGTATCAACTGTTCAACAGAATGCATATTTTCACCGCCAGGCAATGCCTCTGTCGCAGTCCAGCTTCCCTGCATCTCAGGGAAAAATGCCTTGAGCTGTTGCATAGCAGATTCAGCCAATTTACGATATGTTGTTAATTTCCACCAAATACGGAAAGTAATGGTGCCTGCCCTTTCTCACCTTTGGACAAGGCCAAAGTATAGTCACGGGTAATGGCTGATGGATTATCCGATTCATCATCACACAGAGGACGCACACCCGCAAAAGTCCAAATGATGTCCTGTTGGGTGAGTTGTTTTTTGAAATGGGCATTGCTCACTTCAATCAGGTAATCAATCTCTTCCTGAGTAATTTTCACCTGTGCAGGATCACCCTGATATTCACGGTCTGTGGTGCCAATCATGGTGTATTGGTCCAGATATGGAATGGCAAACACAATACGGCGGTCATCATTCTGCATAATAAAGGCTTTGTCACATTCATACAGCTTCGGCACAATAATAAGGACTGCCCTTGAATCAGGCGGATACCACAAGGAGATTTAAGCTGCAAATCCTGCTTGATAAATTGTGCAACCCAAGGTCCTGCCGCATTAACCAAGGCTTTCGCCTTAATCTGGAATTGACCATGCTCATTTTCCAGATCGACCAGCCAATATTGCCCATCACGTTGTGCAGAAAGACAACGGGTTCGGGTCACTACATCAGCCCCTTTTCTCACGGGCATGCATGCATTTAAAACCACCAGACGCGAATCATCCACGGCACAGTCCGAATATTCAAAACCACGGGTAATGGCAGAGTTGAGTGGGCTGTCCTCTTCTTAAAATAGACATTATTTGAACCCAGCAACTTTTCACGCTTGCCCAAATGATCATAAAAGAACAAACCTGTGCGAATCAGCCATGCTGGGCGCAAGTGTGGACGATGCGGCATGATAAAGCGCATTGGACGGATAATGTGTGGTGCTTTAGCCAATAGCACTTCACGCTCAGCCAATGCTTCACGCACTAAACGAAATTCTTTGTGTTCTAAATAACGTAAACCACCATGAATGAGCTTACTGCTGGCAGAGGAAGTATGACTGGCCAGATCGTCTTTTTCACACAGAAATACCGATAAACCACGCCCTGAAGCATCAGCAGCAATACCAACACCATTGATACCACCACCAATCACAGCAAGGTCATAGATTTTGTCATTTGTCTGATGAGAAGTTTGCATAAATCACCACAAATTTTCATTATTTTTCGATAATGAAAATTTAAACATATAAAATGAAAATAAACAATAATTTTTGTGCAAAAAAATGCCAATTTATTGGCATTTTCTAAATAATAGATAGGAAATAATTTATCAAAAAAGGAAAAATAATATTGTCATAAAAAAATATGATCAGAATACAAGCACAGCCACAAATGTGCGGTATCCATGCCGCTCTTTCACGATAGTTTCAACCTGCTAATATTGAATATATAAGAGATTTAAAAAAATTAAGGCAAATCATTCATTTCAAATCTTCTATCCGAAAATGAATATTTACTTGGCAACAACCAGATTCACACCCAAATTATGAATGGTTTTTAGATATTGCTCATTCGGTTGCTGATCAGTAAAGATACTATCCACCTGTTTCAATGAACCCAGACGGATCATGGCATTACGGCCAAACTTGCTACTGTCCGCCGCCAAGAAAACCTGACGTGCACTTGAGAGGATTTCCTGTGACACACACACTTCCTGAAAGTCAAAATCCAGCAAAGTGCCATCCTCATCAATACCACTAATCCCAATCAGCGCATAATCCGCCTTAAACTGCTTAAAGAAATCAGCCGTTGCCTGACCAATCACTCCACCATCAGGGCGAACTCGACCACTGGCAATCAGTACTTCAAAATCCTCCTTGGTGCTGAGAATTTTGGCCACATTCAGGTTATTGGTAATGATCTTCAGCCCAGTATGGTTGAGCAAGGCATGGGCAATCGATTCCGTGGTCGTTCCAATATTAATGAATAATGACGCATGGTCAGGTACAGCAGCAGCCACCGCCTCTGCAATCCTGAGCTTTTCTTCAAGCATATAGCCGACACGCATCGTATATTCGGTATTTTCAACACTGGAATCATGTGCGGCCCCACCATGATAGCGGCGCAACAAGCCCTCATCCGCCAACTGATTAATATCACGGCGGATGGTCTGGGGGGTCACATCAAAATATTGGGCAAGCTCTTCAATACTGATATAGCCACGCTCTCTCACCAGTTCGAGGGTTTTTTGTTGGCGCAGTATCAAGCTCATGCTCATCCATCCTCAGTTATTTTAAATTACAAATGGGGCTATTTTACCTTAATTTTCTGCCCAGTCACGTGTACGCCCCACTGCTTTTAGCCAGCCTTGATACAGCTTTTCTGTTTCATCCTGACTACATGCTGGTGTGAATGTTCGCTCAATGGTCATTCTGCTCTTCAATTCGTTCAGATCAGACCAGAAACCCACGGCTAAACCAGCCAGAAACGCTGCCCCCATACCTGTGGTTTCTTTCATGGCAGGACGCTCAACCGAAGTGCCCATAATATCTGCCTGAAACTGCATCAGGAAGTTATTGGCAGTCACACCACCATCTACACGGAGAGTTTTTAATTTTTCACCTGAATCCTGCTGCATGGCATCCAACACATCGCGAGTTTGATACGCGATGGACTCCAGCGTTGCGCGAATAATGTGCTCGATACTTACGCCACGGGTAATACCCAGAATCGCACCACGTGCGGTTGGGTCCCAATATGGCGCGCCCAAACCTGTAAATGCAGGAACCACATAAACGCCATTGCTGTCTTTCACTTTGGTTGCGTAATATTCCGAGTCATGCGAATCGTTAATGGCCTTTAATTCATCACGCAGCCATTGCACACATGAACCACCATTAAATACCGCACCTTCCAGGGCATAGTTCACTTCACCTCGTGGCCCACATGCAATCGTGGTGAGTAAACCATGTTCAGATTGAACAATACGTTTACCTGTATTCATAAGTGGTGAAACAGCCTGCAGCTGTAGGTATTTTTTGCCTGTCCCGCCTCAACACACATTTGACCGAACAAAGCCGCTTGCCGATCCCCTCTGCAATTCCTGCAATTGGAATCCCAATCTCCTGACCACTGATGGTATGGGTATGCCCATATATTTCAGAAGAAGTACGCACCTCAGGCAACATGGCTTTAGGAATATGCTTCAAGCAGTTTATCATCCCATTGCAATGTTTCAGATGAACAGCATGGTACGTGAGGCATTGGTATAATCAGTCACATGCGCCTGACCATTGGTCAATTTCCAGATGAGCCAAGTATCGACTGTACTAAATAACAGTTCGCCACGTTCTGCACGCTCGCGACTCCCTTCAACATGATCCAGAATCCACTTTGATCTTGGTTGCTGAGAAATAAGGATCAATCACCAAGCTCGTCACTTTACGCACATGCCTGTCCCAACCGTCTTGACGGAGCTGGTTGCAGATCTCATTACTTTGGGCGGCTCTGCCATACAATCGCGTTATAAATCGGTTTGCCCGTTTTTTTATCCCAGATAATCGTGGTTTCACGCTGGTTAGTGATGCCAATCGCGGCAATCTGGTCGCTTGAAATACTTGCCTGTGCTAAAGCCTCAACCCACACCGCACTTTGCGTTGCCCAGATTTCCATTGGGTCATGCTCAACCCAGCCTGGTTGTGGGTAGATTTGGGTAAACTCACGCTGGGCAATCGTAATAACATTTGCATCGTGATCCAATACAATTGCACGGGAACTCGTTGTACCCTGGTCAAATGCAACCACATATTTTTTTTGACTATCTGTAGAGATCATGGCATACCTATTCAGACTTGCCTTATGTATCAAAGCAATAAATGAAATGCCCATTAAAAAATGGGTTTCAACACTGCGATACAGCAATGACTTGTGTATAAAAAGAAAAAACTTGCACGATTATATGCAAAATTGTTCGAAAACGAAAATTCTTCTCTCATTTTGAACCAAAATCATGATGAACAGCGTAAGTTTTAAAGATTCGCCACATTACAAAAGCTGTTTTTATGCGAGATACTAAGACTAGAAATAATAGGATCACTGATATGAAAAAAATTAATTTATTGATTATTGTGAGCGCTACACTTCTGGTTGCGGCATGCCAAAGCACCCCACATCAGTACAATGGTGTGACAGGTTATGAAATCGAAAATAAAACAACAACTTCCGCAACACTGGCCTATACATTGGCAGCACGTGGCAACAGTGATGTGGATGAGAAAAAGCTACAGCACGCCTGTAAACAGGTGCTAGGGATGGAAAAAACCTACAAAATTTCGATACTTAGCTCCAATGAAATTATGAACCCAACCAAACAGGAACAACATGGAGTGCAACTTGGCAACAGCCGTGCAACTTTTGGTCTATCCAACTCACCTGATTTAAACAACAGTGAGGGCTATGCAACACGTCAGGCACTGGAAACACGCCCAACCACACTGAAAGTGGTTCGCTATACCTGCTCATAATGGTTAAAAATAAGGTAGTTGATTTAAACCACCTTAGCTTTATCTGCGTACTTATTATTATAAGGTCTTATAAAAACTGACATTGCGAAACTTTTGGCTTCATCCAGATCAGGCCAAGTCGTTGCACTACGTTCATCAATTTTCATATATTGAGGGTGACTAAAGTTTTTAACTCGGCTATCGGCAACCCAAACTTCAGGTGCGAATTTTAAAACTCATCCAGAAAGAATCGTCAAATACACTGATCGTAAAAGCGCATATCCGCAGCCAGCAACACATCTACCTGTTCCGACTTGTACAAATCATCCAGATACTCCAGCTCGACATTATTTAAAGGCATTTTCACGACATGATTCCAGGCTGACCTGATCAATATCACAGCAGATCACACGCTTTGCCCCTGCCATTTTTGCGGCAATCGCCACCACGCCTGAACCCGCCCCAAAATCCAGCACCACCTTGTCTTTAACATGATGCGGTTCTACCAATAACCATTGCGCCATTGCCAAACCTGAGGCCCAGCAGAAAATCCAGTGGCGGTGCTCATCTGCAGACGTTTGCCAATGAGTTCATCATCCAGACGCTCAGTTGGGAAAACAGTGCGGAATCAGCCATAGGGAAATTGGCGTTTCAGGAAGTCGTTGCGCCAATAAATCTGTATTTGGAATAACTTCATGTACTGCTTTCGCAATTGCGCAGGTGCTTTGGCAAATTGAAATGTACAACTCATATATCTTTAATTCTAAAAACCCCTCTTATCGAGGGGTTGTTAATCTTTAAACTAATGCTTTTTCAGCAGCTTCAACAGCTTGACGAATCAAAGTCGTAATCGTCATTGGCCCCACACCGCCTGGAACTGGTGTATAAGCAGAAGCAATCTCTTCAATTCCCACTAATTGAATATCACCGACACCGCCGCCATCACGAGGATGGAAACCAGCATCAACCACAACCGCACCTTTTACGATCCAGTCTTTCGGAATCAGTTCAGCCTTACCGACTGCACCGACAATAATATCTGCCTGTTTAACCAGTTCGTAAGACTTCGGTATGCGTGAATGGCAAATCGTCACTGTCGCATTGGCCTGTAACAGCATCATCGCCATTGGTTTACCCAAGATGGCTGAGCGCCCCCACCACAACCGCATGTTTACCTGCGATTTCAATGTTGTTTTCCTGCAAAATGGTCATGATGCCTGCTGGCGTCGCTGAGCCATAAGCAGACTCACCCATTGCCATACGACCAAAACCAAGGCAAGTTACCCCATCCACATCTTTTTCTAGTGAAATAGCATCAAAACATGCGCGTTCATCAATCTGTTCAGGCACTGGATGCTGCAACAAAATGCCATGCACATCAGGGTTGGCATTCAGTTTTTCAATTTCAGCCAGAAGTTGCGCTGTGGTGGTTTCTTTTGGTAATTCAATTTTAAGTGAGTCCATTCCCACACGACGGCAAGCATTGCCTTTCATACGCACATAAGTTGCAGATGCACCATCATCCCCGACAAGGATGGTTGCCAAAATTGGGGTACGCCCCGTTTTTGCTTTTAATGCCTCTACACGTACCAACAAATCCGCCTCGATTTGTTTTGCCAATGCACGACCGTCTAAAACCAATGCCACAGCGTATCTCCCAAGTGAGTATAAGTAAGCGCTTACTAATTAGATAAGTATGCAAATGATACATGATAATTTATCCAATATGCTTTTAGATGTTGTTTTTATGTGCATATTCACCCGAAACACTATTGTTTTTTTCCTAAAGATTGCTAATATGTGCATCACAAATGCGCAAGGCATAAAGAGTGTTTGTGTGACTGCACCTGCATGCCGGTTCGATTCCGACCTCCGCCTCCATTGGTAAAGCCCGAGTGGTGAAATCGGTAGACACAGGGGATTTAAATCCTTTGCCCACAAAGCGTGCCAGTTCGAGTCTGGCCTCGGGCACCATTTTTCAGCAAATGAAATATGGTGCTAAAAATTCCAGCTTAATGCTGGTTTTTTTGTTATTGAAATATATTTAAAATTGGGAAAAGGCCGCCTAAGAACCTCTTAATGCGTTATTTATCTATAATTTTAATTCAACTGTAGTTTGCCACGAGAAAACAAACAATCCACACAATAAAATAAGCCAGACTTTGATCCAGCGCTTTAGCACGCTGGAATAAATATACAGGCACTAACCACACCATGCCTTTGAATTTTTCATTCACCCCAGCTTTTCTAACTTTCTTTCATCCAGAATGGAAAGCATAATATTTAAAGCAATGGTAATCACAAAATAATAGCCCTCTTCAACCTTTATATGTCGCTAATTCGACATTTCCCCCAGAGAATATGCCTGCTACAAAATACTCCAGAAACAGTCCTAAAATGGGTGCAAAAGCCAATATCCACACCATTGTATTATTTACATGCTGACCTGTTAATGGTGGTGGCAGAGTGCGATCAACAAACTGATTCAACTCAGTTTTCTCTAAAGTTATCCAGTCATTTAAACCTTTCGCCATACTGCTTATCTCGATGCAAACCTCCTGTTTGAATAAGCTCAATCATTTGTGATTGAGAAATTGCTCCAATACGTTCCCCATTTTTTCATAAAACCATTCATGGGCTAAAATTTCTGTTTGATTAAGATTTTGTTCCATCATCTGCTTTCCATACAAGTAACAGAGACTCAATATATAAAGCTGTTTGACAGGTTGTGTCAGAGTGAAATATTTTTCTCTAATTTTTAAATTTCAAATGACACAATCTGTCATCCCCTTAAGCATAATTACTTCAACCTCTAAAGATAATGAGAATATTATGATGATTGGGCTTATTTTACATTATTCACCTTTGAATAAAACAGGCATTGTTATTGATGAAAATGTTATTCGCTATCCATTCTCTAGCAATGAATGGCAAGAAGATGGTTTGACCAAAGTTTGGGCAAAAAGTCACATTTGATTTAGATCAAGATGATCAAGTAACCAATCTTCGTCAGGAATGGCTCGTTGCTTAACTTATAGTGAGTATATCAGGAGATTAAAACATGCTTTCTTATTTTAGTATTTTTTGCTTTTCTGATTGCGAGTTATGCCAAGAGTCAAGGAAAGTCTTTTTTATTTTGGTTTTGGCTTCTTGTTTATTTACACCATTATTTGGTTTTATTAGGTTGATAATTTATTTGAAACTCAATAATAAATTATATTAACATAAAAATTTTTTAATGCAAAATTTAGCACTGTAATATATTTACAGTACTAAATTCACCCATATCATAAATTATTAAATATCTCGGATTATAAATCGAATTTCAACTCGGCGATTACTAGCAGCATTAGGATTTTCTTTATTCAATAACCGATCAGGACCATAACCAACCACAGAAATTCGTTGAATTAATTCAGACGAAGTAATCTTTGCAACAAAGTTTTTCTTGCCTCTCTTGCACGCCCAGCAGATAAAGTATAATTTTATCATCAAAAATGGAGAACAAACTTGGATAATATTTGCTTTAACACCATTTACAGGAGTTGCATCTGTATGCCCTTCAATTTGTATATCCAAGAGACGATTCTCTATCATACTTTTCTGAATTAATGGAGCAAATTTCTTCTGGAAATGCTTTCTTTAAATTGCCATCCAAACATGCACTTCCCTGAGCAAAAGAAGAATCTTCAAGGCGTATAATCCCTTTTTCTGGTAAAAAAGTAATCCCCTTTAACTCTCCACTTTCCTTTAAGGTCTGTTCAATGGCTTTACCAACTTTAATTGCTCCCTGCTGTTTCTTCTCTTCAGCCTCGAGTTGTGAAGTTGCCGTAATCAAAATCGCAATAACAAAAAATAAACCAACACACCTACAATACCAGCCATAAAATCTCCAATGGAGATCCACTCATTATTTGCGTGATCTGCCATTAGAACTATTTCCTACTTAGTAAATTGCTTAATGTACTTTTTTCAGTGGTAGATATATTATTAACAAGAGTTTCAAGATGTTGATTACTCTCTTGAGTATTTGAGCCACTTTTGCTAAATTATTAGCAATAATACCCTCAGAACCAGCCAACTTTTCAATATTACTCGTAACATCATCTAAACTAAAGGCATATTCAGCTCCTTTAGCGGCAATAGACTGAACCTGTCACCCATTTCTTCTAACGTATATTTTTGCTCTTGGATAGCTGCCGCCATTTCACGAGAGTGAGTTGTTAAACTTGCTGTTACCATTGCTCGTATTCTGTAATTCTTTTGCCATACTTTCACTTAATGTATCAACGGAAGCTTTAATAGCAAAACTAGAAGTAGAAATATCATCACCAACTTTTGCTAAAGTCTGCGATACATTATCTCTAAATTGAGTAAATGTCGTTTTAACTTCATCTTTCATGGATTCAACAGTATCATGTAGTCCTTGACTTGCATTTGTTACACTTTCCTGCATTTCTTGAATTGCAGTTTTCATACTCCCTCTAAAGGCATCAACTGTTTTTTCAAATTCTTTAACCGAATGCCCTAATGTTTTTAGCATTATCCCCAAAGGTTTTCTGTACATCTGCAATAATTGCTAAATGTTCAGTTTGAGCCTCCATTACTTTAGCAATTGAACCAGCCTGTGCTGTATTGGTGAATAATGCCGCTTGAAGCAAATTTTCCATTTGCTCCCAGCGTTGATTAATCGAATTTTCTTCTTCAACTGCATCAGTTTCTAGTTGTTTTAGAATTTCTGGGTTCTCTTTTTCATCTATACCAAAAGCAGGAATTGCAATTGTAAAGCAATATGTACTAAAATCCCCCAAGTGCACTGGCTTTTTTTAAACTTTAAACCAATTTCCGCAAGCATTGGACTTAATTTATCAATGGTTCGACGCATATCTGTGGTACCGTCGCATTTGAGTTCATTTCAGCTAAGATATTTCCTGCTCCTTGAATAGCCAAACCAATCCCTAGAAATGTACCAAGAAGTCCTAATACCAATGCAAAACCTGGGGCATTTTCAATGACATGATCCCACATTGGATGTCTTAAAGCTATTGATAACTCTGTTACACTGGCTTTAATATTTTTAAAATGTGAAGAATGGGATACGATGATCAATATTGTTGTTTTTTGTGCTGCAAATAATGAAAAAATAAACCAACCAACTAATAAAACAAAAGAAGAACCAATCTAAACTTGTTTTGGGGATTAAAAAGGTAATCACTGTATTCATACATTTACTTCCACATATTCGTTGGCATGTTGTTTTTGACGTTTAATTGCAGCAGGGATATGTAAATCTACATACTGTTCCAAGAAAGATTTATCCTGTTCAGAAAGTTGTAGTTCCTGTTGTGGATTATTTCTTAATTCAAGGTGTGCTCCATATTGACCAAAAATTGCCCCTGCTCGGTCAGCACGTTTTCTTTCCTGTTCTCGAATGGCTTGACCAGCATTATCGCTTCGGCTTGTTGTAACAAGCCCTCCGCAACCCCTGTCATAAGACGAATATTACTTAAATATTTACGAGAATTTTCATATTCTTGACGAGATTTAGTGACATGATCTTTTAACTCTGCATATTTCGCTTTTTCTTCATCAGTCATTGGTAAATTGTATTTAACTCGACTTTCTAATTCTTTAAAATAGATTTCAGCACGGCTAATTTCTGTACGCTTTAAATTCACATCTTGCTTACAAGTTTCTTCTCATTTGTCCATAAGGAGAATAATCGTTGTGAACCAATAAGTAATAAACTTTTACCAAAACGCTTTTTCACCAAATCATCAAATTCTTGTAATTCAGCTTCACTCATTGGTTTATCTAAAGCCAATTTATCAATTAATTCAATAAAACGGCGATCTGCCGCAGACAGTTCTGATGTACTTTCCATCTTTTCAAGACGAAAGTTAAAAAATCACGAATAAATGCCATTGATACGTCAATTCGTAAATATTCTTCAAAACTTTCACTGGGGCATTACTTGAGAATTTACGTTGTAATGCAGGTAAAAAATCAGTAATCATTTTACCTAATCGTTCAATATCAACATCGACTTCGGTTTCATGTTCCCGTATTCTTTTGGTATTGGTACATCCTCCTGATGACGTGCTGCTTGTCTTTTCCACTCTGTAAATCCACCAATACCTGCACCAATTAAACCACCAAATAACATTCCCCAAGGACCTTTGCCCTGCCAATAGCAGCTCCCTTTTGCTCCATCCCACATTGCACCTATTAATGCTTTCCAGTCTGAAACTTTAGATGCCATTTGTTTTACTGCTGACGGCACTTTAAACGACCACCAGCAGATACAGCAGCACTTATTCCTCTACCTATTCCAGATACTGCCGCCCTTGCACCAGAAACAATCGCACTACCTGCACTACGGATAGCTCCGCCCACCGCACTACATGCTCTACCAAACCAGCCCATCAATTGTCCCCTTCAACATTATTATCACTACTTCACCAATTCATTATTTATTAAAAATGTCCTGATGATTTGGTATATCTTGGTTTTCTGTCTTTTTAATACCAAACATTTCTCTGGTATCGCTTAAACGTTCCTTTTGAACATCACTACCCACTTCACGCATCCCACGCTTCACTAAATCAATCGATTTAAGTAAATGTTCTTCCGTTAATTGACTTTTTTCAGGATCGATAGGATTAACTGCCATTGTAAAGCCAAACGCATCGCTTGCAGAATATAACCACCAGAAAAACTTTCTGATTGTTCAGTAAGTTTTTCTAGTAATTTTTCACGGCTTTCAGATTGCAAAGGAATATTAGGTAGCCAATGTGCATATCCCATAAACGAATACGTGCTTCCAAATCAGGCAATTGGAAATTAATATGATGTGAAATGCGTCTTCTTTAAATGCAGAATCGTAATTTTTCAGGAAAATTACTGGCAAATACCAAAACACCTGTAAAATTATCCATCTCAATTAACATGGTTGAACGTGTCATATTAATTTCAGCATCCACACCTTGAGTTACTGAGGATAAACGTTTACCAAACTGTATCTGCTTCATCAAAAAATAATAAAGCATGGTTTTCCTGTGCCTCCAAATACAGCACATAAGTTTTTAGCTGTTTCCCCATAAACTTAATTTCAAGTTCACAAATCCACTTTTAGAAAAGGTAAACCTAATTCACCAGTTGAAGGGGCTTCGCCCCACGGGACTTTCCTGTTCCAGGTGGGCCATAAAAATTTAAAACACAGCCTTTTCCATGATGGATCAATTTCATTAAATCCCCATGAATGATAGATAAGCTCTCATGGAATTTAACTTTGATCGTAAAGCCTCACGAATTTCCTCATTTTCAGTTGTAGCAGGTAATACAATATCCTTTAATTGAAACGTAAGGTTTGGTTTATCTAATTCGATTAAATCTCCTTCTTTTTTCATCGACTGGACAATTAAATTCCGTGATTTTATCCAGCCTTTCTTGACTTTTTCATCTAATGGTTGCATTTCATTCTTTTATCGCCTGAACAATATCACTCATTAGATTTTTCCAGCTATGAATATATCTTCTTTCATAAAAATTTCCTAACGTTCCAAATACTCCTTTAACCCAGCTTCCAACTCATTCTGTAAATGTCAGACTAATAATTTCCTGTACATGTGAATCAGTAACGAACTAAAGGTAAAAGCTGCATAGCATGGCTAATTTTTGCTGGATACCAATATCCCACCATCTTCCAATGTCTTAACAAGTTCTTGCTCAGGAAAAAGCTGTCGTTGCATAAAGTGCAATACCACATCGGCATGAACTTTTAAAATCACCTTCACTTTTTTTCCCGACCAAACCAAATACCGTCTTCATCTTCCAATTGTTTTAAAAATATCTGGATTGGGTTTGAATGTTGAAAGTTCATGCTGTTGATAAGAACGAGTAATACGGCTCACCCGATAAGTAAGAAGTTTTCCCTTTCTTACCGCAGCCAAGTACCAACTGCCATGATGATGAATCAAACGATATGGCTCAACAACTCTAGGTTCAGCATTATATAAAAAGCCAATTTGCTGATTTTTCTCAATTGCTTCTGAAAGCATTTGCCAGTAATTTTTCAAGCTACTTGCATCTTCATAGGCATAACCCTTTGCTTCATAAACACCTTGTTGATCATCTGCCAATAATTTTTTTAAAAATGATGGTTTTAATTCAGGGTATACTCCATAAGCTCCAGAGATTTTTGCAAATTTTTGAATATCTTTGAGTTTGAATACTTTATTCGTTGTACGATACTTTGCTCCCCCTCAAGATCTGAAACCAGCCCCAAATCCAACTTCGCCGATTTTAAACGATTGAATATCTTCGCGCGTTCGCTCACTCACTTCAAATTTGATTGCCAACTCTTTAAGGTTAAGAATTTCACCATTGTCGAGCATCACCAACATAGTTGCTAATCGGTCAGCTAACTTCTCACTTCTTTCAGAATTTTTGCCATTCCCCACCAAATTCATTTTATTCTGTTGTTACATACTTATTATTCACACTACTATGACAGGCTATGTCATGAAAAAATGGAAATATAAGAAATTTTTTATCACTTTTTCTACAGATAAAAGCACATCTTCACCATACAGATCATTATATGAGTTAAATAACTAAATTTAAAAATTTTTATTTTTTTATTTCTAACTTACATTTTTATTAGAAAGTTAAAATTAAAGTCAGTTAATGACAAAATAGTTAAAATGATTGCCTAGAATAAGCACATGAATTGACTGAAAAGAAAGCAAATACGTGGTTTTACTCTTGCCAAGTTTTCAAGTGTCCTCTATTATTGCGCTCATGCCCGAGTGGTGAAATCGGTAGACACAGGGGATTTAAAATCCCCCGCCCACAAAGCGTGCCAGCTCGGTATTCGGCCTCGGCACCATTTTTCAGCAAATGAAAGATGGTGCTAAAAAATTCCAGCTTAATGCTGGTTTTTTATACCTGAAATTTAGGAATATAAAAAATGCCTTAATTAAAAAACCAAGGCATTCAATCTTAATGGTTCAAGCCGCGCCTTCTGGTGAGAATGGACTTAAACGGATAAACTCCATATTTAAATGCTCACCTGATTTGCCCCTGCTGGGTTTCAACCAGCTCATCTGCAACAGGGTCTTCTTTGGTAATTCCCACGCCAGTAACGGCATCCACGCATATAAACGCTGTACTGGTGTACGGGTTTGAATTTGCCATGCAAATACGGTTAAATAAATCTGCTCGCATAGGAATAGCGGCGGTTCGGGAAATACACCATATCCGCCGAACCATTGGCATCGGGGTCGGAAAAGGCCTGTAGATACACTCAGGCTTTACCCCTGATACCATTAATCCGCTCCAGTAAATGCCCCAGATTACGTTCCTGCTGCTGCGGATCAGGATCATAGATATAATCCAGATCGACATGCATGATTTTTTGCGGACGATTATTGTCACTGAGGTTCAGTTCACGATTCTTTGATTTCCCGCGCGAGCGCGCTGGTTGACATATTGCCCCTGAACAAGATACGGCTCATATTCTGAATGGATTGCTTGGCGTGGTCTGCCCCATCATCCAAGGTAATGGTAATCGGCATGCCCAATTCCTTGGGCGACCAACTGCATGTTGTAGCGGCCATAAGGCCAGACCATGACCCGCGGCGAACGTAGACCATGTGCTTTTAACAGGTCATTGTTCTTTTTTAGGTCCTGATAAACACGTGCCTGATAATCGGCATCATTTTCATAACTTTGGTTTTTAGTATCATAAATGCGGGTAATTGCGGCAGGCTCCAGATTGCCCTGTGGATTTGCATTAATCCCCTGATGCAGATGATAACTATGACTGGCAATCTCCACCAGGCCACTATTCTGCATCTCCTTAAGCTCGTCCCACTCAGGATTTTGCTCCTTGGCGATGCTTTTCCCACCAAAGTCCACGTTCTGGTTTTCCTTTGGTTCCAGCTTTATGAACCCACTAACACCGCTAAAACCACAGGGATTTTTTGGCACGAATCACAGGATAGGCATTCTGATAGAAGATTGATAGCCATCATCCACCGTGAGTAATACAGGTTTGCTTGGCAGTTTATACTGGCCCCGATGGGCTTTAATCAGTTGATCCACATTAATAAAATGGAAACCATTATGGATTAACCAGAAGTCAATATGCTGGCTAAATTGTTGTGTTGTGACCGCATAACTGGGAACTCAGCAAAATGAATCTTTAGATTCAACGAATACCACGATCAGGACTGATCCAGCGGGCACGTTTTCCATCATTACGTAGCAGCACTTTCGGAAAGGCGACGATTGTAGCAGTAATCGTGATTAACCAAAATACAAAAGGTCGGAGACACTAAACGTGTTGTCATAGAAATATTGTCTCGATACAGGAAAGTCGCTGGGGACGAAGCAGGCATGAATGGTCTTAGGATTTAGGCAAAATCATAAGGGTTCTAGCGTGTCAGCTGGAAGTAAGGATTGTATTTATAATTTTGCAAACTGAAAATAATCTTAAAAGTATATATTATGAAATTTATTGAAGAATGATAAATATGCAGAGAATAGGGAAATCATACCCCCAACCCTTGTTGCGGTCAGGAGTATAGAAAGAGTACAGGTTAATATTCAATAGACTGGAAATTTGGATTTTCTGATAGCTGCTGTAAATAGTAGCGTTCTTTCTGGTAGAAATATTTACATAAACGGTTGACCCACTCACCACGGCGGAACGTCAATATTTTTTTATGGATACCATCATATTCCAGCAGCACCACATTGCGGTCATCTTCGGGTGAGGCCAGACGGGTAATCTTATAATTATGAGGTGCATGCTGGTGAGCAGGTTGCAAGGCCCTTACGATTTCAACTTTATAATCGCCATCAATCCAGTAATGCCGATCCATAAGCGCCTGTTCATTGACCCAAAATCCTGTTTGCGCCCCATCATGCGTATCAATCAGGAAAAAATGGTCCAGCTCTTTTAACAACTTTGATGCAGTGATATCCAAATAATCATTCATATCATACCTCTACTCATTCAAATTTTTATCGCTTGCCTGAGGCAATTACAGCATTTTTATATTTAAGCAACTATCATACGTGACCAAGCACAACCCTAATAGTGACCTTATAAGCAATTTGCCAAATTTTAAAATATGATTTTTTATTCAGCACATTGTCATTTGCAGGGAAATTGCTCTTTGAACTCAAAGATATACAGGACTGTATAGAGAATCAACCATTTTTCCCAGAGTATGAAAAAAATAAGATAAAAAAGAAAGTCATTTAAAATCAAAAAGTTATTATACAATTATTAATAATGTTTTATATAACTGATTTTAAAGTGATTTAGCATAAATTCAAGCCTAAACCACTTTATTGTTTCTACAACGAACGGTCTATTCGTCGCGTGTCTTGACATCAAAAAGCTCAATTTCAAAGGTCAGGTTTGAGTTGGCAGGAATAATTTTTCCCATCTTACGCTCCCCGTAAGCCAAGTGTGCAGGAACAATCAGTTTGCGCTTGCCGCCAACCCGCATTCCCATAATGCCCTGGTCCCAGCCCTTGATCACTCGTCCAGTGCCAATCACGGTTTCAAAATAATTACCACGGTCTATTGAAGAGTCAAACTTGGTTCCATCTTCCAACCACCCTGTATAATGGGTGGTAATCAGGGCGCCTTTTACAGCCTCTTTACCCTCACCCACCTTCAAGTCAATAATCTGTAATTCCGCACTCATCGCGCTCTCCAAATTTCGTTAATTAAACATTATTGCAATTGTTGCCACTGGATGTCGACCTGTCCCTTGTCACTGAGCAAAGTCCATTCACCATCCATGATATTCAGTTGCAACTGCATGGTACGTTCACACAACTGTTCAAGTGCCTGTGTGGTTTGCGGAGCCAGTTGCCAAACTTCGACATTGCTGAGTGTCTTGATTTTGGTATTTTTCTGCCACCAGTCATCTGCCTGCGAACCATAGGCAATCACGGCAACTTTCTTGCAACGCGCACTAGCTTTCTTTATTTTATCTTCCGATGGACATCCGACTTCAATCCATTTTTCCAGCAAACCTGTCAGGTCTTTCTGCCATAAGGCGGGTTCATCGGTTTCAAACAGGTCTTTGGTAAATTCCAGTTGCTCATCTGCATAACGCGCATAGGCTAGAATACGCACCATTAAACGTTCAATGGTTTCTGATGGATGCAATGCCAGCGTCAACTGGTAGTCCGCATAGATATGCTCATCCATATTGGCAATATTCAGGTCTGCCTTATATATTGTTGCTTTTAACGCCATAAACGGTGCTCTTAAATATAGTGTGTTCAAATTTGGCGCTAAGCATACTCTATTTTATAGGACAACATGAGCCAATTTGACCCACTGCTTATCCATCCATATTGATACGACACGCCAACAACTGCGTTTCAAATGCCAACCAATCCTGCTGGGATTGGGTAATGATTTCTATTCGGTTATCAATACTTTCTTCCGCCGACTTATAGTTAAACTGTTGGGGATTAAAATTAAAGCTTTTCCAGCCCTGATCGGTATTAAAAATTCCCTTGATACGCACCCAGTCTTGCTGGGCACACAACAGGTCTAATAAATCATAAAAATTAAACTGCCAGCGCTTTGGTAGTTTCCACCCTGCCACTGTGAATCCCTGGGCAGTCTCAACATAGTGGTAAGGCAGTTGCTTGATTTCCTGTTCCTGAACGACGGCCTGTGTTTTTTGCAACTTTAATAAGGGCTGAATTTTACGTTGTATAGGCTGTTGGACAATATCAATTTTTTCAAGCTCGACCTGCCCCTGCTCAGTCTCAAACCAATGTTGCACATAGGTCTGGTATTCCTGTTTTAATGCCCGATAAGCTTGGTGGTCAGCCTCATTCATCAAATCAATGTGTGAGATGACCACGATTTGTGCCGCTTTCAACTGATCGGTATATAAGTTCTGCTGCACCCAGTCTTGGTCATGCAAACGGCTGCCATCCACAACCACCACCAAGGCCCGCATCGCCAGACTGCTTTGCCAATGGGGTTCTGTCAGTTGTTCCAGCAATTGTGCGGGATGCCCTAAACCTGTGGGTTCTATAAATAGTCGGTCTGGTTTGCTTTCACTTAAAAGACGCGCAAGCGCAATTTGCATGGGCAGTTGACTACTACAGCATAAACAACCACCTAGCAGTTCTTTGACAGCATAGCCCTGTTGTTGACTAATCAATTGCTGGTCAACACCGATTTGACCAAATTCATTCATCAATACCGCCCACACCTCATATTCAGGCTTTTGGTTCAGTAAATGTTGCAGTAGCGTGGTTTTACCCGCCCCTAAAAAGCCAGAAATAATATGGGTTGGAACAGGTTGAGGTGCAATAAATTTCACAGTGTCTAACAGATACAAAAGATTTATTCTAACGGCAAAGTTGCCCATCAAAAAGTAACTTTAGAGATTTTATGGTGATTTACCATAAAACAAACACATCAACACACTTACCTAAAGTCTATAACAATGACCCAAACCCATTCATTCACAATTTATATTTTCAAATAAGGATGAAATACCTTTAAGTTACTTAAAGGTATCACACTGATTGATATCACCCGATTTCAGTCCCAACTGAAACCAATGCATACGCTGCTCACTGGTACCATGTGTGAAACTATCAGGGACAACCTGTCCTGTGGCACGTTTCTGCAAATAATCATCACCAATCTTTTGGGCAGCATCCATCGCTTCCTCGATATCACCCTGCTCTAGAAATTGTGTACGCTGCTGGTTCTGATGTGCCCAGATTCCTGCAAAACAATCCGCCTGCAATTCCAAACGTACTGAAAGCTGATTGCCCTGTGTCTGACTCATTTGTGAACGTGCCTGCTGCACCTGAGAGGAAATGCCCAATAGATTTTGAATATGATGACCGACCTCATGTGCAATCACATAAGCCTGAGCAAAGTCACCCGCCTGATCCTGACGGGAAAGTTCTGTTTGGTTCTGTTCCCCAGAGATTCCCATTTGCTGGCGCATTTCTTTAAAGAATGAGGTATCAATATAGACTTTTTGGTCTGTTGGACAATAAAACGGCCCCATTGCAGCCTGGGCAGTGCCGCAACCAGAACGCACCACTCCATTAAACAGCACCAATCTTGGTGGTTTATAGGACATGCCCAACTGTTGAAAGATAGGAGTCTAGGTATCTTCTGTATCTGCCAGAATGGTTCCGACAAAATCGCTGGCTTCTTTCTGGTCGGCAGTCAGGCTTTGTGGCGCACTGCCCTGTGAGGATTGCGCACTGGTCACAGCCTAGGTCGCCTGATAAGCCTGTTGAGGTCAACCCCAAAAAATTTCCATGCAACAAACGCCACCACTAAACCAATAATACTAATACCACCTGCTTTCGCCCCACCACCACGACGGTCTTCAACATTGGTACTGATTCGACGACCTTTCCAGCGCATAGTGACCTCACATGATTATATTGTCCAAGATTTAAGCCGAAGCCTTTGACCACACTTTTTGAATCAACCCAACAATGATCAGTACAATAGCACCTGCAACCAGACCAATACCCAAATTAATCAAGGTCAGTGTCAATGCGCCAATAATTGAACCAACGCTTGGAATCAGTTCCAAATGGTCTACCGTTTCTTCAGTAAAATGATGCAGCAATGGAATGGTATGGCTAATAATGCCACCACCAACCAAGAACATTGCGACCGTTCCAACAATGGAGAGTGTTTTCATCAACACAGGGCAAAGGCCAGCAAACCACGCCCAATCTTATTTTAAACTCAGATGCCTGTTGTGTTAAATATAACCCGAGATCATCAATCTTGACGATCATGGCAACAAAGCCATACACGCCAATGGTCATCCCAATGGCAATAACGCTTAATACAGTCACTTTAGTCATAAATGCTGCTGTTGCAACTGTACCTAACGAAATTACCACAATTTCAGCGGATAAAATAAAATCGGTACGAATCGCACCTTTCACTTTTTCTTTTTCAAACTTGACCAGATCAACTTCAACCTGTTGCAGGTTTTCACTCGCCTGTTCGGCTGTTTTGGCTTTTTTGTGGTGCAACATATGCACAACTTTTTCTACACCCTCATAACAGAGGAATAGGCCACCAATCATCAGCAAGGGATTAATCAACCACGGCGCAACCACGCTGATTAAAAGTGCCAGTGGAACCAGAATCAACTTATTCACAAAAGAGCCTTTGGCGACACTCCAGACCACTGGTAATTCACGGTCAGAACGCACACCACTCACTTGCTGGGCATTCAGCGCAAGGTCATCCCCCAGTACCCCAGCAGTTTTTTTGGCTGCCATTTTGCTCATCACGGCAACATCATCTAAAACTGTCGCAATATCATCCAGCAGTAATAATAAACCACTCGCCATTTTTATGTCCTAGTTTGTATTTATGCGGCTATTGTAAAGTGGATTAAAGCCATTTTTATATTGATGTATTGAAAATTCTTTGCGTATTTTTTGTAGGCATGTTTTATAGAGACTAGGGTCTGTTGACATTTCACCTTGCGAGCTTTCAGCTCTCATTGCGACAGAGGACATTTTTTAGATGGTACAAGGCATGGCTTGCGAAATTTAGCTATCCTAAATGAGTAAGGCATAACGCAGTAGCGGCAAAAATGCCCCTGTCCCGTAAGTGATTCTGCTAAAACTTCCATAAACTGCGTTATGAAACTTGACAAAGGGGTCGCCATTGCCTGCGTTTCATGCCTTGTTTATGTTGTTTTAGCCTATAACGCAAGACATGGCTGAAATGGCAACAGACCCTACCCCCATTCCTGCAATATACCGTACAATATGCTGCATTAAATATTTATCAAATGACTGAATCTTGGAACATATCATGAGCAATGCTGATCAACGTCCAATAATCTTGACAGGCGACCGCCCTACTGGACAACTTCATCTTGGACACTTTGTTGGTTCATTACGCTCTCGTGTAGGCCTACAGGACAGCCATCATCAGCATCTTTTACTGGCCGATGCCCAGGCCCTGACGGACAATGCCGATAATCCAGATAAAGTTCGCAATAACTATCCTACAAGTGGCACTCGATTATCTGGCAGTGGGTATTGATCCAAGCAAAACAACCATTTGTGTGCAATCCTGTTTGCCTGCCCTGAATGAACTCACCATGCTTTACCTGAACTTTGTCACTGTGGCACGTCTAGAACGCAATCCAACCATCAAGTCAGAAATCCAGATGCGTGGTTTTGAACGTGACATTCCAGCAGGGTTCTATGCTATCCAGTGGCTCAGGCGGCAGACATCACCGCATTCAAGGCAACTGTGGTGCCTGTGGGTGAAGACCAGATTCCAATGATTGAACAAACCAATGAAATCGTGCGCCGTATCAACCGTCAAATCGGACAGGATTTATTACCTGAATGTAAGGCGCTGTTATCCAATATGGGACGTTTACCAGGTTTTGATGGCAAGGCCAAAATGTCCAAGTCATTGGGCAATACCATTGTATTAAACGCTTCAGACAAAGACATCAAGAAAGCGGTCAATGCCATGTATACCGACCCAAATCACTTGCGTATTGAAGATCCAGGTCAGGTTGAGGGTAATATTGTATTTACCTATCTGGATGCCTTTGATCCAAACAAGGAAGAGGTTGAAGAACTCAAGGCACATTACCGCCGTGGTGGTTTGGGTGATGGGACAGTTAAAAAACGTTTAGAGGGTGTGTTGAAAGAATTGATTACTCCTATTCGTGAACGTCGTGCAGAACTGGAAAAAGACCCTGACTACATCATGGACATACTCAAGCAAGGCACTGAAAAATGCCGTGACATTACCCAGCAAACTCTGGATGAAGTAAAAGCAGGCTTGGGTTTATTTAAATTTTAATTGACGTGACTTTTACCACAAAAAAAGCCCATATTTCTGGGCTTTTTTAATTAACTCATGGATTTAAGTCTAATTTAAGAACTACCCAATAAAATTTATAACTAACAATTTTCGTCACTTATTAACATCTATTAACAGTAGTTAACATGAATACCTATGAATTTGGTTAAGTTTTTTTATATGATGGCTATGTAGATTAGAAAAAACTAATCTTATGACATTTCTCCTTTTCATCGGAACTGTTTTTTTAACAGATTCGTTGTTCAACGCAATGACAACCCCAATCATTGCGTTTTTTTTTCGCCTATTTCTCGATTGTGAAAACATGTAAGTTTTTAGCAATAAAAAGTTAATTGTAGCGGTCTAGCTTATTTTTTGATCTATGATAATTTTTCAATAACTACCACACACTGAGAGAGATTATTATGTCCATTGCTAAAGTCGTCGAAGTCAATTCTAGCAGCAACAAAAGCTTTGAAGATGCAATTCAAACTGGGATTGCTAAAGTCACTGAAACGGTCAAAAATGTTCAAGGTGCTTGGATCAACGAGCAGAAAGTAGTGATCAAAGACAATAAAATTACTGAATATCGCGTGAATTTAAAAATTAGTTTCCTTGTTGAATAAAAATATTTTATCTTTTAAAAATCCCCGTTTGGGGATTTTTTTATAGTGACAATGTCGACAATATTTGATCATCCAAAATGATCAAACAGATTATAAAATCATCTTTTATTCATCTGCCAGAGCATAGCAATCAGAACGATTTAAGTTGAAATTCACCTCCATTCGTTTTACTCTTATAACTGATTTATTTTTATAAAAATTTTATTAATTATCTCCACAAGAAATAAGAGTAATAGTGATGATATGGGATTTATTAACACATCCTTCAAATATTGTTTTTAGCATTTCTTTAATGCTATGCCTGTTTATTGGCGTACTTGAATTCATCTTGCTGCTGTTTGGGGGTAGCTCAAGTTTTCTCGAACAGTTTTTACCAGATAGCCTCACCGATGTAGACCATGCCGATGTCGGAATGGATCATCCAGAGAATCTCTTTACCCAGTTATTGGAATGGCTGTATTTAGGCAAGGTTCCCTTACTGATCTGGCTCATTATTTTCTTAACTGTATATGCACTAACGGGCCTGATCATTCAGGATATCTTCTTCCACCTAACCGAACATTACCTGTCTGCATGGATTATTGCACCTGCCTGTGTGTTTCTGTGTATGCCTGTCGTGCGTATCAGTGCTGCGCTCATCGCCAGGATTATTCCCAAAGACGAAACCACGGCTATTCATAGTGAAGACTTGATCGGCAGGACAGCCCAAATCATTTTAGGGGATGCCAAACCCAACTCCCCTGCACAGGCCAAAGTGAAAGACCAGTTTGGTCAAACCCATTATGTTTTGGTTGAGCCAGAACTCGACATTGTTTTTCAGCAAGGACAAGAGGTTATTTTGACGCAGAGAACCAAGATTGGTTTTCAGGCAATTTCGATTTAATTTTTATATTGATGATACGAGGGCATTTAAATGTTTAATTCAGCATTGACTGAAATTTTAATTATTACAGGTGTTATTTTTGCGGCACTGATTTTTATAGGGATTATTATTGCTCGCCTGTACACACGTTCCAGCAAGGAAGTGTCTTTTGTACGTACAGGTTTTGGTGGGGAGAAAGTAATTTTAAATGGTGGGGCAATCGTTCTGCCTGTATTGCATGAAATTATTCCTGTAAACATGAACACCTTGCGTCTGGAAGTCAAACGCGCTGCTGATCAAGCACTGATTACTCGTGACCGTATGCGGGTGGATGTCATGGCTGAGTTTTATGTTCGGGTAAAACCAACAGGTGAATCCATTGCAACTGCGGCACAAACGCTGGGTCGTAAAACCATGTCACCCCAAGAGTTGAAAGACTTGGTTGAAGGCAAATTTGTTGACTCGCTACGTGCTGTTGCTGCTGAAATGGCGATGGAAGAACTGCATGAAAAACGTGTTGATTTCGTACAGAAAGTTCAGCAGGTGGTGTCAGAAGATTTATCTAAAAATGGTCTGGAACTTGAAACGGTGTCATTGACTGGTTTAGACCAAACCAGCTTTAAATTCTTTAACCCACAAAATGCCTTTGATGCGGAAGGTTTAACCAAGCTGACCGAAACCATTGAAGACCGCCGTAAAAAGCGTAACGACATTGAGCAGGATGCTGATCTGGCGATTCGTGCGAAAAATCTGCAAGCTGAACAGGCAAGACTACAAATTTCTCGTGAAGAGGAATATGCCAAACTACAGCAGGAACGTGAAATTTCAATTCGTAAAGCCGAACAAAGTGCTGAAATTGCAGCTCAGGAAGCGGCTAAAAAGCGTGAAGCAGAAGAAGCCCGTATTGCTGCTGAACGTGAAGTTGAAATCAAACGTATTGCTTCGGCTCGTGATGTAGAAAATGAAAATATTCAAAAAGCACAATTGATTCAAAAAGCGCAAGTTGAGCAAAAGAAAACCATTGAATTGGCTGA
>JAXMGF010000021.1:0-30556 GCA_046347365.1 Acinetobacter sp. | reverse complement strand
ACTTGAATTTGGCGGAAGCGGTGAGATTCGAACTCACGGAGGACTCACACCCTCGTCGGTTTTCAAGACCGGTGCATTAAACCGCTCTGCCACGCTTCCATGTGCGTAAGAATACAAAGCTTGCCCTCTTTATTCAAGAGAAATTTAACTGCAATGTATTCAAATGCATAATGTTTCATCAATTATTAGAGTTTAGCGGCCAATTCTGCCCCTTCGCGGATTGCACGCTTGGCATCCAGCTCACCTGCTAACTTTGCACCACCAATCACATGATATTTTGCCAATGTGGTTTCATTCTCACGCGGTACTAAATCTTTTACTGATTCCTGACCTGCACACACCACAATGGTATCCACACGCAATAACTGGTCATGGCCATTATGCTCAACCCATAAGCCTTCGTCAGTTACAGCCTTATATTGCACACCGCGCAGCATACGCACAGCATGCTTTTTCAATTGTGCACGATGCACCCAGCCTGAGGTTTTACCCAAACCAATACCCAACGGCGTTGTTTTACGTTGCAATAAATAAATCTGACGTACAGGCATTTCAACTTCTGGACGTTGTACACCGCCTTCAGAAATATAATTAGGGTTTGGATCAACGCCCCATTCGCGTTGCCATTCTGCCAATGGTTGTGGCTGTGGTTGATGGGGTGGTTTTAGTAAAAACTCTGACACATCAAAACCAATACCACCTGCACCAATCACAGCAACCTTATGTCCAACCTTAGCGCCTTTTAGTACTTCTGCATAAGACAAGACTTGTGGTGCATCACTACCCTGAATTTTTAAGGCGCGTGGTACTACGCCTGTTGCAATCACCACTTCATCAAAGCCTTCACGTTCCAACTGTTCACGATTGACCTTAGTATTTAAGCGAACATCCACACCTGTTTGTTTGAGTTGAACTTTAAAATAACGAATGGTTTCATGAAATTCTTCTTTTCCAGGAACAACTTTCGCTAGATTAAACTGACCGCCCACATCATTATTGGCTTCAAACAAGGTTACGGCATGACCACGACTTGCCGCCACTGTTGCAGCCGACATCCCTGCAACGCCGCCACCCACAACCGCAACACGTTTTGGTTTCTTGGTTTTGATATAAACCAGTTCAGTTTCAAAACATGCCTGTGGATTGACTAAACAAGAGACACGCTCATTTTTAAAGGCATGATCCAAACATGCCTGATTACATGCGATACAGGTATTAATTTCATCAACACGGTTGGTTGCAGTTTTATTAACCCAGTATGGATCAGCAAGGAATGGTCGTGCCATTTGCACCATATCGGCCTGTCCTGAAGCAACAATCTCTTCAGCAACATCTGGCATATTGATACGGTTTGACGCAATCACTGGTACTGAAACATGCTGTTTAACTTCGGCGGTATAATCCACAAATGCAGCTCGTGGAACTGAAGTGACAATAGTTGGAATACGCGCCTCATGCCAGCCAATTCCTGTATTTAGAAGTGTGATTCCCGCTTTTTCCAATGCTTTGGCAATAACGATCACTTCCTGCATGGTGTTGCCATCATGCACTAAATCAAGCATGGACAGGCGGAAACAAATAATGAATTTTTCACCGACTTTGGCACGAATCGCCTTGACGATTTCCACGGGAAAACGCATACGGTTTTCAATATCGCCACCCCAACGGTCTGTACGCTTGTTGACATGACTGCTCAGGAATTGATTGATCAAATAACCCTCAGAACCCATGATTTCCACGCCATCATAGCCTGCCTTTTTTGCCAGACTTGCACAACGGGCATAATCTTCAATAGTTGCCAAAATCTGGGCATCTGACATTTGACGCGGTTTAAAAGGATTAATGGGTGCCTGAATTGGGGATGAAGAAACCGAAAATGGATGATAACCATAACGACCTGAATGCAGGATTTGCATCAGGATTTTTGCGCCATGCTTATGCACAGCATGTGTGACCAGACGGTGATGAGGAATATCTGCCAGACTGTTCATGGTACCGCCCGCAGGTAATAACCAACCTTGACGGTTGGGTGAAATCCCACCCGTGATGATTAAGCCGACCCCACCTTTGGCACGTTCACCAAAATAAGCAGCAAGTTTAGGATAATTAAAAAAACGATCCTCCAAGCCTGAATGCATCGATCCCATGACCACACGGTTTTTAATGGTCGTAAATCCGAGATGTAATGGCTTTAAAATATTTGCATAGCTAGTCATGATATTCCTTCTGTATTTATTGGCTTTGCAACTTGTTGCATAGTACTTTAACTGAATTTTTATATGTGTTTATGACTCTTTTCAAGAAAATGCTGACACTAAAGTCAAAAGTAATGTAACTATTTTGATTTCCAATCTAAAAAACCAAAATCAAATGTATTAGAACATAATTTTTCTGCTTAGTTTTTCTTTCAGGAAAACAAGCTCAATGAAAAGTGTTACAATAGTTCCGATTTTTTATTCTCAAGACTACCTGTTCGGGGTCTTTACTCATAAAAGTTAGGACAAGCAATGACTGATAATGCAACTATCTTGCAGCACGTACCTGTAGGCAAAAAAGTTGGGATTGCCTTTTCTGGTGGTCTCGATACTTCAGCAGCTTTATTGTGGATGAAGCAGAAAGGTGCACAACCTTATGCCTATACAGCGAATCTGGGTCAACCTGATGAGGATGACTATGATGCAATTCCAAAGAAAGCTGAACAATACGGCGCAGTCAAAGCTCGATTAATCGATTGTCGTTTACAACTTGCGCTTGAAGGTATTGCTGCAATTCAGTGTGGCGCTTTCCACATTAGCACTGGTGGTGTTCCTTATTTCAACACCACACCACTAGGCCGTGCAGTAACAGGTACGATGCTTGTTACCGCGATGAAAGAAGATGACGTCAACATTTGGGGCGACGGTTCAACTTATAAAGGCAACGATATTGAACGTTTCTATCGTTACGGTTTATTGACCAATCCTGCGCTTAAAATCTATAAGCCTTGGTTAGACCAAACCTTTATTGATGAGTTAGGCGGCCGTGCAGAAATGTCACAATTCCTCATCGACAACGGTTTTGACTATAAAATGTCAAAGGAAAAAGCCTACTCGACTGACTCAAATATGTTGGGTGCAACTCACGAAGCCAAAGATTTAGAATACCTCAATGCAGGTATCAAGATCGTTGAGCCAATCATGGGCGTTGCTTTCTGGAAAGAAGATGTAAAAATTGATGCTGAAGAAGTATCAATTACTTTTGAAGAAGGTTTCCCTGTTGCATTGAATGGTCAACGTATCGAAGATCCTGTTGAGCTGATCTTAGAAGCTAACCGTATCGGTGGTCGTCATGGTCTTGGTATGTCTGACCAAATTGAAAACCGTATCATCGAAGCGAAATCTCGTGGTATCTATGAAGCACCAGGCATGGCTTTATTACATATCGCCTATGAGCGCTTAGTGACTGGTATTCATAACGAAGATACGATTGAACAATACCGTATTAATGGTTTACGTTTAGGTCGCCTACTTTACCAAGGTCGCTGGTTCGATTCTCAGGCGCTTATGCTGCGTGAAACAGCACAACGCTGGGTGGCCAAAGCCATTACAGGTACTGTCACTCTAGAACTACGCCGTGGTAATGACTACACCATCATGAACACTGAATCTCCAAACCTCACCTATGAAGCTGAGCGTTTGACCATGGAGAAAGGTGATTCGATGTTTACTCCAATGGATCGTATCGGTCAGTTAACCATGCGTAACCTCGACATTACTGATACCCGTGCAAAACTCGGTATCTATACTGAAACAGGTTTACTTGCTGTTGGTCAAGGCTCTGCAATTCCTCAATTGGAAAACAAATCAAAATAAGCGTTTGATAAATAAATTTATCTCAACTAAAAAGGCTGAATCAAATATTCAGCCTTTTTATTGACCCCAAAAAAACAGGACAATAAACCATTCCATTTATAGAACAATATGTCGCAATAAAAGACTATTTATCATCATAATGAATCGATAATATAACAATCAGGCAAAACATAATAACTGGGAGATGAAAGATGAATGCTTATCTACATCGTAGTGAAAACCGTGGTCATGTCAAAGCAGGCTGGTTAGATACCTACCACAGCTTTTCATTTGGTAGCTGGTACAACCCGAAATATATGGGTGTCAGTGCACTCCGCGTGATCAATGATGATACGGTTGCCGCCCATAACGGTTTCGGCACACATCCCCATGACAATATGGAGATCCTGACCTGTGTGCTTGATGGCACCATTTCGCATAAGGACAGCATGGGCAATGAGGGACAAATCAATGCGGGTGAATGGCAGTTGATGAGTGCGGGTACAGGTGTCACCCATAGTGAAATGAACAAGCATGACAAGGCGGTGCATCTATTACAGATCTGGATTCAACCCAATGTACAGGATGCTGAACCGACTTATCAGCAAATTCAGCTGAATCCGAAAGATCACCCAAACCAATGGCATTTGATCGCAGGTGATGAGTCTGCACCAATGCTGATCCGTCAAAATGCTGAGGTGAAAACGGCGGTAATTGAGAAAGATCAACACTTGGAGATTACTGCAAAGAAAAAAGTGAACTATGTTCATGTGATTTCTGGTGAAGTGATGATTGCTGATCACTTGGTTAAAGCGGGTGATGCTTTAGTATTCGATGAAACTGCAACCATTACTGCATTGCAAGAAAGCCAAATGATTTGGTTTGACCTACCTTAATCATCCGTTTAACTCGTACCTCTTTCCATAGGGGTACGAGCTTTTTAATCATTGCTGCTACTATCACAACCACTTGAATCTGAACTGGAATCATCATTTGAATGACAATGATCTGAATATCCTGAATCGTCATTTCTGGATGATTCACATGGGGAAGGACAGACTAAAGCTTGAAGTGCGACATAAACCAGGCGTTTAAACGCACCTTTGAACTGTCTCCCAAACAATACCGACAACAGTTTGTTGAGGAAGAAAATTAAGCCAATAAAAAAAGACACCGAAGTGTCTTTTTTATATTGAAATTAAACCTAACGCACAATCCCACGTGTTGATTTCTCTAAAGAATCAATCAACAGTTGGGCTTCTGGCACATTATCTAAAATTTCATTACGAATCTGTGCAATGGCCTGTTCAGTGGTCAAACCTGATTTATAAATCAGTTTATAGGCTGTTCTTAAGCCCTGAATCGTATCCCGTGACCAGCCCTTACGTCGCATTCCTTCAATGTTCAGACCATGTGCATGTGCTGGATTACCAGAAGCCAGTACATAAGCTGGCACATCTTTAAGAATGAGTGCAGCGCCACCAATCATGCTATATGAATCAATACGGCAGAATTGATGAACGCCTGCATTCCCACCAACAATGACATGGTTACCGACATTCACATGCCCTGCAATACCAACATTATTGGCAAAAATGTTATGGTCCCCAATCATACAGTCATGGGCGATGTGGGTATTCACCATCAACAGGTTATGACTACCAATTTTGGTCAAGCTCTGATCCTGTACCGTACCCCGATGCAAGGTACAATGTTCACGAATAGAGTTGTGATCGCCAATTTCCAGCCAAGTTTCCTCACCCTTATATTTTAAATCCTGACAAATTTCTCCAATGCTAGAAAACTGGAAAATATCGTTGTTTTTACCAATTCGTGTAAAACCACCAATGACCACATGCGAATGTAACTTTGTACCAGTATCAATACTGACATTTGGCCCAACCACACAATATGGGCCAATCTGTACGTCAGAGGCAATTTTTGCAGACGGGTCAATTATTGCTGTAGGATGTATTAAATTTTGACTAGTCATGTCTGCTCAATTTTTTGGTGGGAAATCATGATCTCGGCTGTTGCAGCAACAATACCGTCAACACTGGCAGTACAATTGTACTTGTAAATACCACGTTTTTGCATCACAAGTTCAGATTTTAAGATAAGCTGGTCACCTGCAACAACCTGTTTCTTAAATCTTATTTTTTCCGCACCAGCAAAAAGAAACAAGGAACCCTCACTCGGCTTCTGATTGGTCAAAACAAAGCCCAATATACCTGAAACCTGGGCAAGCGCTTCAATGATGAGTACACCTGGCATAATTGGGTAGGTTGGGAAATGTCCCTGCAAGAACTCTTCATTGATAGATACGTTTTTATAACCGACAATACTGTTCTCAGTGACTCCCGTAACTCGATCGACTAACAGGAAAGGATAACGATGCGGTAAATATTCACGAATGGTAAGAATATGCATCGGTAATTCAGGCATTGTGAATGCTGGAAATGTTGACTCGGTCATAATAAATTATTTACGTAACTTAAGGGTTGATTCAAGGGACTCTAATTGAGCTTGCATATGATCAAGCCTTTTGGTGATCTGGGTCAATGGCACATCTGCTAATTGTCTAAGGCGTACCACAGTTCTTTTCCAGTGACTATTTTCAAACAGTCCAATTCCCGAAGAAAAGGTTCCCGCCTCAGAAATACTTTTTGTGACCATTGACATTCCAGTAAGCGTCACATTATCCGCAATATTTAAATGCCCTGCAACTGCACTGCCACCACCGATAATACAGTTTTTGCCAATTCGGACACTTCCAGCAATTGCCGTGTTTGCAGCGATGGCTGTATGTTGACCAATTTGAACGTTATGCGCGATTTGCACAAGGTTATCAATAATGACACCATCTTCCAGAATAGTATCATCTAAGGCACCACGGTCAATGCTGCAATTTGAACCAACACGCACATCATTACCAATCTGAACCGAACCCAGTTGTGCAATGCGATGCCATTTTCCCTGATAAGGCGCAAAACCAAAACCTTCTGCACCTATCACTGTATTGGCATGAATACGAACCCGATCTTTTAACTTTGCACCGCCAGTAATCGTGACATGCGCATCAATGAAACAGTCCTTGCCAATTTCAACATCATCATCAATAAAGGCATGGGCCTGAATATTGGTATTACTGCCCACCACACAGTTTTCACCAATCACCACATAATGACCAATATAGGCATCATCAGCAATCATGGCTGAGGGATGGATTTTAGCAGTACTTGAAATTCCCCTTTGGGTAATTTTCTTTTCAAATATATGGGTCAAAGTCGCAAACGCGAGATAAGGATTATCAACGACAATAAAGTTATTTTTTGAGGAAAGCTGTTGCTTGAGCGCTGCGGTGACAATGTAAGCACCTGCTTGGCTTGCTTCTGCTTGCGATAGGTATTTATCGCCATTCACAAAACAGATATGCTGATTTTGAGCCTGCTCTAAACTCGCTAAATTAAAAACCTGAAAATCTTTTTCACCGAAATACTCACCTTTGACAAGGTGAGCAATTTCTTCTAAACGATAACTACGTCTATTCATTGATTATTTCATTGCATTAACCTTTTGAATCATTTTATCAGTTAAATCATACTGAGCGTCAGAGGCAATCGTAGAATTTTTATTTAAAATAAAATCCAGGTTATTTTCTTTTCTTAATTGTTCAGCGGCCTGTTTCACACGATTCTCAAAATTTGTATTCATCGTTTGCAAAGTCGTCTGTACTTTGGTCTGTAGACCTTGTTGAGTCGTATTAAACTCATTGACCTTGGCCTGATACTGGCCACTTAATTTCTGTAAATCGGCCTGATTAGCGGACTGGGCTTTTTGCTGTAAGCTTTCAATCTCTTTACCTAACTGTTCCAGTTTAGCTGAAGTCGGTTTAACTGATTGACCCAGGCTGTCATTTTGCTGTTTTAAATAGGTACTGCTTTCAACTACCTTAGCCAGGTCTACAACACCTATACCGCCCGCATTTGCAACTGCTGAAACCGTTAATCCTAAACCTAACATAAGCATTGTTAATGTTTTCATTATTACATCCCTTATCTGTTTTGCAGAGTTCAAACTGAGGTCGTACTTAGAATGTACGACCGATTTCAAATTGGATTGATTTGGTATCATCGCCTTTCTTGTCATTCAGTGGGAATGCATAACTCAACGATAATGGACCAATCATGGTAATCCATGTAAAGCCAACACCCACACTGTAGCGCATGTTGTCAAAATTAAAATTGTAGTTGTCCTTGCAATACTGCTTGATATCAACATTGCTGCTGTTTACCAGAATGTTACCGCTTGGCACATCACACTTGGTGTCAAACACCTGCGCACCCTCGGCAAATAATACTGGTCGAACCTGACGTGCCCAGTCACCTTTAAATGGTAATGGCAACGCCAATTCTGTACCAAACTGAACCAGTGCGTTACCACCCACTTCTTCAGGATCTGGATCGCTTTGGCCAGTTTCCTGGAAAATTACACTTGGATATTTAGGTCCCAGTGAGCTGTTATCATAACCACGAACCGATCCATAACCACCTGCATAGAAGTTCTTATAGAATGGCAAGTCATTACCATAACCTAACTTACCATAACCACGAAGTACGAACCCGCCCCATAATGGCATAAATGCCTGAGCATCATAAGTAAGTTTTTGGTAATCCACATCACTGCCTGGAATACCGACCTCAAGACCTACACGATGTGACATACCTGAGGTTGGGAAAATTGGTCTGTTCAAGGTATTGTATGACCAGCCCAAATTTAAGGTATAGGTCAGGAACTCTCCTTCAAAAGCACTAGGATAGTCTTTAAAACCATCTTTACAAGTTCCAGGAATATCTTTTTGATCAAGATCTTTCTCTGGTACTCCTGTAGGACAATATGTACTAGTTCCTGTTGGCTTCCACCATTTGCTAACAGATAGTCACGAATATAGGTTGAAACGCTTGGCCCCGTTCTTACCTTGGTTTGGTCAATACCAATAGACGCACTTAAACTTTGGTTTTCATCAATCGGATAACCGAAACTTAAACTTCCACCAACACTGTCAGTGACATAGTTATTGACGTTATAGTCCTTGTTTAACTTGGTTTTACGATAATAAACGTTGTAGCCGCGGCTCACACCATCAATGGTAAAGTATGGGTCAGTCACACTGAGATTATAGTAATCCTGTGTTTCTGAACGAGATAAGTCAATCGCAACACGATTACCAGTTCCCATAAAGTTGGTTTGACTGAGCCCAGCCTGGAATGTGACACCACCATTTTGAGAATAACCGACCGCAAGTGTGGTTGTACCAGAGTGTTGCTCTTCAACATTGACATTCAAGTCAACCTGATCAGGAGAGTTTGGTACACGAACAGGCTTGACATCAACCGTTTTAAAGAAGCCTGTACGTTCCAGACGCACCTTGGGCCAAGTCAATTTTTCATTACTTGCCAATGCGCCTTCCATTTGACGCATTTCACGGCGCAACACTTCATCAGCCGTTTTACTATTGCCTGTAAAGTTGATACGACGAACTGTCACTTGCTGACCTGGGTTGATATAGTAATTGAGGTTGACAATACCTGTCTGATTGTTAATCTCAGGTACGATGTTTACCTCAGCATAGTAATAGCCTGCATTACCATATTTACGGAGCAACAGTTGCTTAACCGCGTTTACTTTTTCCTGTGAATAGGTTTCACCATCTTTATACAGCTTAAGCATCTGCAATTCTTCTGGCTTATATAATGCATCGCCGAGGAACTTGGTTTCACCAAACTTAAACTGGCTACCTTCGTCAACTGAAACCTCAATAAAGATGTGCTTTTTATCCTCACTGATATTGAGTTGAGAGTTAATAGATATTAAAATTGATATAACCCTTGTTCAAATACAGCGCACGCAAGGCTTCAAGGCTTGCCGCCATTTTCTCACGTGCATAGCGGTCATTACGGGTCACCACAGAGGCCCAGCCACTTTCTTTAACGGCAAATACCTGCTTGATATCACTGTCACTAAAAACAGTATTACCAATAATATTAATGTCAAAAACTTTTGCAGCCGTACCTTCATTAAAGTTTAGCTTCAACTCAACGCGGTTGTTTGGACGAGCAACCGTTTCCACAGTCACATCGGCATCATAACGACCCTGCTGGGTATATTGCTGTTCCAGCTCGGTTTCAATGGTTTGCAGGGCTGATTTCTTAAAAACTTCACCCTCAGCAATACCCATCTTCTTTAAGCCCTGTTCTAAAGCTTCTTTTGGAATGATTTTATTGCCCTTGAATTCAAGCTTGGAAATGACTGGACGTTCAACAACCTTAAAAACCAGAACATCTTTTTCTTTATAAGCCTTGATATCATCAAACAAGCCTGAAGCATATAGGGTACGGATTGCCTCGGCGATCACTGGATCACTTACTCTATCGCCACTATTTATTGGTAACATCGAATAAATACTTGCAGGTGTTAAACGCACTAGGCCATCAATTCGTATATCTCGTGCAAGAAACTCATCTGCTGCGTATGCTTGTTGTACCACTGCCATCGCACTAACCAGTGCCAAAGGCATTAATAAATGTGTGTGACGCATGCCCATATATTTTCCAGTAAGTTAAATTCCATTTGCGTTTTTATAAACGCATGAAGTCGTTAAATAAAGCCAAAAGCATCATGCTACCGAGCAGTACCATACCAACTTTTAGACCAAACATCTGTATTTGTTCAGAAACAGGTTTACCACGAATGGCTTCAATAAAGTAATAAACCAAATGCCCACCATCCAGCATTGGAATTGGAAGCAAATTGAGAATACCCAGGCTGACACTCATCAAAGCCATAAATGAGATAAAAGTCTGCCATCCCATTTCAGCACTTTGTCCAGCCACTTTGGCAATGGTGATTGGCCCTGATAAATTATCCAGTCCAATTAAGCCACGCACCATCTTGATGATTGAGTTAAAGATCATGCCTGAAAGTTGGGTGGTCTTATCTACCGCAACACCCAATGCTTCGAGCGGTGAATACTGAATGGTTTGTTTGTATTCAGCAGGAATGCTGATCTTGCCAGCATCACTTTTCACACCCAGCACACCTGTGGTATTGCCCATATTGTCACGCTGACCTTGTGGCATCACCTGTAAATGCACCAGTTGCCCCTGACGCATCACATCAATATTTAAAAGTTTTTCAGGTGAATTCTGGACCACCTCCACCACATCAAACCAGTCTTTCATGACAACATTGTCAATTGCAACGATACGATCACCGACTTTCATTCCCTGACGTGAAGCAGCACCATCTGCACTCAACTCTTTCACGGTAGCAGGAATCACTGGACGATAAGGCAAGAAGCCCAATACATCCAAAGGTGACTGGCTTTGATCTTTCAGGAAATCCTTAATTGGTAAATTAAACTGTTTTTCAGTACCTGCACGCTCAACATTAATGGAAACCTGCCCTGTCTCTCCCACGCGATTGACCAGTGTATAATTCAGCTTTTCCCATGTTGGCGTTGCATGGCCATCAACTGCCACAATCTTGTCACCCACTTGCAAATCAACCTGCGCTGCGGGAGTGTTGGGCATGATCTTGCCAATACGGGTATTCAGTTGTTCCTGGGCTGGTAAAAATAAAACCCAGAACAATAACACCGCAAAAACAAGATTGATCAATGGACCCGCCGCAACGATGGCAATACGTTTCCACGGAGACTGACGATTAAAGGCGTAAGGCAAGTCCTTTTCAGCGACGTTGCCCTCACGCTCATCCAGCATTTTGACATAGCCTCCTAAAGGCAATGCCGAAAGCTGATACTGGATTCCAGATTTTTTAGACTGCCATTTCAGCAAGGTTGGGCCAAAACCAATGGAATAAACCAAGACTTTGACACCTAATTTACGCGCCACCCAATAATGGCCAAACTCATGAATTGCAATCAGTGGACCAAGTAATAAAATCGCTGCAACAATCATAAATAGTGCATTCATACGATTTAGCCCCCTATATCCACAATATACGTCTCTGCAACCTGTCTAGCGATCATATCAGTCTGTAAAATGATGTCTATGTTTTCTGCTTTGGCATTTTGTACAACTTGCAAAGTGTTCTCGACAATTTGCGCAATCTCAGTAAAGCGAATTTTTTGCTGCAAAAATGCAGCAACTGCAACTTCATTTGCTGCATTTAATACTGTAGGCGCCAAACCACCTGCCCGCATCGCCTGACGAGCCAAGTCCAATGCTGGAAACTTGACAATATCAGGTTGCTGAAAATTCAATTGAGCAGTCTCAAACAAGTTTAACGCAGGAACATCTGTTGCCAGGCGTTTAGGCCAGGCCAATGCATGTGCAATTGGTGTGCACATATCAGGGTTACCCATTTGTGCCAAAGTTGATCCATCCACATATTGCACCATGGAATGAATAATACTTTGTGGATGAACCACGACTGTAACAAAATGTTCTGATATTGAAAACAAATGACACGCTTCAATCAATTCCAGCCCTTTATTCATTAAAGTCGCAGAATCAACCGAAATCTTTTGACCCATAGACCATTTTGGATGCTTACACGCCTGTTGTGGTGTTACATCATGCAATTGTTCTAATGAATGGTTGAGAAATGGCCCACCAGACGCTGTCAGTAAAATTCGGGAAACACCCAACTGGGGCTGGCCTGTCCTTTCAGCATTTAGATAGTCATGCGGCAAGGACTGGAAAATCGCATTATGTTCAGAATCAACGGGTAGTAACAGTGCATTATGCTTACGGGCAGCCTGCATCATGATGTCGCCAGACATGACCAAAGATTCTTTATTGGCAAGCAAGACACGCTTACCTGCCTTGACTGCGGCAAGAGTTGGCAACAAACCTGCCGCACCAACAATAGCAGCCATGACGATGTCAACATCGGCATGCTCAGCAATAGTGATTAAGCCCGCTTCATCAGTCAAAATTTCGATATGTTTTAAGTTTTCTTGATTTAAACGTTGTTGCAACTCAAATGCTTTTTCATTCGGCACCACAACAATTTTGGGATGGTATTTTTTACAAATTTCTAAAAGTTCATCCAAACGGCTATATGCAGAAACTGCAAATACAGTGTAAAATCATCTGGATGCTGTTCCAATACTTTTAAAGTACTTTTTCCAATTGAACCTGTTACACCCAATATGCAAACAGCTTGAGTCATTTAAAGATCTACCAATCAGTTTTAAAATATATATACCCGTAGCAAAAATAGGTGCTGCCGCAAGCAGTGAATCAATACGGTCCAGCACACCACCATGACCTGCTAACACACGGCCAGAATCCTTAATCCCTGCACGACGCTTGATCATGGATTCAAACAGGTCACCTAATACGATGCAAATACGGTAATGATCGAAAGAATCAGGAATAAAATAAGCTGTAATGCGGTTAGATTTAAATAGAATATTGTACAACCAGCATAATAATCACTGTTGTGGCGATACCACCGTACAACCCCTCAACAGATTTATTTGGGCTGACTTTCGGGGCAAGCTTCTTTTACCAAACTTACGCCCAACAAAATAGGCACCACTGTCAGCACCTAAACTAGTAGGAATAAATACATCAGCCACCACGGTGAACTATACCATACGGCATAAATTGCAGTAACGGCGGCTGAAATTAAAATAAATCCAATCAAGTGAAGCGAAACATTGTACCAACTGTCTGAGTCAGGGAAGTTTTTAACCCAGTAAATGCTTACCAGCGAGGTAAGAATGGATGCCGCCCAAAGCAGCAAGGCAACATCATTAAAAAACAATGCCAGTGTGGATACCAGTGCAACACAACCACCATATATCCAAGCTTTAGGTTTTGAGACAGGTTGATGCTCTAGGCATAAGCTTAAACCACTCATAACCTGCAACCCCTGCCGCTAAAATCATAAGCATGAACATTGGATAATGTGATTGCGTTGCAAACTATGCAACTTAAAACAACTGCAACTAATACCAATGCGGTAATTATCCGCTCTAACATTATTAATTCTCTATTTTCGCTTGTTGAATCTGTTCGGATGTCTTGCCAAAACGTCGCTCACGCCCTGAAAAAACGTAAATGCATAATCCAACTCTTGAATGGTAAATTCTGGCCACAATGTATCGGTAAAATACAATTCCAGCATAGGCCGCCTGCCATAGCAGGAAGTTAGACAAACGATAGTCTCCCCCTGTACGGATCAACAAATCAACAGCAGGTAGATCATTTAGACTGACATATTTATCAAATAAATCAACATTTATATGATTTGTTTGAACTTTCCCAGCAAGAACATCTTGAGCAATACATTTTGCGGCATGGCCATGTCCCACATACCACCATAGCTAATCGCAATCGTTAACGTCATGGAATCAAAAGTTGCTGTTTTTGTTCTGCATATTGCATCAAATCACTTAAATGATCTGAGAGCGTGATCGGTCACCAATAAAGCGTAGAGCAATATTAAACTTTTCCATACGTGGCAATTGCTCATGGATGGTTTCTTCCAACAATTTCATGAGTAAATCGACTTCGTACTGCGGACGATTCCAGTTTTCACTTGAGAACGCAAAAACAGTTAAGGCTTTTACGCCGACACTTTTACAATGCTCGACAATGGGGTCAAGGGTATTTTTACCCTCACGGTGTCCATCGCCTTTTTGCATCTGATTTTTTTGGGCAAAACGATTGTTGCCATCCATGATGATGGCAACATGCTGGGGAAGAAGTTGTTCTTCTTGTGAGGTCATATAATCAGACCTTCATCAATTCTGCTTCTTTGACTGCAAGACGTTTGTCTACTTCCGCAACAAACTTATCTGTGATTTTCTGGATATCATCACCTGCACGGCGCTCATCATCTTCAGAAATTTCTTTTTCCTTCAACAAGGCCTTGATGTCACCCAACACATCACGGCGGATATTACGGATGGCAACCTTAGCATTTTCAGCTTCTGAACGCGCAACTTTCTGCATGTCACGGCGCGTTTCTTCAGTTAAGGCAGCCAATGGCACACGAATCGAGTCGGTTGTAATCGGGTTTAAACCCAAATCACTTTCACGAATGGCCTTATCAATCGCAGACACCATGTTACGTTCAAATGGCTGAACGATTAAGGTACGTGAATCTTCAACACCCACGTTCGCCACCTGATTCAGTGGAACATCCGAACCATAGTAAGGAACCATCACGCCATTTAAGATAGATGGATGAGCACGTCCAGTACGAACTTTTGCAAAACCCTGTTCCAAAGACTCAAGGGTTTTCTGCATGCGCTGTTCGCTGTCTTTTTTGAGATCGTTAATCATATGATCTTCCTTACTTATTCCTGAGGTATTACAAAATATTAAACATTAGTATAGAGTGCTTTCTAAGGCACGTACATTAATTCGTAACGTGAGTGCCCTCTTTTTCACCCATGACCACAGAAAGTAAAGCACCCGATTTATTCATATCGAATACTTGTAATGGGACATTATGATCACGGCATAAGCAAATTGCTGTAAGATCCATTACACCCAACTTTTCATCAAGTACTTGATCGAAAGTTAAATTATCATACTTAACCGCATCATCATATTTACTTGGATCTTTATTATAAACACCATCAACTTTAGTTGCTTTTAAGATGAGGTTTGCTTCAATTTCAATACCACGTAAGCAAGCAGCTGTATCTGTGGTAAAGAATGGATTACCTGTACCCGCAACAAATACACAAACTTCACCTTGGCTTAGGTGGCGAATTGCATCACGACTTGAGTAAGATTCAACAACCGTGCCAATTGGAAGTGCAGACATTAAACGTGTTTTAATATTACGGCGCACTAATGCATCACGCATTGCCAAACCATTCATTACAGTTGCCAACATCCCCATTTGGTCACCTGTTACGCGACCTACAAGCCCATCTTTTTGCAACTGACTACCACGGTATAAGTTACCACCACCCACAACAATACCCACCTGCACACCCAAGCCAACCAGATGGGCAATCGAAAGTGACATTTGGTCCAGTACCTGGGCATCAATACCCATATCTTTATTTCCAGCTAAAGCCTCACCAGAAAGCTTGAGCAAAATTCGTGCATAACGTGGATTCTTAGAAGCTGACATACCTTTACTCCAAACCGACCAATCTCAAAATTTCTTCAATTTAATTCAATATCAGCAGATTTAACCTGAATTAACCTTGCAAATAAATCGTATTCATCTGCATCGGTGATTTCGACTTCAAGCAGGTCACCCGCTTTAATCACACTCTTATCAATATCTTCAACAAATACGTTGCCATCGATTTCAGGTGCATCTGCATATGAACGCGCAACAGCAACTGGAAATTCTTCTTCCAAGCTATCAACCAATACCGTCATCGTCTGACCAATACGTTTTTGTAGTTTTGCAGCAGAAATTGCTTGCTGAACTTCCATGAAACGCTCATAACGATCTTGCTTGATCTCTTCTGGCACATGATCAGGAAGATCATTCGCTGTCGCACCCTCTACTGGCGAATAAGTAAAACAGCCCACGCGTCTAATTGAGCTTCTTTTAACCATTCCAATAGAATTTGGAAATCTTCTTCAGTTTCACCAGGGAAACCCACAACAAAAGTTGAGCGAATCACCAATTCAGGGCATTTTTCACGCCACAATTTCAGACGCTCTAATGTATTTTCACTATGGGCTGGTCGCTTCATCAATTTTAAAATGCGCGGACTGGCATGCTGAAAAGGAATATCTAAATATGGCAAGATTTTCCTTGTGCCATTAGGTCAATAACTGCATCGACATGTGGGTACGGATAAACATAATGTAAACGCACCCAAATACCAAGCTGACCAAGTGCTTCACACATATCATAGAACTTAGTTTTTACAGGTTGACCATTCCAAAAGTCCAACTTGTATTTGGTATCGACACCATAAGCAGAAGTATCTTGAGAAATAACCAATACTTCTTTTACACCAGCACGTTTTAATGCTGCTGCTTCGTCTAACACACTACCCACAGGACGAGAAACTAAATCACCACGCATACTTGGGATAATGCAGAAAGTACAACGATGGTTACAGCCTTCTGATATTTTTAAATAAGCATAATGTTTTGGTGTTAGACGCACACCTTGTTCTGGGACTAGATCAATAAATGGGTTATGTTTTGGAGGAGCTGGTACATATTCATGTACAGCTTCCATTACATCTTGATAAGCTGCCGCCCCTGTCACTTTAAGCACATTTGGGTGCATTTGACGGATTTTATCTTCGTCTTTACCCAAACAGCCCGTGACAATCACACGGCCGTTTTCGCTCATGGCCTCACCAATCGCATCGAGCGACTCTTGTACCGCAGACTCAATAAAACCACAGGTATTCACAACAACAAGGTCCGCACCGTCATAATCTGATGCCACTTGATAACCTTCAGTTTTTAACTGGGTTAAAATTCGTTCAGAATCTACCAATGCCTTAGGACAACCTAAAGATACAAAACCGACTTTGGGGGTCTTCATGAATCTGCGCTCCACTTGAATCGGCGTATTGTATGACTTTTCGCGCGATAAAAACAGGTGGGGATTGCACAGTTTAATCAATGCACCAAAATACAACCAATATTTTAAATAAAATCCTACACTGCACCAATTTAGAACATTATAGAATCCAGATAAAACTGCATCTGTGTGAAAAATACAGCATAAACTCATTATTTATGAATTAAGTTATTGAATATTAGCCAATACAAAGTTGGCTTGCATTTTGCATTACATAAACCTTAGACATGAATGGCTATTCATTTATACATATATTTATTGCGCCATTTTAATACAGGACGATTCATAAATGGATCAACATAACACTATCGACTATCGACTGCTCGTAGATAATCTGACCACTGCCATATTATTGGTCGATAGTAAACTTAATATTTTTTATTTAAATTCGGCTTGTGAAGCATTATTCGATGTTAGTTTACTTCGCGCATCAGGTCAGCCTGTGCTCAATCTGCTTCATGCACATGACGATGCATTTAATACACATGAAGCTTTATTAAATACATTAAAAAGCGGACAACATTACACACGCCGCGAAGCGGTGATTAACGTAAACTTTAAAGCCATTCATGTGGATTATACGGTCTCACAACTCAATGCAGGTAAAAGTTATCACCCACTTTTATTAATCGAACTCAATCCAATTGATCGAATGTTGAAAATTTCTAAAGAAGAAAATTTAGTACAACAACATCAAGTCGCACGCCAACTAGTTCGCGGCGTGGCACATGAAATTAAAAATCCTTTAGCGGGCATTCGTGGTGCAACACAATTACTTGCTCGCAGCTTAAATGATGAAAGCTATCGTGAGTTTACCGACATTATTATTAGTGAAGTCGATCGCCTAACCAATCTCGCAGATACCATGCTTGGTTCACGTCAATTACCAAGCTATGAGCTGGTTAATGTGCATGAACCTTTAGAGCGCGTTCGTTCACTTATTGTCAATCAAACGAAGAAAAAAATTAGAATTACCCGTGACTACGACCTGTCTTTACCTGATGTGATGGCTGACCGTGACCAACTGATTCAAGTCATGCTCAATATCAGCGTAAATGCTGTGCAAGCAATGACTGAAAATAAAGATTTTTTTGTCGATTCAGAACCAGAGCTAATTTTAAGAACGCGCATTCAACGCTTAGTCACAATTAACGGTGTTCTGAATCGCTCATCGATAAGAATTGATATTGAAGACAATGGACCAGGTGTTCCAGAAAGCATATTAGAGTCTGTATTTTACCCTCTTGTGACTGGGCGGGCAAAGGGAACAGGGCTTGGCCTCAGTATCGCGCAAAACATCATGCATCAACACAACGGAATGATCGAGTGTCAATCCGTTCCAGGAAAAACCATATTTAGCTTATATTTACCTTGGGAGTCAGACCGTGTCACGAAATAAAATTTGGGTAATTGATGATGATCGTGCCATGCGTTGGGTACTCGAAAAAACTTTTAAAGAAGAAGGTTTTGACGTCACCAACTTTGAAGAAGCACAAACAGCGCTAGAACGTTTGCATGATGCTGCACCCGATGTCATTTTGACAGATATTCGTATGCCTGGAATTGATGGCTTAACTTTTCTGTCTAAAGTTAAAAATACGCATCCAGATCTACCTGTCATCATCATGACAGCACATTCTGATTTAGAATCTGCCGTCTCAAGTTACCAAACTGGTGCATTTGAGTATTTACCAAAACCATTTGATATCGATGAAGCTTTAGCATTAGTGAATCGTGCTATTTTACATATCAATAAATTGCAACAACAAGAAGCAACCAAAGCAACGACACCTTTACAATCAACCGAAATTATTGGTGAATCACCTGCAATGCAGGAGGTGTTTCGTGCCATTGGACGTCTATCTCAATCCCATATCACGGTTCTTATAAATGGTGACTCAGGTACAGGTAAAGAACTTGTCGCACATGCATTACACAAGCATTCCCCTCGTCGTGCCAAACCATTTTTTGCACTCAATATGGCTGCTATTCCAAAAGACTTAATCGAAACTGAGTTATTTGGGCATGAAAAAGGTGCATTTACAGGTGCAAATACTCAGCATCAAGGTCGCTTTGAGCAAGCCAACGGCGGTACATTATTTCTTGATGAAATTGGTGATATGCCTTTTGAAACACAAACACGCTTACTCCGTGTGCTTGCAGATGGTGAGTTCTACCGTGTTGGTGGACATATTCCAGTTAAAGTTGATGTCCGAATTGTAGCCGCAACCCACCAAGACTTAGAGAAGTTAGTGAATGAAGGTCGTTTCCGTGAGGACTTGTACCATCGCCTTAATGTGATTCGCATTCATATTCCGAAACTTGCTCATCGTAGTGAAGATATTCCTATGCTTGCGCAACATTTCTTGGCGCGTGCAGGTAAAGAATTAGGTGTTAGTCCTAAAATCTTACGTACAGAAACAACTGACTATATGCAGCAACTCCCTTGGCCAGGTAACGTTCGTCAATTAGAAAATACTTGTCGTTGGTTAACAGTCATGATTACTGGACGTGAAGTCTATCCAGAAGATCTACCTGCTGAGCTAAAACAAGTTGCTATACAGAAGTCGACGAACGATGCATCAGTTACAAGCCCAGCTTTAGTTGAAAGAATTGCTGTACATCATTGGGATGAGCTACTAGCTCAATGGGCGATCCAAAAGTTAAAAAATGGTGAAATGAAAATTTTAGATGTCACAACACCAATGTTTGAGCGCACTTTGATTAATGCAGCCCTACAACAAACACGTGGTCGCAAACGCCATGCAGCAGAGCTTTTAGGTTGGGGCCGTAACACGCTGACTCATAAAACTTAAAGAAACTTGGCATGGATTCAACAGACGATGATGAAGACGATGAAGTGCGTTCAGCATAAATCATAAACAGTCCATAAAGCGAGTAATAGTCACATTATAGCTTTTTTTAATGAATGTTTAGATACATGATCTAATGTCATAGCCATACAAGACATATGGTTTTTGCTATAATAAAATATTGCCTCAACGCTCATTGAATATAATGACTGATATTTGTTACCCAAGTTGCGAACAACCTCAAACTCGTCGTGGTCAAGAACGTCGCCTTGCCTTATTACTATGTGCAACCGATTTATTTCTTGAAAAAGGTTATGATGCGGTTTCCTTGGATGATATTGTCAATCATGCAGGTGGCTCAAAAGCTTCTATTTATAAATATTTTGGCAACAAAGAAGGTCTCTTTACTGCGATTTGTGATTATCGTCGTGAAGTGTTTTTTAAAGGTGTTTGTTTTCCATACACTTCAGAACAAAATAATTTAAGAACATACCTTGTACAAACATTAAAACGCTTTTATCAACATATTATTCAACCTGAAAATATTGCCTTTATGCGCATGTTCACAGAACAAACTCAAAAAGATATACAATTAGCGCAATATTTTTATGACCAATGTGCTTTAAATATACAGAATACGATTGCATTTGCTTTAGGTCAGGCACACGACCTCAATGAAATATACTGCTCTAACCCTCATTTCTCTGCCATGATGTATTTCGGAATTTTACGTGATGTTGAGTGGCGACTTTTAATGGGTTTAGAAGTATCAGCAAATGACGCTGAAATAACTGATTATATTAATTATTCCGTTGATTTATTCTTAAAAGCTCATCAAAATCTAGGGCCTGTTGCCACTTTATAAATGAGATGCGTTGTAGGCTAAAAATTCATCAGACAAGGCATGAAATGCAGGCAATGGCTATTCCCTTGCCAAGTTTCATAACGAGGTATGAGGGATTTTTAGCCACAACCCTTTGGGACAGGGACATTTTTTGCCGCTACTGCGTTATGTTTCTCTCATTTAGATCACTAAATTTCGCAAAACATGCCTTGTATCGTCTAAAAAACGTCCTCTGTCGCAACCATAGATAAAATGGCAACAGGCCCTTAATTCTTTTGCATTTTTTTTGGGGTGTAGTATAGTAGTCAATTCCTTTTTTATCACCACCCATTAAATAACAATTAATTATTGTTTTTATTCAATAATTATTGTGGGAGTAACTATGGCGCTTCGGCATTTCCTGACTTTACGAGACCTTTCAACTTTAGAGTTGCAACGTATTTTAGACCGTGCTCAAGAATTGAAACGCATGCAACATGCAAATACGGTTTTTCAACCATTTGTAGGTAAAGTCTTAGGAATGATTTTTGAGAAATCGAGTACACGTACACGTATTTCTTTTGAAGCTGGTATTTGCCAATTTGGTGGTAATGCAATTTTCCTTTCTCCACGAGATACTCAATTAGGTCGTGGTGAGCCAATTGAGGATTCAGCACGTGTCATTTCAAGCATGCTTGATATCGTGATGATTCGTACTTTTGGCCATGATATTGTTGAACGTTTTGCTTCTTATTCGAAAGTTCCTGTCATTAATGGATTAACGGATGACCACCATCCATGTCAATTACTTGCTGACTTGCAAACCTTTCAAGAACACCGTGGAAGCATTAAAGGTAAAACGGTTGCTTGGATTGGCGATGGCAATAATATGTGTAATTCATACATTGAAGCAGCACATATGATGGGTTTTAAACTCAAAATTGCTGCACCTGAAGGTTATGAACCAAAACCTGAGTTTTTGACTGAATTTGCCGATTGTGTGGAAGTGTTCAATAAAGCTGAGGATGCTGCGGTTAATGCTGACCTGATCGTAACTGATGTATGGGCAAGCATGGGGCAAGAAGAAGAACAAAAGCTTCGTGAAAAAGCATTTGCTGATTTCCAAGTGAATGAAAAATTAATGGATCTGGCTCATCCAGATTGTTTATTTATGCATTGCTTACCCGCACACCGTGGCGAAGAAATTTCTGAGCACATGCTGGATCATAAAAATGCTGTTGTTTGGGATGAAGCAGAGAATCGCTTACATGCTCAAAAAGCATTAATGGAATTCTTATTAAATGAGAATTTGAAGAAAGACTAAATAGCTAAAGAAAACAGCATCATCATGATGCTGTTTTTATTTATGCAATCTAAATTGAACACTGAAATAAAAACACTTATAGTAAAGCCAGCATTTTAAAAATAAGTTTCTCATATCATGAGAACTTCAATCATTGTATAGCGAACCTTATGACTTCACTCGAACAAGCTTTATCTCAGATACCAGGTTTTTCTTTGGTGCATGAGCACCTGTTTAGCTCTGCCCAGCCCTCGGTTGAGCAGTTGCAGCAGATTAAAGAATATGGTTGTAGTACAGTCATTAACCTTGCGACGAGTAAGTCTGAAAATCACTTATCCCAACAGGATCAAATTTGTCTGGGTTTGGGGCTAAACTATATTCATATCCCCATTGACTGGGATATTCCCTGCTCAGAACAGTGTCTTTTTATTTTGGATTTAATTGACCATCTGGTTCAAAATAAAATTGTCTGGTTACATTGTGCCCAGAATATGCGTGTCAGTTGCTTGATGTATTTATATCGGCAGTTTTATATGAATATTGAATTACCTATTGCCCAAGAGTTGCTTCATCAAATCTGGGAACCGAATGAGACCTGGACAGGCCTGATTCACAGCATTAGCTTACAACTGCAAGGTCGTAAAGCAACACAGGAATTACAGCAGTCATTGATCAATGCAGATCATTTTGCCTGATGGGAAACAAGCACTGTTGCCATTGCCAGAATGCCTTCCTGACGGCCAGTAAAACCTAGTTTTTCAGTTGTGGTCGCCTTAATACTAATTTGTGTAACATCCACATTCATAACATCTGCGATGCTTTGACGCATCTCCAGATTATGTTTGGCAAGTTTTGGCCGTTCGCAGGCCACAGTAATGTCAGCATTATTGAGATGATAACCACGATCTAAAATCAACTGATATACATGCTTAAGCAATACCCGACTATCTGCACCCTTATATTCTGGGTCAGTGTCAGGGAAATGCTGCCCTATATCCCCTAAAGCCAATGCGCCCAATAATGCATCACACAATGCATGCAGCACCACATCTCCATCAGAATGGGCTTTTAAACCATGTGTGTGGGGAATCTGAATACCCGCCAAGGTAACAAAGCTGCCTTCTTCAAAAGCATGTACATCCATTCCCTGTCCAATACGAATGTGAGCAACCATATGATTTTCCTTTTACAATATACTGAACAAATCTTGTATTCTGGCTTTCTATTTCGCTATAGTACATTGAGCAAATTAGACTGAAAGTATGCGTCATTATGCTGTTTAATACGGTAAGAAATCAATTAAAGAACGTCGGTTATATCATCACATTGAGTTGTTTTTGCTCAACATTTACATTTGCGAAATCAATCGATTGCTCAGATCGTACACTTGACCTTAAAAAGATATGTTCCAAGCAATATGATGAACAGCGAATTAAACTCAACAATAAGTTTTTAACTGCTTATTTGGTGACCGATGCCCCCTTACAGCTATTACATGATACCCAGAGATTATGGTTAAAACAGTTACAGCAATGCAAATCTAAAACCTGCTATCAACAACAGTTTGAATTGCGTTTGGATGACCTGAATTTTTATACCTCAATGAACCAGACGCTAACCCAGCATTATCTAAAATATGAACAGGGAAAATTAGCCGCTCAACCCATTCATTTACAGATTCATCAACTGGATAAAGACAAGCTTAAAATTGAGGGTATTGCTTATCGCAACCCAAACAATCGGCTGGAAACCCAAATATTGTCATTGCTTGCCTACAGTACACCTGAACAAAAAAATCAGATCACTGATAATGAAAAGAAATGCCAATATCAGTTTGATTTTCAAAAGGCCTTACTGATTGTCAAAACAGATCAAAAAGGCTGCGAACGTTTTACAGGCATCTACCGTTTATATGACTAAACTTGAATGATTGAATTTCAAAAGCCGATGTTTTTATACATCGGCTTTTATTCTTTAATAGGCAGAGGTAACGCCTGTAATTCCTGCACCGATGACAACAATATGAGGCATAGTAAACTCCTTGAAATGCAAGGAATTTCATAATAAGCAATATATAGCAATTAGCAAAATATAAGCTACACTTGGATTTATTTGAGACTTCACTCATGCCTAAAATATATTCTGTAGATTTACGTGAAAAAGTCATGAAACATTATCATGATACTCACCATAAATGTAAGCGTCCGCTGAACACACCTTATAAATTTGTCCTATAAGCCTTAATTTAGTCCCCAGTTAAAAATAAGTGGGGACTTAAATTTATGACTACAAATAACCAGACATCCATCGCATCTCTTGCGAAGCAATGCTTCTCAGATTGGATGCAACAACTATATGAATGGCTCAACCAACATTATCTGACGGTGCCGTCGAGTTCTCCAACTGCCAAGGCGATCAATTACACTTTGAAGCGTTGGCCAGCTTTAAGCCGCTATCTGGATGATGGCAATCTACCGATTTGTAACAATTGGGTCGAGAATCAGATGCGTCCCTGGGCGTTGGGTGCAAGAACTGGCTATTTGCAGGTTCGCTGCGTAGTGGTCAGCGAGCGGCAAATATCATGACTTTAATCCAGTCAGCAAAGCTGAATGGGCTGGATCCGTATGCCTATCTCAGTGATGTGCTGAAAAGGCTGCCGACGCATAAAGTGACCCAGATTGAAGAATTACTACCACACCGCTGGAAATCCGACCAAAATTAAAAAACAGCCATGGGGTTCAGCGGGCGCTTACAATTTACAAGCAAAATTAAAAAAAGCTCAGGGACTAGTTCCATGAGCTTTTTTTATCAATCTAATAATTTGTTTGGTTTTACTTTGCAGCAGTTGCTTCAGTGGTAATATTGACAGTGATCTTATCTCCTACATTCGGCACGTAATTTCCGATGCCAAATGCAGAACGGTTAAATGATGTTGTGGCATTAAAGCCAATCGCTGGCACTTTCGCCATTGGGTGCTCGCCTTGTTTATTCAGCACAGCATCTAAAACCACAGGCTTTGTTACACCTTTAACAGTTAAATCACCCGTAATTTTAAAGTGCTTTTTATCCTTGGTTTCGACTTTGGTACTTTTAAAAGTAATGTTTGGATATTTCGCAGCGTTAAACCAAGCTTCTTCCTGGAACTCTTTATCCAAGGCAGGCACATTGGTATTTACGCTGCTTAAAGGGATTGTCACTTCTACAGATGAATTCGCTGGTTTTGCATTATCAACTTTAATTACACCCTGAATATCAGTAAAATTCGCGCTTGGTGTAGAGAAACCAAAATGGTTCCAGCTAAATACAGTCGCTGTATGAGTTGGGTCAATCTTATAGTCTACTGGTGCCGCCAAAGTGACTGAACTTGCGATGGCAACTCAAACCGAGGCTTAATGTTTTAAACTGCATTTTTCGTATCCTTGTTTGATATGTTGTTTAGTTTATAGATCACATAATTTTATTCACCATTCTTTATAAAACGATATGTTTCACCAGTGCAACAATAAAAGCGTTACAGTTGTTACGTAAAACGAATATCATAAGACTATTCGGTACTATACATATTGTCGCTAGAACGACATCATCAATTGACATATTTTTATTCAAATTTTTAAAGATAAACAAAAAGGTAAAACATGACACATACAGCACAAGCACTCAGTACATCTACACCTTATCGCGTTTCGTTGACGGATTCTTCGGGTCATACTTGGTATGCAGATGAACCAGCAGATAAAGGTGGTCAAGATACTGCACCAAACCCAATTCAGTTACTCTTGTCTGCTTTAGGTGCATGTACAACCATTACTTTAGAGATGTATGCGAATCATAAAGGAATTAAGCTTGATCATGTTCAGGTCGATTTAGCTTTAAATCCCAATGCTGAACCTGAAGCAGGTCAAAACAACATTGAGCGCAAGATTACGCTAAAAGGTGAATTTACTGAAGAACAGCATAAACGCTTATTAAAAGTTGCGGAAAGTTGTCCTGTTCATAAATTATTAACGTCTAATATTTCGATTCAAACTGAACTTAGCATTTAATTTCATTCACAAAAAAAGCGCCCTATTCAGGACGCTTTTTAACTATTAATTCAATTAAGCAGTCAACTCTTTAACCGCAGCAACAACTGCTTCAGTAGTAATACCGAAGAACTGGAACAAGTCTTTTAAGGTTGGAGCAGATTCGCCGTAAGTGGTCATACCAATCACTTTGCCGTCTAAACCAACAAACTTCCACCAGTAATCCACATGAGCCGCTTCAACCGCTACACGCGCACGGATATGTGCAGGTAATACAGCTTCACGATATGCAGCATCTTGTTTCACAAACTCTTCAGCACATGGCATAGACACCACACGCACACCTTCAAGTTGTGCATACGCTTCCATTGCCAATGAAACTTCTGAACCTGTTGCGATGATGATTGCTTTTAATTCACCTTTTTCTTCAGCAAGTACATAACCACCTTTTGCAACGTTTTGAATTTGAGCTTCATTACGTGCTTGGAATGGCAAGTTTTGACGAGAGAAAATTAATGCGGTTGGACCTTCTTTACGTTGTAGCGCAGATTTCCAAGAAATTGCTGCTTCAACCGTATCACATGGACGCCAAGTATTTAAGTTTGGTGTACCACGTAACGATGCAATTTGTTCGATTGGTTGATGCGTAGGGCCATTTCACCTAAACCAATTGAGTCATGTGTATAAACATGAATCACACGTTGCTTCATCAATGCTGACATACGTACTGCATTACGTGCATATTCCATAAACATTAAGAATGTTGCAACGTAAGGAACAAAACCACCGTGTAAAGCTACACCATTTGCGATTGCAGTCATACCGAATTCACGAACGCCGTAATACACGTAGTTGCCCGCTGGATTTTCTTGTACGCCTTGGCAACCTTTCCAAAGTGTTAAGTTAGAGCCAGCCAAGTCAGCAGAACCACCTAATAATTCAGGGAGTAATGGACCGAATGCCTGTAAAGTATTTTGGCTTGCTTTACGAGTTGCAATGGTTTCAGCTTTTGCATTGGTTTCAGCAATGAATGCATCGGCTTGTGCTGCAAATTCAGCAGGTAAATCACCGTTGATACGACGTAATAATTCAGCCGCTTCAGTTGGATATTTTGCTTGGTATTGAGCAAATAATTCATTCCAAGCTGTTTCAGATGCTTGACCTTTTGCTTTTGCATCCCAAGCAGCATAAACATCTTCAGGAATAACAAATGCGTCTTCTGTCCAGCCCAATGCTTCACGCGCTAAAGCAATTTCGTCTTTACCCAACGGCGCACCGTAGCAATCTTCTTTACCTTGTTTGTTTGGTGAACCCAGACCAATAATCGTTTTACAGATGATGATGGTTGGTTTATTGGTTTCAGCTTTCGCTTCAACAGTTGCTTGACGAATCGCATCAGCATCATGACCATCTACACGAAGTACTTGCCAACCATAGGCTTTGAAACGTTGTTCAGTATCATATCACTAAACCAACCCTCTACTTCACCATCAATTGAAATCCCGTTATCGTCATAGTACGCAATCAGCTTACCTAGACCTAAAGTACCTGCAAGTGAACATACTTCGTGAGAAATACCTTCCATCAAGCAACCATCACCCAAGAAGCAATAAGTGAAGTGATCAACAACGTTTAAACCATCTTTGTTAAATTGTGCAGCTAAAGTTTTTTCAGCTAAAGCAAAACCAACCGCATTGGCAATCCCCTGACCTAATGGGCCAGTGGTAGTCTCAATACCAGGTGCGTAGCCATATTCTGGGTGACCTGGTGTTTTAGAATGTAATTGACGGAATTGTTTTAAATCTTCAATAGATAACTCATAACCTGTCAAATGCAATAATGCATATTGCAACATTGAGCCATGACCATTAGACAATACAAAACGGTCACGGTTCGCCCATTGTGGGTTTGTTGGGTTATGATTTAAAAATTCGCGCCAAACTACGTCAGCGATATCTGCCATCCCCATTGGAGCACCAGGATGCCCTGAGTTTGCTTGTTGCACAGCATCCATAGCCAAGACACGAATTGCATTTGCAATACGACGTTCATTTAAAGGGGTTGTCATAAGTCAGAATCCGATTAAATCAAATAAGATGAGAGAAGATGAGAAATCATCTTTCAAAAACTGCGACCATTGTCTTAAAAAAACAAGATGGGGTAAAGTGCAATACACGATATTTCTTATATTTTGATCATTCAAATACAATTCTTTATATAAATGCTCACCATCTAAACAACCACTAAAATGCATTCACTCCAATATGAAAATTTACAATTCAGAAAAACTTTATTAATTAAAGCATTAATATTAGTTTTACTGATACACATATCAATAAAAACACAATGAAAATGAAATAAATTCATGCATTTTAGTCAGCTTATGCTAGTCCTATCCGCCAAGTCGATGTAACATACTCTGTCTTTTTGAAAATAACCATGATAGGACGTTCATGCGCGAGTATGCTGTTTTTACTTCAGAATCTGTAAGCGAAGGTCATCCAGACAAAATGGCTGACCAAATTAGTGATGCTATTTTAGATGCAATCCTAAAAGAAGACCCGTATGCGCGTGTCGCTTGTGAAACATTAGTAAAAACAGGTGCGGTTGTTCTTGCTGGTGAAATTACAACGACAGCAAATGTCGACTTTGAAGCAATTGTGCGTCAAACCGTAAATGGTATTGGCTACCATCACTCTGATTTAGGTTTTGATGGTTCAACTTGTGCCGTGATCAATATGATCGGTAAACAATCTCCTGAGATTGCACAAGGTGTTGACCGCCAGAAACCTGAAGATCAAGGTGCTGGTGACCAAGGCTTAATGTTCGGTTATGCAAGTCGTGAAACTGACGTACTCATGCCTGCCCCAATTTCTTATGCGCATCGTTTAATGGAGCGTCAAGCAGAATTACGCCGTTCAGGTGCTTTACCTTGGTTGCGCCCTGATGCAAAAAGCCAAGTAACATTTGCTTATGAAAATGGTCTACCAGTTCGTCTAGATGCTGTGGTACTTTCAACTCAGCACGATCCTGAAATTAGTCAAGCTAACTTAAAAGAAGCTGTGATTGAAGAAATCGTAAAACCGATTATTCCTGCTGAAATGTTCCATGCAGGTACAAAATTCCATATCAATCCAACAGGTATGTTTGTGATTGGCGGCCCTGTAGGTGACTGTGGTTTAACTGGTCGTAAGATTATTGTCGATACTTATGGCGGTATGGCTCGTCATGGTGGTGGTGCTTTCTCTGGTAAAGATCCATCAAAAGTTGACCGTTCTGCAGCCTATGCAGGTCGTTATGTTGCGAAAAATATTGTTGCTGCAGGTCTTGCTGACAAATGTGAAATTCAGGTGAGTTATGCAATCGGTGTTGCAGAGCCAACCTCCATTTCAATCAATACATTCAATACAGGCAAAGTGTCAGATGAGTTGATTATCCAGCTTGTTCGTGAACACTTCGACCTACGTCCATACGGTATTACCCGTATGTTAAACCTGATTCAGCCAATGTATAAGCAAACTGCTGCTTATGGTCACTTTGGTCGTGAGGGTTCAGACACCGCATTTACATGGGAAAAAACCGATAAGGTTGATGTGTTAAAAGATGCAAGTGGACTGTAACGTCTTACCTCATTTTAAAAGCTCGCTCATCGCGAGCTTTTTTATGCTCTCCTCACCTATGTCCTAAAATTCACATTGGGAACTATATTATTTTGATCTTGCACAGCATTTGCTAAAATATAATTTCAATCATTTCGGATACATGGTTATGACTCAATTGATCAACAAGGGTGGATTTCGCGAACGTGCAAACCGCACTCGTAAATACAAACAATCTGAAAATGAATTAACGACACTGGTTCCAAACCAATATCGTGCTGGTTTAAAAGAAACAGACCAACATACCCAGCCAGAGCAAAAAAAGGACAGCCCATCTAAAAATGAGGCATAAAAAAGCACACTGTTTGAAAGTGTGCCTTTATTAAAATCAACGCTAATTAATTCACATCTTTAAATTCAATTTTCTTTTGCTCAGGTTTCACTTCACGCGCTTCCCCGTCAATCACAGTTGAATCACGATATTGCCCGCCACCTTGCTGATTTTGCATCTCCTGCATTTGACGCATAAGATCAGCAAATGGATTCTGTCCACCAGCCGCACCGCTACCCATTCCACCCATCATTTGGTCCATCAGGGCTTGTTGA
>JAXMGF010000020.1:0-31235 GCA_046347365.1 Acinetobacter sp. | reverse complement strand
AATGCAATCATTACTCTTCATCATCATACTGAGCATAATACTCAGGAGATAAGTTACTAAAACGCGTATATTGTCCTTCAAAAGCAAGACGCACCGTACCAATTGGGCCGTTACGCTGTTTACCAATAATAATTTCGGCTGTACCAGCTTCTTTCGATTCCTTATTGTAGACTTCGTCGCGGTAAATAAACATGATTAAGTCCGCATCCTGCTCAATCGCACCAGATTCACGCAAGTCTGACATCACAGGGCGTTTATTGGGACGGTTTTCCAGACTACGGTTCAGCTGTGAGAGGGCAATCACTGGACATTGCATTTCTTTTGCCAATGCTTTCAGGCTTCGGGAAATTTCCGAAATCTCACCAACACGGTTATCACCCATACCTGGCACTTTCATTAACTGCAAGTAATCGACCATGATGCAGCCAATTTTTCCATCATGCATTTTAGCAATACGTCTGGCACGTGCCCGAACCTCCGTTGGTGGCAGGGCAGAAGAATCATCAATATAAAGATGTTTTTCCTGTAACTGCAAAATCGTGCCTGTGACCTTTGACCATTCATCTCCATCCAGCTTACCTGAACGCAGATGGCCTTGATGCACTTTGCCATAGGAGGAAATCAAACGCATGGCGATAGAATCCGCAGGCATCTCCATTGAGTAAACAAGGGCAGGGAGATTGCTGTTAAATAAAACGCTCTCAACCAGATTCATGGCAAATGTGGTTTTACCCATAGAGGGACGAGCCGCCACAATAATTAAATCACCTGCCTGCATCCCATAGGTTTTATTGTCCAGTTCAAGGAAACCTGTGGAAAGGCCTGTGATATTGCCATCCATTTTGGACAGCTCATCCAGTTTGCTAATCACATCCGCAGTGACTGAACTGATTGATTTTGGGCCTGAATCCTTTTTATTGTTGTTATGCTGTTCTGCCAAAGAGAAAATATTGGTTTCAGCCAAGTCCAGAATTTCGCTGACAGGACGGCCCTTGGTGTCATAGGCATTTTGTAAAATATCTGTGCTGACCTTGATCATGCTGCGTAAGGTTGAAAATTCCTTAATCTTACTGGCATAGATTTCAAGGTTATAGAAGCTTGATGGAGAATCTGCCATCAATTGCATTAAATACTCTTCACCACCAATCGCATCCAGCAGGTTTTGCTTGAGTAACCAGTCATTGACCAAAACAGCATCGTAAGGGGAGTTTTCCTGTGCCAGTTTTTCAATGGCACGGTAAATATATTTATGGCGTGTGGCATAAAAATCATTCTCTTTCAGCAAGTCACCGACTTGTTCAAATGATTCAGCGACTGTCATTAATGCCGCCAAAACCGCCTGTTCAATGGCCAGATTATGCGGTGGCGTTCTAAATTCTTTCAATTGACCTGAGTCATTCACGTTACTCTCTGTCTTTGGAGTATTTTTTGCAAAACTGGCATTTGCCTGTGACATAACAAGACCTAATAAAAAGATGAAACCGTAAAAGAGTGACTATCTTAATCCAAATGGATGCAGACAGGAGGGTTTAATTGGAAGAAAATTGTGTAAGTGGTGAAAATACAGCTTGATGGTTTTGGCAAAATTGAGACGTAAAAAAGGGCATGTAAAAACATGCCCTTTTCTTTGCAAAAATTACTCAGATACGATTGTAACGAGAACTTCAGCAACAACATCATGGTGCAATTGGATTGCGATGTTGAATTCACCAGTGTGACGAAGCGCACCGTTTGGTAAACGAACTTCTGCACGGTCTACAGCAAGACCAGCATTGGTCAAGGCATCAGCGATGTCACGAGTACCGATCGAACCGAAAAGTTTACCTTCATCACCAGCTTTAGCTGTGATGACGATATTCACTTCGTTTAATTGTTCAGCACGTGCATTTGCAGCAGCCAAAATAGCAGCTTCCTGTTTTTCAAGTTCAGCACGACGAGCTTCAAAAGCAGCAGTGTTTGCTTCAGTTGCAGCTACAGCTTTACCTTGAGGGATCAGGAAGTTACGACCGTAACCAGCTTTAACTGATACTTTGTCGCCCAATTTACCAAGGTTCTTAATGCGTTGTAATAAGATAATATCCACGGCTCAACCTCACTTATGATTGTCAGTGTAAGGAATCAACGCTAAATAGCGCGCTTGTTTAATCGCTAACGCTAATTGACGTTGATAACGAGCTTTAGTACCTGTAATACGGCTAGGAACAATCTTGCCGTTTTCAGTGATGTACTGTTTTAAAGTGTCGATATCTTTGTAGTCGATGTACGCAACTTTCTCAGCTGTAAAGCGGCAGAACTTGCGACGACGGTAAAAACGTGCCATTGATGTTCTCCTTATTCAGCTTCTTGAACTGCGTGTTGTGCTTCTTCACGTTGCGCCTTACGGGCACGTTTTTCTTCAGCACTTTTCGCAAGTAGAGATTCTTCAGTGATTGCGTGTTCACGACGGATGATGATGTTGCGAATGATCGCGTCGTTATAACGGAACAATTCTTCTAGTTCATCAAGAGTCGTTTGACCACATTCAACATTCATAAGAATGTAGTGTGCTTTATGAATCTTGTTAATTGGGTAAGCCAATTGGCGACGGCCCCAATCTTCTAAACGGTGAATTTGACCTTCAGCTTCTTTGATCTGAGAGATATAGCGTTCAACCATACCTACAACTTGATCGCTTTGGTCTGGGTGTACCAATAGTACGATTTCGTAGTGACGCATTGTCAGCTCCTTACGGTTTAAGCAGCCCCTGACTTGATAAAGCCAGAAGCAAGGAGTCATAACTAATTTAGTTATGTCGCAAATTGCGAAGCGACAATTCTAGTCATGTTTGGCTTAAATCGCAAGTTATTATATTGATATTTGGAATTGAGATACGTAGTCAATAGGGATATCTCAAGGAGGTTTCATTGGGTTTGATTCTGGCTATGGACCATAGAATGTTTTTATTGCCCGAAATGATTACAACGAGGGGAGAATAAAAAGATAGAGTGTTCTCTATCTTTTTAAAAAATAGGGAGGAAAGGTGCAGGACTTTTAAAGGTAAAGCTAAAGCTTAGACTAATCACAGTGATGAGGATCACGGAGAATAAGAAAAAGCGTTTTGCCCAAAGCTGGTCATCTTCAGCTTTAAATCCTAAAATACCAATGTAGAACCAGTAGGCACAAAGCAGGTTACAGATCACCAGAAAAACAACATTGGTGTATCCATAAACATATAGAGCATTCATCGCGACAGTGAATAAAACCACATAGATCAGTGATTCTATTTTCGTTCTATAGATAGAGCGAGCTACAGGTAAGATTGGCACTCCTGCATTTTTATAATCATCAAAACGATAGATTGCAATTGCCCATGAATGCGGCATTTGCCATAAGGCATAGGCTACAAAAATCAGTAGGGCCGCCATATCGAAATGGTGACTTACAGCCGTATAACCAATGACAGGGGGACTCGCTCCAGAAATACTACCAATGACGGTTTGATGGATTGTGGTACGTTTGGTCCACAAGCTATAGAAACCGACATAGACGACAAAACCAATGACTGCGAATAAAAACGCATACGCATTGACATAAAACCAAAGCATGCCAAAGCCAATCATACCCAACACAAATGCATAAAGCAGTGCAATGGTGGGGGAGATGGTCTTTTTAACAAGTGCACGGTTCATGGTGCGCTGCATTTTTTGATCGATGTCTTGATCAATCACATTATTTACGACACAACCAGACGCAACCACAAAAGTTGTTCCAAGTAATGTAATTAATAATAAGAGGCAGTCTATGGAGCCTTGGGCGGCTAAGAAGAAGCCGCCCAAGGTGGTAATAAAATTACCGAAGAGAATTCCTGGCTTAGTCAGGAATAAATACTTTTTAAACATGACGACCAGTTTAGATCATCATGTTGTAGTGTAGGTAGTTCATTACCCACACAGAACCGACTAAAAGTACCGCAATACAAAGAATCGTATAGATAAATGCAATCAGGTTCCAGCGTTGTTCAGATGAGGTATTCATGTGTAGGAAATACACAAGCTGTACAATAACCTGAGCAACAGCAGTGATTGCAATCACAGTCACTAAAACGCCACGACCGAAACCACCTGCCATCACCATCCCGAATGGGATGATGGTAAGGATGACAGATAGGATAAAACCAACCGTGTATTGCTTAAAGTTACCGTGTGATGCACCAGCAGCATTATGGTCATGACTACTCATTAGAGAACTCCCAGTAAGTAAACGACGCTGAATACACAGATCCAAACGATGTCAAGGAAGTGCCAGAACAAGCTTAGACAAGCAAGACGACGTGTATTCGGAAGTGTCAAACCATTCTTCTTGATTTGATACATAAGCACGAGCATCCAAACTAAACCAGAAGTTACGTGGATACCGTGTGTACCAACTAAAGTAAAGAATGCTGATAAGAACGCACTATGAGTTGGACCATGGCCAGCATGTACAAGATGCTGGAATTCATAGATTTCCATCCCAATGAACGTTGCACCAAATAAGAAAGTAACAAACAACCAAGCAATCACTTGATTAACGTTCTTTTTATAAGATGCAAGAACAGCGAATCCAAATGTTACCGAAGAGATCAAAAGGGCAAAGGTCTCAGTTAAAACAAAACCTAAAGAATCACCAAAAAGATCTTTCGCACTTGGAGTACCAGGCGGAATATGACTGCTTAATACAGCGAACGCAATGAAGAGTGATCCGAAAAGAATCAAGTCACTCATCAAATATGTCCAGAAACCAAAGACCGTTAAGTCTGTGTCATCGTGTTCGTGATGACCGTCATGACCGTGGTTGTCGTGATGAAGTACTTCAGCCATTTCCTTAGTCCTTCTTCAAGTGTTTTTCAAGTAACGCATAGCGTTCGTTTTCAATACGCTCTACTTCAGCAGCAGGAACATAATAATCAACATTCTTGGTGAATGAGCTTACGATCAAGCTAACAACTGCAGCAACGAATGAAACAACGACTAGCCACCAAATATGCCAGATCAATGCAAAACCAAGAACAGTAATGAACATTGCAATGATGAAACCAGCTGCACGATTAGTCGGCATATGGATATCTTCATATTTAGTATCGCGTGCGTATGCTACACCATTTTCTTTGTCAGTCCAGAAACGGTCAACACCGTCAGCTGCTGGAAGATGCGCAAAGTTATAGAATGGAGCAGGGGAAGACGTTGCCCATTCAAATGTACGGCTATCCCAAGGATCACCTGTATAGTCCATGTTGTCTTTGCGTTGTAGGAAGCCAACGATGATTTGCATAAGGAAACATGCAATACCGATAGCAATCAATACTGCACCGAACAATGCAATTGCCAAATATGGGTCCCATTCAGGGTTGTCATATGTATTCAAACGACGTGTCATACCCATGAAGCCAAGGATATAAAGTGGCATGAATGCAAAGTAGAAACCAATAAACCAGAACCAGAACGCAGCTTTACCCCAAGCTTCATTGAGCTTCCAGCCAAACATCTTCGGCCAGTAGAAGATGATGCCAGCAAACATACCGAACACCACACCACCGATAATCACGTTATGGAAGTGAGCAATCAGGAACAGTGAGTTGTGTACAAGGAAGTCCGCAGGTGGAACAGCCATAAGTACACCAGTTAAACCACCAATACCGAATGTTACTAGGAAGCCAAGCGTCCATAACATTGGAGTAGTAAAGGTGATGCGACCTTTATACATGGTGAATAACCAAGAGAAGATTTTCACACCTGTAGGAATCGCAATAATCATGGTCATGATACCGAAGAACGCATTCACGTTCGCGCCAGCACCCATGGTGAAGAAGTGGTGAAGCCATACAACAAATGCAAGTACAGTAATCGCAATTGTTGCATACACCATAGACTTGTAACCGAACAACGCTTTACGAGAGAACGTCGCCACGATTTCAGAGTATAGACCAAATGCTGGTAATACCAGGATGTATACTTCAGGGTGACCCCATGTCCAGATCAGGTTCACGTAAAGCATTGGGCTACCGCCAAGCTCATTGGTGAAGAAATGGAAGCCAAAGTAACGGTCTAGCGTCAACATTGCAATTGTACCTGTTAATACAGGGAATGATGCAATGATCAGTACTGCCGTACAAAGTGAAGTCCAGGTAAAGATTGGCATGTCCATTAATTTCATGCCAGGTGCACGCATTTTAATAATGGTAACGAAGAAGTTAACACCAGATAAAAGCGTACCTAAACCTGAAACTTGCAGTGCCCAGATATAGTAGTCAACACCTACACCAGGAGAATATTCGATGCCAGATAGAGGTGGATAAGCCATCCAACCTGTCGCAGCGAATTCACCTAAAACAAGTGAAGCCATCATCAAACCAGCAGCACCCGCAAATAACCAGAAGCTTAAAGAGTTCAATAATGGGAATGCTACGTCACGAGCACCGATTTGCAATGGAACAGAAATGTTCATCATACCGACAACGAGACCCATAGCCACGAAGAAGATCATGATTACACCGTGTGCTGTAAAGATCTGATCGTAATGGTCTGGATGTAAGTAACCTTCACCACCGCCTTTAGCGAGGAAAAGTTGTAAACGCATCATGATCGCATCGGCGAAACCACGCAGAAGCATGACTACTGATACGATGATATACATGATACCAATTTTCTTATGGTCTACAGATGTGAACCATTCGTTCCATAAGTATCCCCATTTTTTGAAATAGGTAATACCGCCTAGAACTGCAATGCCACCAAGAGCCATCATGACCATGGTAACGAGTACAATCGGCTCTGTTGGAATAGAATCCCAGCCTAATTTGCCAAAAATCATATCCATGTCTTATTCCCCTTGAGCAGCATGTTCAGCTGCAGCATGAGTTTCTGCTGTTGCATGTCCAGCAGCAGAGTGGTCAGCACCGTGATAATTACTCATGTAGTGGTTGATAATTGTTTCAAACAATTTTGGCTCAACTGAAGAGTAATAAGTCACAGGGTGTGGCTTGTTCGGGAACGGTTTCATAGCTTCAGCTTTAGCAAGTGCTTCTTCATCACCAGCAGCCTTAGCACGGTTTACAAGAATTTCGATCTGATGTTTAGAACGATCGCCATCTTTAAGTGTCGCTAATTCAGCTTGGTCAAGTGTACCTTTTTGAATTGCTTCAGCATTGATACTTGTACCATTACCCGCTTTAACAGCTTCTACCCATTGTGCAAACTCTGGTTCAGTTACACTATGTGCCTTGAAGCGCATTTGTGAGAAACCATAACCTGAATAGTTAGCTGAGAAACCACGGAATACACCTGGTTCGTCTGCTAAAAGGTGAAGATGAGTCTGCATACCCGCCATTGCATAGATCTGACCACCTAACTGTGGGATGAAGAACGAGTTCATCGTAAAGTTAGAAGTAATCTTAAAGCTTACAGGCGTTTTTTCTGGGAAGCGTACTTCGTTTACCGTTGCAATGTTTTGCTCAGGATAGATAAAAATCCATTTAAATTGTTCAGCGATGGCTTGAACAGTTAAAGGCGCTTTATCTGACTCTAACGGACGGTAAGGGTCGTACTTGTGGGAACCCCACCAAGTTAACCAAGCTAAAATACCAATAATAATGACAGGAACACCCCAAACAACGATCTCAATTGTCGTAGAGTGTGCCCAAGTAGGTTTATAGTCTGCATCTTTATTCGATGCGCGATATTGCCAACCAAACCATAATGCCATGATAATTGATGGAATTACCACCAATAGCATTAGATAGATCGCAGTCATCATCAGGCTACTTTGACCTTGACCTACTGGACCTTTATTGTTTAGAAGTACCATATCACCGCCACACCCTGTCAAGAGCGCAGCCATCGTTGATAAAGACAATACAGCTAAAATCGTTTGTCTCATTTTACAACCTCGGTGAAGAGTCCCATTCCCTAATTTAAATTATGGGATAGCGATTAAAGTGTCGCATGATTGATAAGAATTTTTTGTGAAATGCTTAGTAATCATACGACACCGCTACGTTGTAGGGCATTATGCCTCATATTGAAAAACTAAGCTACTGATAAAGTACGCTGAAATACTTGTTTTAGAACCCGATTTATTTAGCAGGGATTGGATTAAAGCCTGATCTTTTTTTTATATATCAACACGCTATATTGAAAGGCTGTATAAAATGTATTTTATATACAGCTTTATGCAAATAATTGATGAGGCTTATTTCTGAACCACTTTGGTCTTTGCCAATTTGTCATGTAATGCCTGACGATTTTTCCCTAATGCAAACAGCGATTCAATCACGGAAATCAACGGCAAAATGACCATGTTTAAAATAACAAAAACCATACTTCTGAGCCAGAATGCTCTTACTGAGCTGACAGGAGCAGAGGTTTCAGCATCCACAATCTTGATTTTTAGCAATTTCTTGCCAATACTTTGCCCTGATTTTCCAATCAGGAAAGCCTGTACCATAAGCATGGCAATGATATAGACACACATCGCCATCCAGGCATGGGTTGGAATAATGGCCACAATTTCTGTCTGGACTTTTTGGGCTAGGGCCATGTCTGATGAGCGGTCTGCCATGAGCCGAAATAGCTGTTCATTCAACTGGGTAAACTTTTGTGCCTGTTCGGGTGTAAAAAAAGCGGTGAGCAGGAATGTTGCGGGAAACCATAAAAATACATCAATCAGTTTTGCAAAAAAACGTGAATGGATCGGGGCCAACTGAGATATTTTTTGTTCGACCTTGATTTGAAAGGCTGAGTTGGGAGTGGTTTCGGTTTTAATCTGGGCACTAAAGGGAGTGTAACCTACAGGTTCGTAGACAAGTTTTCCTTGAGTCAGTTCACCAAGTGTTTTCCATTCTGCCATACCCTCATGCCAAGCCAAATCTGTGAGTAGAACTTGTTGACTGGCAAGCATTTGGTTCACTTGTTCTAAACTATAGGTCCAGCTTGTTGGTTGTTACGAGCCAAGTAAATTTGCATATTTTAAAAATCTCAATGACTAAAGATAAAAAGACCCTGCAAGGGTCTTTTTCTAAAGACTAGGCTTTCTTGATTTGTTCTTCAGCAAGGAAGAACCAGGTATCAAGCACTGAATCAGGATTCAGTGACACAGATTCAATACCCTGTTCCATTAGCCATTTCGCTGATCAGGGTGGTCAGATGGTCCCTGACCACAAATACCCACATATTTGCCAGCTTTGCGGCAGGCATGAATTGCCATGGAAAGAAGCGCCTTAACCGCTGGATCACGCTCATCAAACAAGTGAGATACGATACCAAGTCACAGTCCGAACCCAGTGTAAGTTGTGTTAAGTCATTTGAACCGATAGAAGCCATCAAAGTGCTCAAGGAATTGCTCAGCCAATAATGCATTGGTTGGCAATTCACACGCCATGATGATTTTCAAGCGTTCTCACCCACGTTTCAAGCCATTTTGAGCAAGTAGCTCAATCACACAACTTCATTTACAGTCGGAACGAACGGGATCATGATTTGAATGTTGGTGAGACCCATTTCATCGTGCTTTTTCCAAGGCACGGCATTCAGCTCCGAAACAGTCGCGGAAATTGTCAGAAACGTAACGGCTGGCACCACGGAAGCCCAACATTGGGTTTTCTTCTTCTGGTTCGTATAACTTGCCACCAATCAGGTTTGCGTATTCATTTGACTTAAAGTCAGACATACGCACAATCACTGGTTTTCAGCAAATACGCTGCCCAGCGTTGAAATGCCTTCCGCAGTTTTTCAACATAGAATTCGATTGGGGACGAATAACCCGCAGTACGTGTCATTACAGCGGCACGCGTTTCACGTGGCAGGCTCTCAATGTTCAACAATGCTTTTGGATGCACACCAATCATACGGTTGATGATGAACTCAAGACGTGCAAGGCCAATCCCTTCATTTGGAATCTGGGCAAAGTCAAACGCACGGTCAGGGTTACCCACGTTCATCATGATCTTGAACGGAAGCTTCGGCATCGAGTTGATCGAGTTACGTTGAACCTCAAAGTCCAGTGCACCCTCATAGATGAAGCCCGTATCACCTTCGGCACGGAAGTAAGTTACTTCCTGACCATCCGTTAACAGTTCAGTGGCATTGCCACCTTCGTCCAGGAACACCCAGTTCACGTGCAATGATTGCCGCGTGACAGGTACGTCCACCACGATTGGTGACAATCGCAGCGGCACGTTTCATTACTGGTTCCCAGTCTGGGTCAGTCATGTCGGATACAAGAACATCACCGTCTTGTACTTTATCCATTTCTTTAATTGAGGTGACGACACGAACTTTGCCCGAACCGATACGTTGACCAATTGAACGACCTTCACAGATGACTGTGCCACGTTGTTTTAATAGGTAACGTTCCATTGTGCCGACATTTTGACGGCTTTTCACAGTTTCAGGGCGTGCCTGAACATTATAGATTTGACCATCATCACCATCTTTTGCCCACTCGATATCCATCGGTGAACCGTAGTGTTGTTCAATGATTAATGCTTGTTTTTGCAAGTTCATGAAGCTCATGGTCGTTTAGCGCGAATTGTTGGCGCTCAGGTTTTTCAACATCAACTACAACAACAGATTTACCCGCAGCACCTTCTTCACCATAAATCATTTTCTGGTGCTTGGAACCCAGGTTGCGGCGTAGGACAGCGTGTTTACCACCCTTTAAAAGTGGTTTTGACAGATAGAATTCGTGGGGTTGACGGCTTTTGCTTACCACCATTTTCACCCAAGCCATGGGATGCGGTAATAAATACCACGTCACGGGAAACCCGATTCTGTATCAGGAGTAAACATCACACCCGCAGCACCCGTTTCAGAGCGAACCATGCGTTGCACGCCCGCGGAAAGAGCAACCACACTGTGTTCAAAACCTTGGTGTACACGATATGCAATCGCACGATCGTTATATAATGATGCAAAAACTTCTTTAATCGCGATCAGGATATTATCGATACCACGAATATTGAGGAATGTTTCCTGTTGGCCCGCAAATGAGGCATCTGGTAAATCTTCAGCGGTGGCAGAAGAGCGTACCGCCACGGCAATGTCTGGATTACCGTTTGAAAGTGCTGCAAATGCTTCACGAATTTCTTGTTCTAATGCGGCAGTCAGTGGAGTATCAACAATCCATTTACGGATTTTTGCACCTGTTTCAGCAAGTGCAAGCACATCATCAACATTCAGTTGAGTTAGTTCAGCCTGAATTCGAGCATTTAAGCCGCTTTGATCCAGGAATTCACGATAGGCAGCGGCAGTTGTTGCAAAACCACCTGGTACCGATACACCAGCATTGGATAAATGACTGATCATTTCACCCAGAGATGAGTTTTTCCCACCTACGAGTTCGACATCGTGTTTCCCTAATTTTTCCAGACCGATTACGCGCGCTTCCAAAGTATTTACTCCACTTTTTTTGCAGTATGAATGACTATCATTGGTATGAAATTATACGAAAGTGCCTAGATATAGTGTTTACTAAGCGACAGTCATGTTAGATGAGTTTACTATAAAGATTATAGAGCACTAAGACAAATGTTTAGAAATTGCAATTGCCGGTAACAAAATTAAACGGAGTGTATTTTTTATTTCGGATGGTACTGCAATTACCGCAGAAACCCTTGGACATTCACTACTTGCGCAATTTCCGAATGTCGATTTTGATATTCATATTATGCCTTATATTACCACTGAAGAGGCTGCTATGGTCGCGGTTGCAGAGATCAATGCATGCCAGATACATCGTCAGTTCTGCCACTGGTTTGACACTTTAGTTGATCCATTGGTACGCGATAGTATCAATACTGCCAAGCCGTTAATCTGGATGTGTTTGAGGGTTTGATCAGTAGCTTTTCAGAAGAGTTGGGAACGTTGCCAACCACATTGGTTGGGCAGACCATGCGGTGACTGACTCTGAATATTATAAGGCACGTATTGATGCAGTTCATTTCGCTGGACAATGACGATGGTGCCGAACACGTCACTACGATAAAGCCGATATTATCCTGATTTGGCGTGTCACGTTCAGGTAAAACGCAACCTCGATCTATTTGTCATTACAGTTTGGTATCCGCGTGGCAAACTATCCACTTACTAAGAAGACTTAGACGACAACCGTTTACCAAAGTTTTTAAAGAGCATAAAAACAAGCTGTTTGGTCTGATGATTGATGCGGAGCGTCTGGTTGCGATTCGTAATGAACGTAAGGCCAATAGTCGCTATGCAAGTTTTAGCCGGTGTCAGATGGAACTGCGGGCGATTGAGGGGATTTATATTTCAGAAGGCATTAAGTATTTAAATGTCACTGAAATGTCGATTGAAGAATTTCAACGCGCGTATTTACAGTTGACTGGTTTAAAACGTCGTATTGGCTAAATAGTATCTTTAAATGAGAAGCGTAGAGGATGGGCTACGCTTTTTATTTTGAAGAAATAAGATTGGGAACCTCATAAAGCACTGCTTGATGCCATTCAGGTCGATTTTGACTGTAAAAACCATGAAAGCTCGGATGAGACACTTGATGACATCCGTACAGACAAAAGCTTGAAGAATAATATTGATATTATGTTGCTGGATAAAAACTATAAACCTCAAGGAAAGTATCTACGTTACGGCAAGAAAAATACCTCCTATCAATACATGGGCGTGGTGAAATAAGCATTGCGGAACGAGGCAATGCTTATTTGAAAATAGGATTGCCTACTGGTTTTTTAGCTCCATGAGCAAGCTAAAGTTTTCCAGACGTTTTTGTGTATCGTAAATATCACGGAAATTGAAGATGAACTCATCTACACATCATATTGCGCGGCAATTTTTCCAGTCCTGTTTTGACAGTTTCCTGTGAACCAATTTGAGCCATTGCATAGAAATTCTGGATAGCGAGTTGCTCAGCGCTGCTTGCCAGACCTTGTATTGATTCAGTTGGCGGTTTGAGTTTTAGACTGTGCCCCCGATCCCGGGTTTAATTGCATGACAGACGTTAGCTAAATATTGTACCTCTCTTATCAATTTGCCTGCTGGCTATTGTGCATAATGACACATAAGGTTTATCAAAGTATTCGAATATGCAAATTCCTCTGACAATTTCAGTGTAATAACAACATACGTGGTGAAATATGATACAAAAATTAAAATCCCCAACACAGCAACTATGCCTTCACTCAGAACTGGGCTGCTGTCAAACAAAGGCCATGGTATAATAATGCAGGCAATATTTTTAGTTGATTAGGTGTTATCATGCAGAATACCATTATCCACAGAAGACAATCTTCATTCCTGGCAATACATATAAACCCACATGAATAAATCAGATCAGATCAGAAGACACAGCTAAACAAAGCTCAACTGATTTAGATAAAATATATGTGCTAATTACTCCTTTTCCTAAAGGATACATGGTTGAAGCCATATTTTTGAGCCCTAAACAGTCTTTTGATGTGAGCAGCAATAAATCTTAACTCAGACTTCAACAATTTATGAACTTCTGGCATTATCCATATTGTAAATGCTCCATTAATAAAAACAGTCATATCCCAGCTTTTTCGGCATGTTGAGAACTGATTCGGTAGCGTGGCGTAATGAAAGCTCAATATTTTTATCCTCTCAACAGTGCCAACTCTGGTCAGAGAACTTTATATCTTTTAATATTTTTCATCATGATTATAGGAGCTTATATATCGAAATAATACGATATAAGTTTGGTTTTGTATATCGTTTTTATTCGATTTAATGTTTCTATATTTGTACATGAAAATGTATAAATAAAAAAAGGCACTCGAAAGTGCCAAAGGGGTAAGGATAAAATCTATTAACGATGTTTGTACCAGCCATGGTGCTTGCCATTATCGCGAAGCGATAGTTATAGCGTGAGTTGTAGTAGCGGCGGTCATTGTACGAACGGCAGTTGTCATAACGACGGTCACATAGCGTTCCTCTTCGGCACGATCCTGACCTACTTTTTGACCTAATACCGCACCACCTGCAAAGAGCCAAGCGCAGCACTATATAACCGCCATTGGTTCCACCCATGTTACGGCCTACGGTATAACCACCAGCGCCACCTAGACCACCACCCAATGCGGCTTCAGTACGGTCACGCTTATTGCTGGATGCTGCGGCACCACCAGCGCCGCCAAGCGCAAGAACCAATCATAGCACCTGTCTGTCCGCCAAAGTTGTTGACCAATTGCAGTACCCACCACACTACCAAGAGCAGAGGTTGCTGCAACACGTGTTGCATTGTCTGCATGTGCAACAGACACTATTGATGTGGTTGCTAGGATAACGCTACATAACCACATATTCGATTTCATGGTGAAACTCCTTATCAATTACTTTTGGACAGTATTCTTTTGCTTGAGACAAATGTAACAGGACTTTTAAGTGAAAATATGGAGCGCAATAGGATGATTGAGAGAGTTTGGCGAGAGTTTTGTATATATTCTATTGCAAATGAACAGATTGTGAATAAATTAGAGAAATTAGGACTTACGCATTGACAGATTCAAAAAAGTATTAAAATGCTTTATAAAGTATCTGTGATTAGACGAATTAAACATGCTTCTACAGCAACCTGTACTCTACCCATTTATATGGGTTTTCTCATGACAGAACCGAACTCTATTAGCTGCACACAACTTGCTGAGACTTATAACATCTCGCATGATAGTGTAAATCGCTTTCTAGAGCGGGAAGACTACACACCTCACGACCTATATCAAGAAGCAATTCAACATATTGATAATAATAAACTTATAGTCAGTATTGATGATACTGTTTTAGATAAGCCATATAGTCAACATATGGACTTGGTTAGCTATTTTTGGTCAGGCAAACACCACCGATCCGTCAAGGGTATTAATCTCATTACCTTGTATGCGACAGATCAACATGGCAAAAATATTCCAATTAATTTTCGAATTTATGATAAGTCAGCAAGTAAAACCAAGAATGATTACTTTATGGAGATGTTAAGTGAAGTACTCGATTGGGGTGCAAAGATTCAATTTATTACAGGTGATAGTTGGTATTCATCGACTGAAAATCTAAAAACCATAAGAAAATATGGTATTCGATTTATGTTTGGTGTCGACAGTAACCGTAAGGTTTCCCCTGAAAAAGGACAATGGTTTCAACTGCGTTTATTGCCGAATTTTCATCAGGGTCAAGTGGTCTGGCTCAAAGATTTTGGCTTTGTACAATTATTTAAGACTCAGTTAAAAGAACAGCAGAGGTTTTATATTGTGTATCAAGATGAAGATGATTTATTGTCCTTTGAGGGTTTTTATGAATTACATTCAAGTCATTGGAAAATAGAACAATATCACCGAGTGATTAAACAGGTTTGTCATATTGAAAAGTTTCAGGTAAGACGATCTAAACTGATTTTGAATCATATTTTTGCAGCCTTGATGGCCTACGTCGAGATACAAAAGAACCAGTTTGAGCGGATCTTTGAAAATGTATATCGTTGGCAGAAGAAATTATTTAGACCAATCATCAAAGACTTCATTGATGACTTTATTCTCGATAAAAATCATCTGCTACCACAGAGAATCTATAAATGATAGTGCGTAAGTCCTATAAATTATAAAAAATAAGAATGAATATCCAGCGAACAGCGGCGAACAGTTTAATCGAGTACAATAAAGTGATTTCGCTTAGGGTGCTTTTATGCTGCTGGAAAAAATTTTGCAATCTCAAGGCTTTGGTTCACGTAAATATTGCCAGCAGTTGATTAAGAATGGCTCTGTCCTTATTGAAAATCAGGTTTATGACAATCCCAAACAAAACTTGAATACGGATGATCTTAATTTCACTGTTTTTGGTGAACCATACCAATATAGGGAAAATGTCTATATTGCCTTGAATAAGCCACAGGATTATGAATGTTCGCATCAGGCGACACATCACCAAAGCGTATTTAGTTTACTACCTGAAATCCTGATTCATCGCGGCGTGCAATGTGTGGGGCGCTTAGATCAGGATACGACAGGATTATTATTATTAACGGATGATGGCCAGTATCTACAGTCACTGACGCATCCCAGAAAGCATGTACCCAAGATTTATCATGTCACCACAGCCGATCCAGTGACTCCTGAACAAATGCAGGCTTTGGAGCAGGGTGTCGAACTTCGTAATGAAAAAGGGATTTTCGCTGCAACGGATGTGCAGTTGATTTGTGCGAACCAGCTTTCCATGACGGTTCACCAGGGGGTATATCATCAGGTTAAGCGCATGCTTGCAGCTGTAGGCAACAAGGTTGACGCATTGCATCGTCATCAAATTGGGCAGCTTGAACTACCTGGTTTAGCGGAGGGTGAATGGATATACTTAACGGCTTCGCAAAAACAGTTGAGCCAGAATATTAAGCTGGATCACGGATTATTTTAAAAAACAATGGAAAGTCTTGAACTCATCGTCCCGAATAAAGCCCATCTGTTCATAAAGACGGTGGGATTGGGAATTGTTCTTTTGTGTTTCGAGGCTGATACGCTGGGCATTTTCATGGCGTGCGAAGAGAATGGCTGTATCAATCAATTGTTTCGCTGAACCTTGTTTGCGAAAAGATGGGGTCACATAAACATCGTCTAAAATATAATAGGTTTCGCAGGCAACTGAGGAAAAGGCGAGATAAAGTAGAACAAAACCTGTGAACACATCATCCTTAACATGGATAAAAATGACACTGTCTTTATTGTCGAAACGATGTTTGAGAAATTGATAGGATTGTTCAATATTTGATGATGCGCCATAGAACTGACGGTATTCGTCAAACAAGACAGCAAGTTGATGAAGATCTTCTTTGTTGGCTCGCTTAACAATCATCCTGACCTACCCTTAACCTTATTGTTTTAGTTGGAATTACAGGATAGCGAAAAAAAATCAGCTTAAAAAATAAAAACTTGTGTATAAATGCAACATTGTTAAGTTTTGTCACTTTCACCTAAAAGTGCGTTGAGTTCTTCAAACAGGTCTTCGTGGTCATCTTCAAGGTGATTGGAAGCTGAATCTTCGGTTGTTTGGTTTGCTTTGGATTTACGCAGTTTAAGCAACTGTTCCATATTGATATTCTGGTTTTCAATCGCAAAGGGAATGGATTTGGTCAGTACCACCTGTTTAAAGAAAAGTCGCACAGCCTGAGCAGGGGAGATACCGAGCTGCTTAAAAACGGCAAATGCCTGTTTCTTTTCCTGAGAATCAAGACGAACCTGATAAACTTCTGTTTTTCGCATGAAAGATATGACCAAATATTTTTAGTTATCGCCATGTATTTTAAACGATCACAGGCTAATTTCAATATTTTTGAAGTGAAAATAGTAATTTTTTGTCATTACGTTGTGTTTACAGTGTGAGTTCAAAATTGGAAATAAAATGCATTTTCTGTTGGGAAATGGGATCAACAAACTGAATCTGCTTGGCCAGTAATTGCAATGGGCAGCTAAAGTCATCATCTGCCTTATGCTGGACAGTTGGGTAAAAAGGGTCGTGGAGGATTGGGATACCCAGGTAATTGAGGTGTACACGGAGTTGGTGTTGTTTGCCCGTTTTGGGTTTAAGCAGATATTTGGCTTTGTGCTGTGTATGTTCCAACAGTTCTATGTGTGTTTCTGTATTGCTTGGTTTTTCTGGATTAATTTGCATGGTGTAAAAAGGATTACCCTTTTCTAGATGCAGTTGAACAGTCTGTGGAAATTTGAGTTTGGGATGATAGGCAGCAATCGCATGATAGACTTTCTGAACTTTGCGTTCGGCAAAAAGTTGTTGGTAGATTCCCCGCGATTCAGTTTTTTTGCTGAATAAAACCACGCCTGCCGTTTCCCGATCCAGTCGATGAATCGGGGTTAGGTCTTGATTAGTTGTTTGTCTTTTCAGGCGAACCAGTAAGGTTTCCTGAACGTATTGTCCAGTTGGTGTCATGCTCAGGAAGTGAGGTTTATCCACCACCAGTAAATTTTCATTTTCAAATAAAATTTCATGTTGAAAAGGCACATGAATTTCATGCGCCAGAAAACGATAATAAAAAATATGGGTATTGGGCGTATAGATACTGTCTATTTTTAATTTTTCACCGTTCGCAGCATAGATTAATTCATCGCTAAAACGTTGTTGCCATTCGCTTGATTGAATATGTGGAAAGTGTTGGCAAAGATAAGCAAAAATGGTAGGTGCAGAAATGTCATGGGGTAAAAAGACTTTACTGGCACTGACACCGTTGATCAGTGGTGGAGTAAAATTTTCAATGATATTCATATTATTTGAATGAGGCTGAATGGTGGAAACGAGGTATAAATCCCTCATCAAATGCTTTGACAAAAGATTCTGGCGTGAGTACGTTCACAATCAGGTCATTTGGTAATTCAACTTCCTGTTGATAGCCATCAAAAGACCAAACCAAATAATGATTGTCTGTAAAAACCACGATTGCTTTTGAGTCATGCTCAAAGAAAGTGCCAATTGGTAAATCAGAAATTTTAGCTTGAAATGTTTTCTTGTCTTTATCCGCTGTTAGGCGGTCTTGATGAATTTTTTTATCCATCTCTTTTACAGGTAGTGAAATACCAATGTTGTTTGCATGAATCCATGCATTTTTAAACTGTTTATAGCGTTGATTCTGACATTCTCCACAAGGACGGTGACCTGCCGCCAAGGCAGTTGCTTCATCTAGAAAGAACAGTTCAGAATAAGACTGTCCAAAAACCTCTCTTTTGACATTACCGAATGTGGTTAAGCAGTTGATCCAGGATTGAGTGGAAAATTGCTTAATGATTTGCTTGTCTGCATTATGCAGCTTACCACCACGATTCCCCATTAAAGTCGCACTTTTTGAGGGATGCGTATTCAATTTCCCCCAAGGATCAACCCGATTTTGTAGAGTCATGTCTTCTCTTCAATGTTGTAAAAAAGAATCAACGTATTGCTATGGATTAGGCTTTACCTCAGGGCAATGTTATCATAGCGGTTATCCCAATTTTATTCTATTTGCCATGTCATATTCAGTGAAATTTACTTTAAATCATGAACAAGACACTGAAAAATTTGCGAAAGTGCTCTCACAACAAGTGCATTCAGGCGTTATATATTTGATTGGTGATTTAGGTGCTGGGAAAACAACATTCACCCGTTATTTCCTACAAAGTTTAGGGCATCAGGGTTCTGTTAAAAGTCCGACCTATACTTTGGTTGAACCGTATAGCATTCAAGGACAAGAAATTTTTCACTTCGATTTATACCGTTTAGATGATCCCTACGAACTGGAACTGATGGGAATCCGTGATTATCTGGAAACACCTGACGCTTTATTCCTATTTGAATGGCCATCCAAAGGTGGTGATGAAATTCCAAAAGCCGATGTAATCATTGATATTCAGAAATCGGATGATGAACTGACCCGTTTTGTGACCTTAAGTGTAAATTCACAAGCGTTAGCTCAATCTTTGCAGGAACAATTGAATGGCGCATGATGCAATCCGCCGTATCCACACCCTTGATGCTGCTCTGGCCAACCAGATTGCAGCAGGTGAAGTGATTGAACGCCCAGCTTCAGTCATCAAGGAACTATTGGAAAACTCAATTGATGCAGGCGCAACTGAACTGATTATTCGGGTTGCTCAGGGTGGTTCAACGCTGATTGAAATCATTGACAATGGGCATGGTATTCATCCAGACGATTTACCTTTAGCAGTCATGCGCCATGCCACCAGTAAAATTAGAAGCTCGGAAGACTTGCATGCCATTGTGAGTCTGGGATTTCGGGGCGAGGCATTGGCCTCGATCGCGGCGGTATCCCGTTTAACCCTCACCAGTTGTCAGGATGAACAGGGGGTGGGTTATCAGGTTGAAGTGAATGGAACAGCATTTGATCATCAACAAATACAGGCTGTTGCAGCACAAAAAGGCACACATATCCGCGTTCAGGATTTATTCTTTAATGTGCCTGCACGCCGTAAGTTTTTAAAAAAACCAACTACAGAATTTGGTCATATTGAAGAAATTGTACGCCGTTTGGCTTTAACTCATTTTGACATCCGTTTTGTGCTTGAGCATAATGACAATATTCGCTTGAATTTACCCATCGCAGATAGTGGTGAATTACGTTATCAACGAGTGCAACAATTATTGGGTCAAGCATTTATCCAAAATGCATATTGGATTGATGCAGAAAGTATCAATATGCGTTTATCTGGCTGGCTGGGGCATCCATCTGATGCACAGGCACAGGCTGATTTACAGTATGTCTATGTGAATGGTCGTATTGTCAAGGACAAGACTATTTCCCATGCGCTGCGTATGGCCTATGAGGGGATTTTGCATGGACATCAACATTCCTCTTATTTGCTGTTTAGAGGTTGATCCTGAAAATATTGATGTGAATGTACATCCGACCAAACATGAAATTCGTTTTTGAATCAGCGTGAAGTACATGAGTTTGTACGGCATTATGCCAAAGCAACCTTGTCTCAATTTCAAACCGCAACTGCTGATTTAGCACAAGCGATGAAAACAGATGAAGCTGAGGCAGAAAATTTTAATTATCAGCCACAACCGAAATACCAAGAACAATTTAATTTACATCGTGCAATTGTAGAATCTGAGCCACAAGCCAATCAGCAAGTAGAAATATCAACAGATTTGCTGACTGAGTTTAATCAAAGCCGCCCGCAAGCAGTTCAATATAATGCATCGCAACCACAACAGAACCACGTTATAATGGCTCTGCACAGTTAAATAATGCACTCAAAAGCTATTTAGCGCCTTTACGTGAAGAAACAGAAGATGGAAATGATCAAGGCCCATCACGTGTAGATGAGTTTCCTTTGGGAGTTGCAATCGCACAACTGCATGGCATCTATATTTTGGCGCAAAATACTGAAGGCCTGATCATTGTGGATATGCATGCGGCACATGAACGTATCTTGTTGCAGCAGATGAAGTCGGCATGGGATAAACCTGAATTTTGGACTTCGCAACAACTGCTGATTCCTAAAGTTGTTTCCATTACTCGTATGCAAGCGACTCGCGTTGAAGATTTACAACCACAATTAGAACGTTTGGGGTTGGAAATTGATCAATACGGCGATGATCAAGTGATTGTGCGTGGTGTGCCTGCCATTTTGCATAAAGCTGACTTTAGTAATTTAATTCCAGAATTATTAAATGATCTTGATCCAAATGATGAAGCCAGAGGCCTATTACAAAAACGTGATGAGCTTCTTGCTGGTATGGCGTGTCATGGGGCTGTAAGAGCACATCGACAACTCAGTCTTTCGGAAATGAATGCTTTATTACGCCAAATGGAACAAACTGAATTTGCCAGTCAATGTAATCATGGGCGTCCAACTTGGCGCGCATTTCCATTGCATCAATTAGATAAATTATTTGCTCGAGGAGAGTAGTTTTACATGTCAAATCAATTGCCCGTCATCAATTTAATGGGGCCTACCGCAAGTGGTAAAACAGCATTGGCATGCGAACTCTATGAACGCGGTAATTTCGAATTGATTTCTGTGGATTCAGCTTTAGTTTATAAAGATATGGATATTGGGACGGCGAAACCGACTAAAGAAGAGCAGCAACAATATCCACATCATTTGATTGATATTATTACACCATTGGAAGTGTACTCGGCGGCCCAGTTTGTTGAAGATGTTTGCCCCTTGATTGACGATATGCACGCACGGGGCAAGACACCAATTCTGGTCGGCGGAACCATGCTGTATTTCAAGTCGCTGCTTGAGGGACTTGCCGATAACCTGCCCAATGCGGATCAGGCGATTCGTGATACCATTATTGCTAAGGCTGAACAGGAAAGCTGGCAGGCGGTTTATGATGAACTGGTTGCTGTTGATCCCATCGCAGGTCAGAAGTTTAAGGTTTCAGATCGGCAACGCATTATTCGTGCATTGGAAGTTTACCGAATTACAGGTGAACCAATAACAAAACTACAGGCAGAACAGCCTAAAAATCAACCCTATCGTTACACTTTTTATAACTACGCCCTCATGCCAGATCGGTTAGAATTACATCAACGCATTGAGCAAAGATTGAGCAAAATGTGGGATATTGGTTTTTTGAATGAAGTGGAGGAGCTAATTGTTAAATACGATTTAAATGACAATTTGCCATCCATGCGGTCTGTTGGTTATCGTCAAGCTTTAGCTTTTTTATTAAAAAGTGACTTGAGTCTCAAAAATAGGGTTGAAATGGAGAGCAAAGCGCTATTTGCGACACGGCAACTTGCCAAACGTCAATACACTTGGTTACGTTCTTTGCAAGAAATACACGATTTTAAAACTTACGCAACGATAAAGCAGGCGAAAGAAGACTTGCGAAACTTCTTTGGATAAAGCAAAATTCGCAGGCTGTCTTTTTATAATTTTTAGTTAAAAAATAAAGATAGTTTTTTGCGCTGATTTAAAAATTTTTTGGAGTTACAAATGTCTAAAGGTCAAACTTTACAAGATCCGTTCTTAAATTCTCTCCGTAAAGAACGTATTCCAGTTTCTATTTTCCTTGTGAACGGTATTAAACTACAGGGGCATATTGAATCTTTTGACCAATATGTGGTTTTACTTAAAAACACAGTAAGTCAAATGGTTTATAAACACGCGATTTCTACAGTTGTACCTGCACGCAATCCACGTCCAGCTGGTGCTCAGGGCACTGGTGGCTTCCCTGCACAGGGCGCTGCTGGCGGCTTTGGTGGTGGTCAGGCTACAGGTGGCGGCTTCGGTGGTCATGGCGGCTTCGGTGGTCAGGGCGGCTTCGGTGGTCAGGGCGGCTTCGGTGGTCAAGGTGGCTTCGGTGGTCAAGGTGGCTTCGGTGGTCAAGGTGGCTTCGGTGGTCATGGCTTCGGTCATCAGGGCGGCTTCGGTGGTCAGGGTGGCTTCGACGGCGAAACTAAATTTGAAGATGGTCAAGAAGACGAAAATAATCGTTAATTGATTGATGATCTTTTAAAAAAGCCAGTCTAATAATAGACTGGCTTTTTTTGTGTTTTTGCATGGCTAGAAAAACTATGGAAATTATTGTTGCGGCTGCCTGTTGCAGCGTTATCGTGTCAATTTTGCTGAAATATCTGAAAGAAAAAGGTTTTGATGTTTGGCAAATGATTGCGTGGAACTATTTAAGTGCCAGCGTGTTATGCGCCTAATGGTTTAAAACGGATATCACCCATGTTTCATGGCAGCATACGCGGTGGTGGCTGATTTTAATTTTGGCGGTGTTGTTACCTAGCATCTTTCTATGTTTAGCCAAGTCATTGCGGTTGCGGGTATTGTGAAAACGGAGATTGCCCAGCGTTTAGCAGTGATTCTTTCTTTATTGGCTGCCTATTTTATATTTGGTGAGCAGTTTAGCCTGTTAAAGCTGATTGGCGTTGCTTTAGGTGTGGTGGCAATTTTTTTCATTATTCTTGGGCAGGCGGCGGAGAAAGCCACACAAGGCCTAAATCTAAAATCTGCCCTATTTCTGTTTTGTGTGTGGGCGGGTTATGCTGCGGTTGATATCTTACTTAAATATAGCAGTAGCCTGGGTCTACAGTTTGCAGTCACATTAAATCTCATCTTCATTGTGGCGTTTGTTTTATTTTACTGGATATGTCAGGTAGGAAAAGTGTCTAAATGTGATTTGGGTATCGATAAAAGTCGAATGGAATAAAGATCAATAGGTCCACTTTTTAAAATTCAGGCTGCTATTTTCTTGTTCGTTAATTTCTAAAATCCAAGCAGAATCTTCTCGCCAATGCCTAAAACGTACGTTGTTTATTCAATACTTGATGAATTTCAGGGCGATAGGTATGACCATGAATTAAATAATCGACTTCAGTAATGACATTTTCAACTGCTTTTGCATTTACATCCATGATGTCATAGCTTTTTAGTTGTTTGGTTTCACTGCTTTTTTTGAAAACCATTGGCGAGTTTTTGTCTGAAACTTAATGGTGTTCGTTTCAATAAACTCAGCAGAACTGGATTGCGGATTACGCTTCTAAAGCGTTGATAGGCAATGTCATCAGTACATAGGGCATCGCCATGCTCCAGACGGAATTTTTGATGGTTAATTTCCAGCGTATAGACATCAGGCAGCAGGATTCCATTAAATTGGTTGGGAAATTTTTTCCTAAAACAAAATCACGATTACCGACCTGAAAATAAACCTAGTTGCCTGCCTGATTGAACTCTTTTAAAGCCTGAACGATTTCACCTAGCCAAGGGGCGGTGTAGTCGTCCCCCAATCCATGCGTTAAACCAGTCACCTAAAATATGAAACAGGTGTTTTTATCTTGATATTGTGTTAGTAAGTCTAAAAACTACGAACCAGTCCGGTGATCAGGTGACAAATGCAAATCTGATATAAACAGATGGGTCACAAAAGAATCCTGTTGGATCAAATTATTCAGAAATAATTTTAGCAGATTCAATCACAACGTTCTCTAAAGGAACATCTGCATGGTAACCATGATTTACCAGTACGCACACAACTTTAATTGCAGCTACAACATCCATACCTTCTACAACTTTACCAAATGCCGCATAACCCCAGCCTTGTGCAGTTGGCGCTGTGTGGTTTAAGGAAGAGTTATTTTTAACGTTGATAAAAAATTTGAGCAGATGCAGAGTGCCAGGCACCTTGGCGTACGCGCCATTGCAATTGTGCCTTCATCATTGCTTAAACCGTTATCAGCTTCATTTTCGATTGAGTCACGTGTTGCTTTTTCTTTAAAGTTTTCGTCCATGCCACCACCTTGGATCGCCAAAACCATCAATCACACGGTGGAAAATTACGCCGTCACAAAAACCGTCACGTACATATTCTAAGAAATTTTCAACCGTTTTTGGCGCTTTTTCAGCGTTAAGCTCAAGAACAATACGACCTTTGTTGGTATTTAATTCGACTTGAAACTCATTACGGTAATCTCTAAACATGGGCTTGTGACCATGGGTTTTTGGTTGAGAGAAGCATAAGCAAACTGTAAACTACAAGGCAAGTAAAAAACGTTAAAATCTTTCATAAATAGCAAAGATTGCGTTTTATTTCCGGTATTTTAACTGTAAGAAGTGATTTACACCCTATGAAGCCAAATGATGTTGTTTCAGACCTGCCAAAGACCCCGACACCAGGCACTCATGCCTCTGTCGATGCCGTGCAGCAAGGACAACGGGCAGGCTTGGACTTTTGTACGTCAGGTGATTACCGATGATTTAAAAGAAGGTCGTACCCAAAAAGTTGTAACTCGTTTCCCGCCTGAGCCAAATGGGTATCTGCATATTAGTCATGTCAAAGCAATTTGTTTGAACTTTGGTATTGCCGAAGAATTTGATGGTCTATGTAATTTACGTTTTGACGATACAAACCCAGATGCCGAAGAACAAGAATATGTTGATGGTATTGCCAATGATATGGCAAGTGGTTAAGGATTTTAACTGGAATGGTGAGCCTCGCTATGCTTCTGGTTATTTCGATCAACTTTACACGTGGGCTGTTCAAGTCAGTGAACAGGGGGATGCCTATGTGGACTTGCAAACACCTGAAGAAATTAAGTTGAATCGTGGTAGCTTTGTGGAGCCAGGTAAAAACTCACCATACCGTAATGCGACTGTGGAAGAAAATCTGGCGCGTTTTGAGCAAATGCGTAATGGTGAATTGGGCGAGGGTAAACGGTTTTACGTGCCAAAATTGATATGGCAAGCCCGAATGTACACATGCGTGATCCAATCCTTTATCGTGTGTTGCACTCAGAACACCACCAGACAGGTGACAAGTGGAAAATGTATCCAATGTATGACTATGCTCATCCATTGTCTGATGCAATTGAGGGTATTACCCATTCACTCTGTGCCCTGGAGTTTCAGGACCATCGTCCGTTCTATGACTGGGTGATTGAAGAAAGTGCACTCAGGCTGTGCCACGCCAATACGAATCATCGCGTTTAAACATTGACTATACCATCACCTCTAAACGCAAACTGCGTAAGCGCTGGTTAAATCGTATTCATGGTTGGGATGATCCGCGTATGCCAACTGTGGTGGGGATGCGTCCGTGTGGTTTTTACCCCAGAGGGCCTGCGTGATTTCTGTAAGCGTGTTGGTGTGTCAAAAACCGATGGTATTGTGGATGTGGCTATGCTGGAGTTCTGTATTCGCCAGTCATAAGCTTACCGCAGCACGTGGTATGGCGGTGCTTAATCCACTCAAGGTCACCTTGACTAATTTGCAGAAGAACTCGATTTAACCCATGCACGTCATCCAAACGTTGATATGGGCGAGCGCGTGATTCCCTTGACACGTGAAATCTATATTGACCGTAAAGACTTTGAAGAAGTGCCACCAAAAGGTTTCAAACGTTTAATTCCAGAGGGTGAAGTGCGTTTACGCCATGCCTATGTGATTAAATGTGATGAAGTCATTAAGGATGCCAGTGGTGAAGTGGTTGAATTGAAATGCTCAATTGACCCTGAAACTTTAGGCAAGAATCACAAGACGTAAGGTTAAGGGCGTGATTCACTGGGTATCGGCAACAAAAGTATTCCAGCCGAAGTTCGTATTTACGATCGTTTATTTACCGAAGCTGCACCTGATGCCGATGATGATTTCCTGGCAAATCTAAATCCTGAATCATTAAAAGTCGTTCAAGCGGTGATTGAACCAGCTTTGGCACAGGCAAAACCAGAAGATCGTTTCCAGTTTGAACGTGAAGGTTATTTTGTGGCAGACCAATATGATCATGTTCCTGCAAAACCTGTATTTAACCGTATTCTTGATTTAAAGGATAGTTTCAAGGTCGAAGAAATAACCCCCATTCAAGAATGGATACTCAACCGAGTTAAGCGATTAGCTCGGTTTTTTGTTTTTTATTTAGCTAGCTGGATTTGATATAAGCATTTTTAAATTATCTACAACTTATCCGACAGGAGTGGAAGCTTGCCCTTGCCAATGATGTGATTGCACAAAAGCAAGCCATTTAAGTCAGAGTGGTTTATGTAGACTATGAGGTGAACGTAATGTTATAAATACTTTTAACATTACACATCTTGATAGATGAAAGGAATAAATAGCGAAGATGATCGGGCGGCAGCGAAACATATTGGCAACACGGGAATAGATGTTTGGATTCCTCGAGAAGTCGTATGCGAAAAAAATACCGGCGCCGAGCCTGTGGCGAGATCAAGCGACAGAGAAATTCAGTCCTTGCCGATATTACATTTGAAACGCCAGAACAAAACAAGCCTGAGTTGCAAATAAAGCATGAGCCTGTTCAGCCGATTACCGTGGTTGAACCATTGGATAGTGTTGAAATCATTGTAGCACCCCAAGCTGTTGAGCTAATACGTGGGAAAGAGCAGGTTGTTGTCACAACCCAGGTTCAAAGCTTTGAACTGCAAATGTATATTCTGGAGAACTGTGCAATTTTAATGGAAAGTAGTCATTTCAATGAAGCACAGCAACAACTCTGGCAAAATATCCAGAAAGCCAAAATGGGGCAGTATGCTGAGCTAAAATGGCCTTTTCCATTGGCTGATTTTCAGGAAAGCCGTGGCTTGCCTTCCTACATTCAGGGTTTTCTGGATGCGGCTGCCATGAATAAAAAGATTTTATGTCTAGGTCATCTTGATTTTATCCAGCACTCCAATATCCTGCATTTAGCAAGTTTAGAAGAAATGATTGCCCAGCCTTTGTTAAAGAGACGACTGTGGCAACTGATGCAATAAAAGATCGGATTTCCAGCAATGAAGAAAGTTGTCGTATTTAGTCAAATAGACCAGAATGTTTTGGCACGGTTACAGCAAAATTATCAGGTGGTGGTGCTTAATCCGAAACTAGGTGAGATCAATGAACAAATCCGTACTGAAGTGGTTGATGCTGATGCCATGATTGGTGCTGGACGTTTACTCAATGCAAGCAATCTGGCGCCTGCACAAAAGCTCAAGATTATTTCGACTGTCTCTGTGGGCTATGACAACTATGATGTGGATTATCTGAATCAGCGAAAAATCTGGCTGGCAAATACCCCGCATGTGCTTACCGAAACCACCGCCGATTTAGCCTTTAGTTTACTTTTGAGTGCAGCACGTAAGATTCCACAACTGGATGCATGGACCAAACAGGGGCAATGGAAGCGTACCGTTTCGACTGAACAATTTGGTGTGGATGTATTTGGTAAAACGCTGGGAATCATTGGTCTGGGCCATATTGGAGCAGCCATTGCAAGACGTGGCTTTTACGGCTTTAACATGAATATTCTGTACCATAACCGCCGTGAAAAAATTGAGGTGGCCCAGGCTTTCAATGCGCAATATCGTAATTTAGACCAGCTTCTACAGCAGTCTGACTTTATTGTGGTTGCGGTTGACTTAAATCATGATTCACAGGCACTGATTGGAGAGGTGCAGTTTGGCCTGATGCAGAAACATGCTGTATTTATCAATATCGCACGTGGTTCTGTGGTTGATGAAAATGCGCTTATTGATGCGTTGCAGCAAAATAAAATCTTTGCTGCGGGTTTGGATGTATATGCCAAAGAACCATTGCAAAGCTCTGCATTATTTGAACTGGCAAATGTTGTGACTGCACCGCATATTGGTTCAGCTACTGCCGAAACGCGCAAGAAAATGGTCGATCTGGCCTATCAGAATCTAATTGATGCTTTAGAAGATCGTACACCCCGTTATCTCGTCAATCCAAAATTTGAATAAATGCTTACAACTTGATTGCTGAATTATTCATCTACGCCATCTTTTTAAACTGGTGAATATTGCTACACTTGCGCCCTTTGTAATTTGTCTTTGGGGTGTTCGCTTGTGTTTGAGAAATTGGCTGAGAAAAGTTTAAATTTAATGGGGTGGGAACTGGATAATCACTGGGACCTGAATGTGGACCAGTGTGTCATGATTGCCGCCCCGCATACCAGTAACTGGGATGCTTTATATGCGCGTTTGGGATTGAAAGCATTGGGTGTCAATGTGCGTCTAACCATTAAAGACAGCTACATGAAACTGCCATTTGGGCCTTTTGTCCGTGCAATGGGTGGTATCGGGATCGACCGTCGTGTGAAGCAAGCGGGGCAGGAACGTCCAAGCATGGTTCAACTGATGAGTGACCTGTTTAAAACGCATCCTAAATTGGTGATGCTGGTGACACCAGAGGGGACACGGGCAAAACAGGAGCAGTGGAAAACGGGTTTTTACCATGTCGCCATGACGGCAGGCGTACCGATTGCTTTAGCCTATATGGATTATGCCAAGAAAAAAACAGGGGTTGGAAAAATGATCTACCCAACAGGAAACTATGAACAGGATATGGCTGAAATCATGGCATTTTATGCTGAAATCAATGCAAAGCATCCTGAAAAATTTAGCGTTGACCAACGCTATGCGAATAACAAATAGTTTGGTTGATTTCAAAAATATAAACTAAGGCGGGATTTTCCTGCCTTTTATAACACTTCGTTGCAAATTTCTCCTATTTTCAATGCTATAGTCATTTTTTATTCATACCTTAGAGAAACCACTTGAGATCTTTATTGCTCGCATGTGGCCTTTTTGCCACTACCCAACTCAGCCATACCCAGATTTTTTTGCCTACGCAAAATATGGGTCAAACAGAAGTGCCTGACATTGGAAGCGGTATTGGTTTGCTTGATCAACAAAAAGAAAAGCTCATTGGTGAAAAGGTGTATCGTGAAGTTCATCGCCAGATGCCCACCATTCAGGATGCATGGCTGGAAGATCAGTTTCTACAGGTATTCTCAGGAATTTTAAGTCAAACCCAACTAGGGCAGCCGATTGGACTGGTGATTATTAAAGACCCCCAGATCAATGCATTTGCAGTACCAGGTGGCTTGTTTGCACTCAATACAGGACTCATCACCTCAGCAAAAAATCTTGATGAAATTACAGGGGTAATGGCGCACGAAATAGCACACGTTGCTCAACGACATTATAGCCGTTCGCAAGAGGCATTTAAGGGACAGGGGCTATTGGCCTTGGCTGGTATTATTGTCGGGGCTGCGATTGCCTAAAGCAGATGGTGATGTTGGTTCCGCCGTCATGCTTGGAACGCAGGCTGCCTTAATGGACAAGCAACTCAGCTATAGTCGGAATCAGGAACGTGAGGCTGACCGTATCGGCATGCAGTTTATGTACGCGGCAGGCTATAATCCGCAAAGCATGGCTGATTATTTTGAAACCATGCATCGGGCAACCAGTCGAGTTAGCTTTTTGCCTGATTTCTGGCTTACCCATCCACTTACTACAGAACGTATGAGTGAGGCGCGGTTACGTGCCAATCAGTTGCCTCAAGTCAGGTCTAAAATCTATGACCTCGATTTTGACATATTAAAATGGTACACACAGGTTGTCTCAAATCAGGCGACAGAAATCCAGTTACAGGCACTGGCCAATCAGAAGAATATCGCGGGCTTATTGGCGCTTAGCAAGTTTTATCTGATGCAGGGAGACTATGCTCAGGCACAGTCCAACCTTGATCTGGTCAAGGTAAAATTAAAGTCGCATATTCTGGTTCCCCTGATTCAAACCGATATTTATCTGGGACAAAACAAGTTCGATCAGGCATATGACAGCATCGGTTCACTACAAAAAACCATGCCTGAAAATCGGGCTTTATCCTATAAATTGGCTGAGGTCTTAATCCGCCAAGGCAAGATTGATCAGGCGCAAACTCTGGTACAGCGCTTTATAAGAAAAAATCAGCGTGATATACAGGGATGGCAGCTTTTACAGCAGGCGACCAATCTTGATAAAAGTTCACCACTGCAAGCAGTAAATGTGCTGTGCTATCGTGCGGAAGCTGAATATTGGTCTGGCTATGAAGAAAATGCGATTAAATCTATGCTACATGCCCAACGCTTGGCAAAAGGTAACTTGGCAATGTCAGCAAAAATTGACTCACGCTTGAAACAGATGCAAGATGATCGCCGTATGAAAATTTAAAAATTAGGAGAAATAGAAATGATTAAAGGGCAGTGTCTATGTGGGGAAATCGAAAATAGTATTTTGTGTTATTGCACAACATTGTGCCAGTCCAATCTATTCTTATCGTACCGATTTACCCCATATCATCCGCTTGCGTTTGGGAGCGGTGACGGAGGGGCATCTTCCAGCACCGAAAGAAGAATTTTTTACTGAACATAAGCCAGATTTTATTGAATTAAGATAAAATGCTAGTGATAAGTCATATTCATTGATGAAGTTAAAAGATTTATGAAGAA
>JAXMGF010000002.1:0-86355 GCA_046347365.1 Acinetobacter sp. | reverse complement strand
GGTTGGTGGTGTTAGAAAATTCGAGCGTGACATGACCTTCCCACTCAGGTTCTAGTGGCGTTACATTCACAATAATGCCACAACGCGCATAAGTCGATTTACCAAGGCAAACTGTCAATACATTGCGTGGGATACGGAAGTATTCAATAGTACGTGCTAGCGCAAAGGAGTTTGGTGGAATAATGCAAACATCCGACTCAATATCAATAAAACTTCTGTCATCAAAGTTTTTCGGGTCAACAATGGCAGAGTGAACATTGGTAAAAACTTTAAATTCACGTGCGCAGCGGACATCATAGCCATAGCTGGATACCCCATAGGAAATCAGTTTTTCTCCGTTTGCATCGAAACGAACTTGATTCTCTGCATAAGGTTCAATCATGCCGTGTTTTTCGCTCATTTCACGAATCCAACGATCAGATTTTATTGCCATGACTTTTTATCCAAAGACGAAGTGAATGATTGGCAGGTACTTTAACGCAAAATGACATCAATGGAAATAACAGCCCTATTCTGCGATCATTGATAGCGCTTGGAATATTATAAATTGATCAGTGCTGAGTAGCTAATTGGAATTGAGAAGCTGACCAAGACAACTGATGCGGTACGTTGTAATTTGGATTGCGACAGCCATTTTACTTTATTGGTGGCGAGCGCTGCACCAACAGAAATCCAGAACAATGCAATCGGGAGAATCAGTGCAACAAATGTACCCATATGCGCCATGTAGATTTGCTGGCTGTTCCATGCCACTGCTGGAAAAATAGCTGAGGCAAATAATAACGCTTTAGGATTGAGTAAAGTCGCACACAATAACTCACGCGGGCGAATGGTCGGTTGGTTTAACGCCACTTTCTGATCGGCAGTACGCCATAATTTTACAGCCAGAAAAATAATATAGCCTGCGCTCAACAATTTAAGAAAAGTAGGTAATAAAGGTAGTGTAGTAGAAACTTTGCCGATCAGCATTCCCCATGCACTGATTGCAATGATATAACCAATTGCCTCTGCTGGAATGAGTAATAATGATTTACGCAACCCCACCTGAATACCTGAAGATGCAAGCAGGGTGTTGGTTGGGCCAGGAGTAAGCAAAATGGTGATGACTAAACCAATAAAAAACCATGAAATCATTGAATGACCTCACTAAAAGATGTTTTTACATTAATCCAATTGCTCATCCATAGCAAAATTTTAACTGTAAGCACTTATGACGGCAGATTATTTAAGCACATGTTTTATTTATATTTTTATAATTTCAAGTCCACTTTACTCTAAAGTCACTGCATAAAAATTGGTAATTTTAAATAGGTTAAATATAACGTATTGCTTAAATCATGTTTGTAAAACAGCTCTGGTTTATAAAAAAAGACCTCTAAATTTAGAGGTCTTTTACTTTAGAAGATTCGTTTGTCATCTCTTTGGCGTTTAGGCAGCTTTTCCATGTGTTGTATTACAGCTTGGGCAATATTGATATAGCTTTCCGCCGCGCTATCCTGTGCAATCACGCTCGGCTTACCGTTATCTGCATGCTCACGAATTTTAGCATCCAGAGGCAAGCGTCCAAGCAATGGAATATGGTATTGCCCAGATAACTGATCGCCACCTCCTGTACCAAAAATCTGTTCTTCATGTCCACAGTTAGAGCAGATATGGGTGGACATATTTTCAATCACACCCAATACAGGGATGTTCACTTTATTAAATAATTCAATGCCTTTTATCGCATCCATGAGCGCAACATTTTGCGGTGTGGTCACAATGACGGCACCTGTGACTGGAATACGCTGTGCCAACGTAAGTTGAATGTCTCCAGTGCCTGGTGGCATATCAATCACCAACACATCCAGATCAGGCCACAAGGTTTGATTAAACAATTGCATCAGTGCACCTGTTGCTTTTGGTCCTCGCCAAGCCACTGGGGTATTGTTCGCCCCAATCAGGTGCCCAATCGAAAGTACCGCCATGCCGTAAGCATCCAGTGGAACAAAGTGTTCATTTTCAATCAGGGGGGTTCTACCCGCATTACCCAGCATGGTTGGAATACTTGGGCCATAAATATCTGCATCCAAGACCCCAACTTTTAAACCCAATTGCTGCAAGGCAAGCGCAAGGTTGACCGTAGTGGTGGATTTACCCACCCCACCTTTACCCGACGATACCAGAATCACATTCTGGATACGTGGATGGGCTGCCACATCGCGTTGCTGCGGCGCAGCTTTTTGAATTGGTGGATTATTCGGATCAGTTTCAGCTTTAGCTGAGGCATCCATGACTGGCGGTAAATTGCTATTTTCCGCTTTAGGCTTGGGTGAGCAGCTATGCGCAGCTTCGCCATGTGCTGCATGTTTTTGCTGGATGATATGAAGATTGAGTTCCTGAATCCCACACTTTTCCAAGGCTTCGGCAAGCTCATCGTGAATCTGTTGTAAATGGTCTTTTTCTTGTGGAAAGGTATTGATGGTCAGTTGTAAAACATGCTCTTGTACGTTGACCTGACTAATACGGTCTTTTAAGCGATTCTCTGAATAGGGGAGGATATAGTTTTGTAGAACGGTTTGGATGTCATCTTCCTTGACTTCTTGCGCTGGTGAAAAAACAGATTTTAAGGAAGAAAGCCACGACATTTTGTTTACTCCAAAAACAGATCAACATATCACTGAGTTTGGCTAGTTTAGCAGTATTGCAGAATAGACGCTCACATCTACGAAGATAATTGCTCATTTTTTATAGCGTATTTTCTTCTCTCAATATGAACGTCCATGATTTAGAATTTTAGCAACGATTAACCTTTGAGTTTATTTACAGCATCGGTTGCCGCTTTCTTTAAATCATCCAGCTTAGTACTCGCCTGAGCTTTCAGTTCATCAAGTTTTGCAGCAGCCTCATCTTTTAACTCAGCGGCTTTAGCCTTTGCATCATCAAGTTTATGGCTGGCCTCTTCCTTAAAGTGATCAAGCTTCTCTTTTGCTGCTTGTTGAGTATCGGCTAATTTATCTTTTAGTTCATCCGCCTTGCTTGATAAAGCTGCCTTAGTTTCATCATACTTTTCACTTGCATTGCTCTTTAAGTCATCCAGAGTTTGTTCCCCTTTTTGTTTCAATTCACTCGCTCTGTCTTTTGCCTGCTGCAAGTCAATTTTGGTTTGCTCATGGTCTTTTGATGCAAAGTTTTTAACATCTTCGACAGTTTCCTGACCTTTTTGTTTAATGTCTTTGCCCACCTCACTGACCTTATCTTTTGCCTGCTGGAAGTCTGCCTTGGTCTGTGCCAAGTCTTTCGCGGCAAAATCTTTTAACTGATCAATTTTGTCATGACTCATGGTGTTATTCCTCTTGTTATGTCGTGAAAGCTACAATTGTTTTCTGGCTATACTTATACAAGGTTCTGCCAAAGCGTGGCGGAATTGCTGCAAATTGAAACAATTGGAATACAGTAAGCTTCAAATCATTGCTGATGGATAACTTTTTGAATTTTTGGATATAAAAATCCTATCAATGAATCAAGTCAATTTTAGGCTGGAAACTCTTTTTTGAAGATTTCATATAAAACATGCCAATAACGATGCACAGACTAAATTCCAAGATCGCATTTTTCTCTCCACCGATTTGATGCCGTGTTTATTTTCATTTAAATAGACGTACTTTGATTGAAGCCAAAGTGAAGTTTTGATGAAGTTTAAAACTAACATAGGCAGTCTAATCCGATTAAAAAGATTTCACCGATTCCCTTGTGCAAGTCTGTCTTAAGTCATGTAAAATCATCCACCTTGTAAATACGAATGAGAGAACAATATCCGTGCGTAAAATTTTAGTCACCAATGCCCTCCCTTATGCCAATGGTCCAATCCATATGGGACACTTACTCGGTTATATCCAGGCAGATATTTGGGTTCGTGCGATGCGTGCAATGGGTCATGACGTGACTTACGTTTGTGCGGATGATGCTCACGGTACAGCGATCATGTTACGTGCTGAAGCGAATGGCATCAGCCCTGAAGCGCAAATTGCCAATGTTCAGAAAGAACACATTCGTGATTTTGATGGTTTTGGTGTGCATTTCGATCATTATGATTCAACTCATAGCGATGCAAACAAAGCACGTGCATCTGAGATTTATATTAAAAACCGTGAAGCAGGCAATATCGCTGTTCGCCCTGTCACACAATTATTCGATCCTGAAAAAGGCATGTTCTTGTCTGATCGTTTCATTAAAGGCACGTGCCCGAAATGTAAAGCTGAAGATCAATACGGCGACTCATGTGAAGTCTGCGGTACAACCTATAACGCGACTGAGTTATTAAACCCACGCTCAACATTGAGTGGTGCAACGCCAGTTGAGAAATCATCAGATCACTATTTCTTTAAACTAACTTTCAGAATATTCACAAAATGACGCGGTGACCAAGGTCGTTTACCTGTTTCGATTGCCAACAAGCTTGATGAATGGTTCGATGCAGGTTTATCTGATTGGGATATTTCCGTGATGCGCCTTATTTTTGAAGGTTTTGAAATTCCAGATGCACCAAACAACATTTTTATGTTTGGGTCGATGTCTGATTGGTTATATATCGAGTTTGAAAACTATATCAAAACCAAACGTCCAGATTTGCTTGATATGATTTCTGGAAAAAGATTCACAAAATGTAGTCTACCATTTCATTGGTAAAGACATTGTTTATTTCCATGCGCCATTTTGCCTGCAATGCTTGAAGGTGGCAACTACTGCACGCCATCAGGTTTATTCGTAAATGGCTTTTTAACGGTGAATGGTCAGAAGATGTCAAAGTCCCCGCACATTCATCAGCCGAAACTTATTTACAGCATTTAAACCCTGAATATTTACGCTATTACTTTAGGCCTAAGCTTTCTGACAAAGAAGACCAGACTTGAATCTGGATGACTTTGTTCAGAAAGTAAATTCTGACCTGGTTGGTAAAGTAGTGAATATTGCTAGCCGTTGTGCAAAATTCATTAATAGCAATTTCAATAATACTTTATCCAGTACCTGTGCTGAACCTGAGCTGGTTCAAAGCTTTATTGATGCGGGTGATTCGATTGCCAAGGCATACGAGGCACGAGAGTTTTCTGCTGCAATTCGTGAAATCATGGCACTTGCGGACAAAGCGAATCAATATATTGATGAGAAAAAACCGTGGGCACTTGCAAAACAAGAAGGTCAAGAACAACAAGTTCATGATGTTTGCTCAGTCGGTATTAACTTATTCCGTCAACTTGCGATTTACTTGGCTCCAGTGCTTCCAACACTTGCGGCTCAAGTTCAGTCTTTCTTACAACTTGAAAGCTTTGATTTTGAATCACGTCAGCAAAGCGTTGCACATGAAATTGCTCAATTCCAACCGCTTATGCAGCGTGTTGATCCTAAAGCAGTTGCAGCCATGGTGGATGCATCTAAAGATTCTTTAGCTGCTGCGGCAGAAGCGCCAAAAGTGGAAAAGAAAAAAGAGAAGAAAGCCGAGAAGAAGCCTGAGCCTAAAGTGGTTGAAATCATTGGTATTGAAGACTTTATGAAAGTTGACCTCCGCAGAAGCATAGAAGCCGCAACTGTCGAAGGTTCTGATAAATTACTTCAACTCACTTTAAATGTTGGTGAAGCTGAACCACGTAATGTGTTTAGTGGTATTCGTGAGTTTTATCAGCCAGAAGATTTAAAAGGCAAATTAGTGGTGATGGTGACTAACCTTGCACCGCGTAAAATGCGTTTTGGTATTTCTAACGGCATGGTACTTGCGGCGGGTAATGGTGAAGGTGTTTAGTATTTCAACTTGGAATTTGGGGCTAAAGCGTGGTGATAAAGTGTCTTAAGATTTAGATCTGAGATGAGAAAAAGCCTCTACTGACATTCTCAATCAAATACATTTACAATGTGGTCAAATTCATTTCTCGTTCGCAAAAAATGTTTGATCACATTGCCTTTCCCATTCCTTATCAAACATTGCAGCTTCCCAGCCTGTTCAACTGACCATCAAACGCCTCTTGATCTGATTCATCCCCAGATTTCGGGCAACAAGTTTTTTAAACTGGAAATAACCTTCTGGCAGCACAACAGCAATGTTTTTCTCAAGTCCTCACTTTTGGTGGTGCATTTTCCAATCATATTGCCGCAACAGCCTTTGCAGCACAGCATTTTGGTTTTCAAAAGTATTGGCATGATTCGTGGTGAAGAACTGGCTTCACAACAATTCAACCCAACGCTTCAAACAGCGCAGGATTTAGGGATGCGCTACATTTCTTTCTGGCCGTTTCATCGTTTACGCCATCAAGCTGAGTATCTACAACAGTTGCAGCAACAATACCCTCAAGCCTTTATTATTCCAGAGGGGGGAAGCAATGCCCTTGCCATTCAAGGGACACAGGAAATCCTCTCCCCTGATGATTTAGAAAATTACGACGTAATTTGCCAGTGCTGTGGGTACTGGTGGAACTCTTGCAGTATCATTGAAAGTGAAGTTCAGATCACCAGCAGCCACTAGGCTTTTCAGCCTTGAAAGGTGATTTTCTCAAACAGGACATTCAACAATGGACCGATAAAAGCAATTGGTCTTTAACCGATGCCTATTGTGGTGGTGGCTATGCCAAAACTACACTCCTGAATTATTGAAATTTATTCAAAATTTTGAGCAAAAACATCAAATTCCACTCGAACACATTTATACAGGTAAAATGATGATGGGACTTCTTGATTTAATCCAGCACAATCATTTCCCTGCCCACACTCGAATCCTGGCCATTCATACAGGTGGGTTGCAAGGAAAGCTTAAAGCATATTAAAACCCCACAATCTTTATAATTGCTCGCTTTTCGTCTACCGAGTAATACTCATGGTTCATCAGGTTGATGTTGTTGTTTTAGGTGCGGGTGCATCAGGTTTGATGTTGGCTGCTGAAGCAGGCAAACGTGGACGTTCCGTTGTCGTATTAGAAAAAGCCAATAAAGTAGGTAAAAAGATTCTAATGTTCGGTGGTGGCAAGTGTAACTTCACTAACCTAGATGTTGAACCTTCAAATTATATTTCTGAAAATCCACACTTTGTTATTTCAGCGCTCACTCGTTACACCAACTGGGATTTTATTGGTTTGGTCTGCGAATATGGTATTGAATATGAAGAACGTAAACACGGTCAGCTATTTACAATCAAAAAGGTGCAAAAGAAATCCTCGAACTTTTACTTGCAGAGTGCAATAAAGCGAAACGGGTTCAGATTCAGACCCATTGCGAAGTACAAAGCAGGTAAAATCCCAGACTGATTCAGGTTTTGTCATTGAAACCAGCCAAGGAACTTATCATTGTGAATCACTGGTTGTTGCAACAGGTGGCTTATCCATTCCAACCCTAGGCGGTTCAGGATTTGGCTATGAACTTGCACAGCAGTTTGGCCATCATGTTTTACCTACCCGTGCAGGTCTGGTCCCCTTTACCTTTTCAGACCATTTTAAGGAAGTCACGACACGACTAAGCGGCAATGCCCTAGATGCCACCTTAATCAATGACCGCCATCAATTTACCGAGGCCCTGCTATTTACCCATCGTGGTTTAAGTGGCCCAAGCTCATTGCAGCTTTCAAATTACTGGCATGTAGGGGAAAGCTTCAACATTGATTTCTTTCCAGGTCAGGATTTCGTGCAATTTTTTAAGGAAAAGAAAAAAGCACAGCCTAAGGTATTACTGCGTACCCTGTTAAATGAATTCACTGCAAAAAGTATCGTGCTGGAACTACAGCAACTGATTTGGGCTGAACAAAGTGAGACTGCAATTGGAAATATCAGCGATCTTCAACTTGAACAGATTGCGGCGCAACTGCATGCATTTATAGTGAAGCCATCGGGAACGGAGGGCTATCGTACTGCCGAGGTCACGCTTGGAGGAGTGGATACCAGCGAAGTATCCTCAAAAACAATGGAAAGCAAGAAACAGAAAGGCTTGTATTTTATTGGTGAAGTGCTCGATGTGACAGGTCATCTAGGGGGATATAATTTCCAGTGGGCATGGTCATCTGCCCAAGCCGCAGCCCAGTTTGTCTAGCTGTTTTGCAGTACAGAATAGTGTTTTGCACTACCCTTGAAATATTTTAACTTCGTTCATCTGAAGAGTTTGCTGCCTCTGAGGAAAGTGCCTGCTGAGTATTTTCAATCGGTTTCTCTTTCACTGAACCCGACTTGGCAACCACAAACTTATACGCACTGGCCAAAAAGCCTACAGTGATGCCTGCAATAATAATGGGTGCGAATACACGATTTGGCCTCTTCATTTTATCCTCCTATAGACTTTTTATTTTGGGGCGGTTGATATTTTATAAATGAATTGCGTTGTAGGCTAAAATTTCATCAGACTAGGCATGAAACGTAGGTAATAGCAAATCTATTGGCAAGTTTCATAACGAAGTATGAGGGGATTTTAGCCACTATACAAAAAAAACGACCACCCTGCCTAGAGTGGTCGAATTGACCAAAAAAATCAAAGATTATTTTTACTATTCATCCGAATATGGAGGAATCGGTGGTTTTGGATTCTCTGGATTGATTGATGTTGGCGCTATCGGATTCACTGGATTGGCTGGCGCAGGAGTTGCTGGACTCACTGGATTATTTGGCGTCATCTCATTTTGACGCAACGGATTTGGATGTTTTGCCTCAGTTTTTGCTTTATCCAACAGATCACTGAGCAAACGTTCCGCAGGTTGACGACCACCTAGACCAAAAGCCAGAGCAAACGCGACAGCAACTGAACCGAGGGTTAAGCCAAATGCGAGGTTCACAATAGAGTCAGCAATACCCATTGCCCTTAAGCCCATCGCAATCACCAAGCCCATAATTAAAATACGAACCAGATTGCCCAACCAGCGTGAGCTATTGTATTCACCACGTTGAATCACATTGGCAACCACATTGGCCAGCCAGAAGCCAACAACCAGAATTACCGCACCAAGCAGGATACTGGCACCAAACTGGATAAACATTGCAATCAGCACACTGATCTGTTCCAAACCAAGTCGGTCAGCAGCCTCTGAAACAGCAAACAGCATGGTAAAGAATACTATCAGGCAACCGATGATATCTGAAACACGGGTTTGTCCAAGGAAGCGTTGCACATCCAGCTTCATTGGAATTTCATCAACACCCGCTCCTGAAACCAGTTCGGCCACCAAACGTCCAACAAAACGGGAAACTACATAGGCCACAATCAGGATCAGACCAGCAGCAATAATTTGTGGAATTGCATACATGATTTGATTGAGCATTGCTGTGGCAGGTTGGGAAATTGCCTCTATACCCAGTGCCTCAAATGCCACAATCAAGGCCGTGATAATAATGATGGCAAAAACAAACGAACCCAGAAATTTGGATACATTGGAGTTCTTAAACAAACCTATTTTTTCTGCCTGTGTCTGTAAGCCAAGGCTGTTACTCAACCCTTCGACAATGCCACGCACAATTTTTGCCAGAATGTAGCCCACAAAAATGATGACACCTGCTATAAGTAGGTTCGGTAAATACGCAACCGCCTCATTCACCATATTCTGTACAGGAATCAACAGGCCTGTCAGGCCTAGAATAGACAGCACAATTGGCAAGAACAGCAACAAGACCAGCCAGTAGAAGATTTCACCAATATTACTACTGAGTGAGCCTACACCTACCTCATTGCTGAGCTTCTCATCCATTTCCGTTCTGGCAAGCACATTGGTTAGTCCTGCCTTGACCAGCCCTGCCAAAATCCAGCCAATAAAACCGACTGCAACGGCTGCCAGCAGGTTTGGAATAAACGCCAGAACCCGACTAACCATATTACTGAATGGATCACTTACGCCACTGATGTTCAGCACATTCAATGCCCCGACAACGGCAAGGATAATCACAAACCAGAAAACCAGTTTGGAAAGCAGGTTTTCAATATTTGGTTTATGACCAGTGGCAGAAGACAATCTATGATTGGTGTTCAGTTTCTGGAGTAACTTTTTCACGCCAGCAGCAACAATCAATGCAATAATCCAACCTAAAAGTAAGATAACAATTGCCGCTAAAATTGGGTGAAACTGGTCCCAATAATACATTGCATCGAATCCTCCTCTGTGGGAGGGATCAGTAAAATATTCATTCATGTGTTGTTATCCTTATGTTGTGTTTTAAAATTAATCAAACCACCCATGATCGCTCTATAACCAAGAACATAACTTATGGATGCCTCAACCTTAATTTTTGTCTATTTTCCATTCAACAAGCGGCAGCACTAATACAACAAAAAGTCCGCATAATTTTGCAAAAAAACTCATTGATTCACACCAATGAGTTTTTTCAATTCAACAGGTTTTGGTCTAAAAATAAACGATCTAGGCATCCAAAAGTACCGACTGCATATGAGACAGTATTGCCTGTGCAGTTGGATTCGCTGAATGATCCGCGACCATATAAACAAGAAGTGCAATTAGGAAAACCCCCACAATGATCAACATATAAACGGGTAGTTTCCTTTTCTTTGCAATTTCCTCTCGACTCGCCACATGAGGTTGTGGCTTACTAAAATCATGCATCATAGCAGCCCTCATCCTTTTATTTGTTAGGCTTTTATCTTAGCAATACTCAATGTTGCATTGTGTGAAAAAGCTTCGGACTATCGTTGCTGTGTTTGCAGAACTCTACTTTTTTTTATTTATTTTTTTGTTTAAAATATACGCGGTTTAGAAAACGCTAAAAATAGGCTATACTACGCGCCCTCAATTCCTAAATGTTCTGCTTTATGTCCTACCAACAGCAAAGTGTCTCACTTGATCTAGATACGGATGTAACCCATCAGTGTTTTCTACATTACACACGAGATGAGCATTTGATTGGACTGATTGAGTTCAACAAACCCAGCTATATCCTGAAATGGGGCGACCTTGAATATTTCCGCCGCCGTACCGAAGAACTTTCAGTGATGCCTTTTCCTGAATGCATCAATGCGATGATTGTGGATATCCGCGATGTTCAGGCTTTTCTGGACAATGAGGTTCCGATCCTGCCGTGGCGTTTGCTTGAGGAAGAATGCCCTGTTCGCCTTGTTGTTCCACAGGAACGTCTGGAACACTATGCAGGACTGTTTGAACCGACATGGCTCACCACCGATGTTGATACCGCGATTCAGGAAATCCGTGAATTTATGGATATGTTCGTACACTAAAACATATCCAGTCCACCCAATATTACCAATAATTCTCCACCGCAATATTCCCCTCACCACGGCGGTTCATGGTCAAGCCACGCTGTTTTAAGGCTTCCTTGGTATCTTCCACCATTTGTGGATTGCCACACAACATGACATGGCTGCTTGCTGGACTCAATTCTGATCCTGCTGCCTTTTCCAGCTCACCATTTGCAATCAGAACTGGTAAACGGTCATGTAAAGCCGCATCTGGATCACGGGTGATAATTGGAATAAATCTAAAGCCTGAATGCCCCTCACCAAATAGCTTGGCGATTTCCTGAATACGGTCAACATAGGCCAGTTCGGATGCGGTACGAACACTATAAACCAAATTGATTTTTTGATATTTATTCCAGGTCTCAAAGTCTTGCAGCATCGATAAAAATGGTGCCAAACCCGTTCCCGTTGCCAACAGCCATAAATCCTGTGGTAAAGGCTGCTGATAACGTGCCAGCGTTAAATAGCCATAAGATATTTTTTCAAGATACAGCTCATCACCCACCTTTAAATGTTGCAGGTTTGAGGTAAAAGCCCCATCGGGAACGACAATTGAAAAGAATTCCAGCGTTTCATCAAATGGCGAAGACACCACTGAGTAAGCACGCACCACCAGTTCATCACCAACCATTAAACCAATACGGGCAAACTGCCCTGCAGTAAATTTAAAATGCGCTGGTCGGGTCATGGTGAAGCTAAACAGATTGTGGGCCCAGCGATGTACAGATAAAACCTTTTCTACGCTAAATTTTTCAATTGACATGATTTGAAAGTGGCACGAAACAGTGAGCTCATGTTAGCATGATCAGATAATTCATGAATACTTTTAAACTCGAACGGTAAGGCTTTTAACATGCGCATGACATTACGCCAATTGGCTGTTTTCGTGGCGGTCGCTCAAGAGGGAACTGTAACCAAGGCGAGTGATGCTGTCCGACTCACCCAAAGTGCGGCAAGCATGGCCCTGGCCGATTTGGAAGATGGTCTTGGCGCACCGTTATTTGACCGCTTGGGCAAGCGCTTGCAGTTAAATGATCTGGGCCGTTTTTTGTTGCCGCAGGCCCTGGAAATTTTAGGTCGTTGTGAATCGTTTGAACAGGCCGCCAAGGGTGAATTACAAAGTATCGATCTCCGTCTAGGTGCAACCCTGACTATAAGCGACTACCTGATGCCTGACCTTATGGCAGATTTTTTACAACGTCATCCACAGGCACATTTACAGTTACAGGTGGGCAATACCCGTCAAATGATTGAGGCGGTAAACCAGTTTCAGCTTGATCTGGCCCTGATTGAGGGCTCATGCCATTTGCCCCAGTTACAGTGCATCCATTGGCGTGATGATGAACTCGCGGTGTGTTGCGCTCCACAACATCCCTTAACCCAGTTAAACCATCCCCTCACTCCAGCAGACTTTAATGATGTGGAATGGATTTTACGTGAAGAGGGTTCAGGCACACGTGAAGTCTTTGACAACGCTATATTAAAAGACCTACCTGATGCCAACATTCGCCTTACCCTAGGTCACAATGAAGCCATCCTGAAAATTGTTGCCAATGGTCTGGGGATAACCTGTGTATCACGGCTTGCGATTGAACCGCTTCAGGAAAAGGGTCAATTGGTCATTCTGGATACACCTTTCTGGGAACTCACCCGTCCCCTGTTTATGCTGGTACATCGTCAAAAATACCAAGGTCCTGGACTTTAAAGGCATTCTTACAGTTTTGTGAAGATCAGGTTTAAGCCTGATCTTTTTTTACCAACGTGAATCATTTTCACATGGTTCACCATCATTATTTCCATCCATTTGTGTATTTGGACAATTTCTTACAAACCAACGTGCCTCTTCAAGTGATCGCATTTGAGAACAGTGAGTTCGCCCATCACATTGAAAATGATTGGGATTGCTACTTACTGCTTGAGTATTTGCTATTTTTAAGGTTTCCTGTATTACAGGTTGATTTGTCAATTCTTACGATGCAAAAAGTCTTGAATAAAACCATACACAAAATAGCCGATTATGCCAAAAATAATGACTGTAATGATTGTCCCAAAAAACCAATTGATTCACTCTTTCGTTTAGTTTTTCTTCTTGAATGAGATACGTGATACGTTTGGGTGTTGTGTTATATGAATTTCGTGATGAGAATTTACACGTTCCGACGTTGTATGCTGCGAGTTTTGTAAGCCCTCTAAAGCACGCTGACAACTTTAAAAAGTCATTTTGATTGGTCAATTGGAAATTTTCATGTACCACTTTATTACGCATAGTGGCTATCCAACGTATATTCTTCATCCAGCCCAGCTTCAAGCTGATATTCAATACTAGTTAATTTTTTCATGCAACCCACGCCCAGTAGCACCAAATTTTTGCTCTAGCAATGCTTCCAAAATCTTACTTTGAGTAACTACAATATCAATATCACTTTGCATAACGGAAACCCCACTCTTTATTATATTTTTTAATTTTCCAGTTTTTAGCATCACATTACCCTAAAAAATTCAACAACGTAATATATCAAATTTGACATCATCACAAAAATAATGCTGCCTGTTGGACAGCGATAAAGCAAAGCAAGTATTTTTATTTGCTGATGAGCGATTCATCATGCATTCTCCTAACGCCGAAAGTTTGATAACAATTCTGATGTAATCGATTCATTATGAGCCAATATTTTATTTTTTTTAGTTTTTGCAGGATTCGGATCTACTCGTTCAATTTGTACTGCTTTAAATTTTCCATTATTTTCTAGGGCTACAAATTTTACTTTTTCATTTCGTTTCGGCTCACCTTCCGATGCAGGAAAATCTGAAATATGAAAAAAGATCTCGCCTTCAGCAGTTGCAATAAAACCAAACCCTTTGTCTGGATTATATTGTTTAACTTTTCCCTGATAAAATTCTTTTTTCATGACATTCACCTAATTTTGCAAGTACTGTATTTCAGTATATAAAAAAAGAGACTTTAAATCCTCCCCTGAAAACAGTACGGTTGGATTAAGTCTCTGTTTTAAGCATATTTTCAAAAATTAATCTTTTTGAACACTACCAAAAATCTTATCACCCGCATCACCAAGACCTGGAACGATATAGCCATCCTCATTCAAACCTTGGTCAATCGATGCCGTATAGATACGTACGTCAGGGTGCGCAGCTTCTACTTTTGCAACACCTTCAGGTGCCGCAACCAAAACCATAACACGGATATCTTTACAACCACTTGCTTTAAGCACATCAATTGCCGCAATAAGTGAATTACCCGTTGCCAGCATTGGATCAATAATCATCGCTAAGCGATTCGCAACATCAGGTACTAATTTTTTATAGTAAGTACGAACCTCTAAAGTCGCCTCATCACGCTCTAAACCCAATACACTCACTTTGGCACTTGGGATCAAGCTCAGTACGCCTTCAAGCATACCAATTCCAGCACGCAAGATAGGAACAATGGTAATTTTCTTGCCTGCGATACGTTGAGTCGAAACTTTACCTGCCCAACCATCAATTTCATGATCCACAACAGGTAGATCCTTAGTCGCTTCATAAGTCAGTAGCATCGTGACTTCTTGCGCCAATTCACGGAAGTTCTTTGTGCTAATGTCTGAACGGCGTAATAAACCAAGTTTATGACGAATAAGCGGATGGCGAATTTCTTGAATCGACACGAGTAAGTACCTAACTAATATTAATCTTTGAGTATTATAGAGTGTTTTTTTACTCTTCATTAAAAAAGCCCCCAAATTTTGGAGGCTTTTTTGTACAAATCAGATTATCGGATGATTACTGTTGCTGAGATAACATGAAATGTAATGGAGAAAGAATCTCTGATTTCAATGCTAAATTGATCATTGGGTCTGGGTAGATACCAAGTAATAATACAAGCAATGCTGCACCAAGTACCATGATACCACCAACTTTAGTTCCCCAATGTGCATCAGCATCAATACGTGGAACATCTGGCGGTGTCATATACATCACCACCATCACACGTAAGTAGTAGTATAAGCCTATACCACTTCCTACAACGACCATTGCAGCCAAGAACCAATGTTGAGTTGTTACAGCAGCCATTATCACAAGGAATTTACCAATAAAACCTGCAGTTAATGGAATCCCTGCTAATGACAACATCATCACGGTTAATGTTGCAGTCAAGATCGGACGACGCCAGAACAAACCACGGTAGTCTGCAAGACTTTGTGCTTCATCAACGTTGTTATATGGACTAGACATTAACGCAACTGCACCAAATGCACCGATTGTGGTGAGTACATAAGTAATCACATAAACCGTTACACTGCCTAAACTTGCATAAGTCATACTAATCAAAGCAATCAACAAGTAACCAAAGTGTGCAATTGATGAATAACCAAGGATGCGTTTTAAGTTAACTTGACGTACTGCAAGTAAGTTACCGACCAAAATTGATAACACAGCAATGACTGTCAAAACAGTCACTATTGATTCAACTAAGATTGCACCAGAACTTAATAAGTAACGTACAAATAAACCAATCGTTGCAACTTTGGCAGCTGTAGCTAAGAATGTCGCCATAGGTGCTGGTGCACCTGCATACACATCAGGCGTCCATTTATGGAATGGTGCAAGTGAAAGCTTAAATGCAACAGCAAAGATAATGAGACCTAAACCTAATAGCACCATTGGTTGCTTGATCGCAGTCATCAAAGCTTGAACAGAATCATAGAATGACAATGAACCTGTATACGCATAGATATATGCCATACCCATCAACAACATCGCAGATGCAGTTGCTGAAAGTACAAGATACTTAATTCCCGCTTCTAAAGATTGGCTACGTTGATGCGTGTAAGCCAACATACCGTACACAGGAATTGACATTAATTCTAAGCTGATAAAGAAAGCGGCGTAATGAGAACTTGCAACCAATAACATTGCACCTGCTACAGAACAAAGTAACAAGATATAAAGTTCTTCACGATTATCTTTATACGTTTCAATGTAGGCATGTGAAAGCGTGCTACAAGCCAAAGCAGCAATCAAAATCAGGAATTGGTAGAGCATGGTAAATGGATCAACCATAAACATGCCCATCACGTTCGCAGGAACAAAGTGTCCACTAAACATGGTGTATGCAATAAAAATTGCAGAAAGGTTTAAACCGACCACCGTCGTTGTTGCAATCAGATTATGATTACGTTTAATCGCAATCAATAACATCACAACAACAGAGGTCAATGCCACAATCATCACTGGGACAAGCGGCATAAGCTCAGAAAAAGAAAGAGTGAAGTTCATGGTTTATCGCATCTCCACTTGTTCAAGTTGAGTTGCAGTCTGTTGAACAGTTTCAACAACTTCTTGTACTGGCATATAACTATTGACTAACCACTGCATGCTTGAATGTGACATATCCAAGAATGTCTGTGGGTAAAGTCCTAACCAAAGTAAACCAATCACACAGATCATCAAAATGCTCACTTCACGTACTGATAAATCTTTCAGTGGACTCGGATAGTGTTGCTTTTGTTCAGCATTTGGTTCGCCAAAAAGTGCTTTGTGAATCAGAATCAGACCGTAAAGACCTGCAAATACTAAACTTACTGCAGCTATGATGGTGAAGGCTGGAAAAGCTTTAAATGAACCCATAAGAATTAAGAATTCACCAATAAAGTTACCTAGACCAGGTACACCGACAAGTGCTGCAACAAAGAACATCAAGAAGAATGGTAAATATTGCAGTTGACCACGAAGACCACCCATTAAGCGTAGATCACGTGTGTGTAAACGCTCATACACTTGACCCGACATAATGAACAATGCAGCAGATGACAAACCATGTGCCAACATCATGATCATCAGACCTTGGAAAGTCAGAATATTACCTGCATAGATTGCAAGTAAAATGAAACCCATGTGTGAAATAGACGTATACGCAAGCAGACGTTTCATGTCTGTTTGTTGGTAGGCTAAGAATGCACCGTAGAAAATACCAATCAGACCCAAAATGATTGCAATATCAGCAAACTGAGCTGACGCTGCTGGGAAGAATGGAATTACGAAACGAAGTAGACCGTACGCTGCTGTCTTAATCAAAATACCAGCCAAGTCCACAGAACCCGCTGTTGGTGCTTGTGCATGCGCATCAGGTAACCAACCGTGTAATGGGAATACAGGTAATTTAACTGCAAAACCAACAAAGAAACACAACATAAATGCATATGCAACTTCTGGTGGTAAGTGGTTTGCAACAGCCAATAAGTAGCTGTAATCAAAACCGATCATACCTGTCATCATATATCCATAGACCACTAAGCCTAAGATACCGATTAACATGATCAAACCAGCAATTTGTGTATATAAGAAGAATTTAGTTGCAGCATAAACACGTGAACGACCATTCGAGCCTTTATGACCCCATAACGCAATCAAGAAATAGATTGGTACAAGCATCATCTCCCAGAAGAAGAAGAACAAGAATAAGTCAATTGCAAGGAATACACCGATAACCCCACCTAAACTCCAAAGGAGGTTTAAGTGGAAGAAACCAACATTCTTTTGAATTTCACCCCATGAACAACCAACAGCAAGTACACCAAGTAATGCTGTAAGTAAAACCATGAGTAGAGATAAACCATCCACAGCCAAGTGAATGCTAATACCCAAAGACTGAATCCACGGGAGATGGAATTCAGCAGCCCAAGTTGGGACTTTACCGCCCAACTCGTAGCTATATGTACCAGTTTGCCATAGTGCAATACCCAAACCAAAGGTAATGAGCATACCAATCAAGGCAATCCAGCGTGGCAAATGTTGGTCAAATTTATCAACCAACCAACAAATAAAACCAGCAATGAAAGGAACTAAAATCAGTGCGGGTAAAATTAAATTGTTTTCCATTTTATTTCCCCACAACCTGAATCACGATCAAGATCATCAATAACACCACTACACCGAGTGACATGCTTGATGCGTATTCACGCAATGAACCTGTTTGACGCGAACTTGTAAAGCTATTACCACCTTTCACAAGTGCAGGTAGCACTAACCATAAACCATCAATTGGATCACGACCTAAGATTTTCGCAATCAATAAATATGGTTTTACAAAAACGATGTCATACAAAGCATCAAAACCAAATGCGGTACGGCAAATATGTGCTAAACCAGAACCCAAAGATGTTTGAGCAAATGATTTAACCGCACCATACGCAAAGGCAAATAAGAAAATACCAACAACCAAACCAACAAGGGCAACACCACTTGCTAAATGTTCTGCATGTGCAACCGCTTCTTCTAAAGCTTCAGGAACAACAAAGCTTGGAATACTTGCAGCAGTCAATAATTTTGCAACAGGTGCTTGTAAGAAATAACCAATACCTGTTGATAAGGTCGCAAGAATTGCAAGCGGTGCCCAGTAAGTCACGCCATGAATGGCATGTGCATGGGTTTTTTCTTCGCCAAAGAATACCACCCAGATTAAACGGAACGTATAGATAGACGTTAAGAATGCACCCGCTACACCCACCCAATACAACGTATTATAAAGTGGAAGGTTTGCGATCGTAGACTGTGCATATACTGCACCTAAGATGGCATCTTTAGAGAAGAAGCCAACTGTTACGATTGGAAGTGCAGCTAATGCGCCACCACCGATGACGAAACACCAGAATACAAATGGAATCTTTTTACGTAATCCACCCATTTTGAAAATGTTTTGTTCGTGATGACATGCAAGAATCACTGCACCAGAAGAAAGGAACAATAACGCTTTGAAGAATGCGTGAGCAAGCATATGGAATAAACCAGCTTGATACGCCTCAGCACCCACCGCCATAAACATATAACCGAGCTGACTCATGGTTGAGTAAGCCAAGATACGTTTGATATCGGTTTGAACCAATGCAGCAAAACCAGCTACAAGTAAGGTTACTGCACCTGTAATCGAGATGAACTGCATCACTTCTGGTGCCATTTCCATCACAGAGAACATACGGCAGCATAAATACACACCCGCTGTCACCATCGTTGCAGCGTGGATCAATGCAGATACTGGTGTAGGACCAGCCATCGCATCAGCTAACCAAGTTTGTAATGGAATTTGCGCTGATTTACCTGCCGCACCTAAGAACAACATCAATGCTGTCCAAATCGACAATGATGAGCTTTGCGTCATCACAGTCGCTGCATGTTCAACAATGTACTGTGTATTCAACGTACCAAACTGTTGATAGAGCAAGAACAATGCGATGAGTAAGAAAACGTCACCCACACGTGTTACGGTGAATGCTTTGATTGCTGCCCAACCATTTGCAGGGTTTGAGTAGTAGAAACCAATCAAGAGGTATGAACACAGACCTACGCCTTCCCAACCTAAGAACAATAACGCCAAGTTATCGCCGAGTACCAACAACAACATGCTGGCAACGAACAGGTTGAAATAAGAGAAGAAACGTGCGTAATCTTCTTCACCACGCATATACCATGATGCAAAGATGTGAATCAGGAAACCAACACCTGTGATCATACCAGTCATCAATAATGACAAACCATCGAGGTGCAAGCTGATGCCTGGCTCAAAACCGCCAACACTGAACCACGTCCATAAGTGTTGAACAAAAACAGTTTGGCCACTGCTGGTAAATGCAAGGCCAGCGATTAAAGCAAATAAGGCAGATAAACCAACTGAACCGACACCAATAATGGCAGCGACATTTTCAGACAGTTTGTTACGCCCTGCCGCTAACAGGATAAAACCAATGAGCGGGAATAAAACGGTTAAATATAATGTACTCATCCGCGCATCTCACTAGCAGCATCCACATCCAAGTGATGGAAGCGATGATAAAACTGAAGGACGATCGCAAGACCAATACACGCCTCTGCAGCAGCAAGCGTTAGGATCAAAATGAACATCACTTGTCCATCTGGTTGAGCCCAAACACTACCTGCCAAAACAAATGCCAATGCAGCAGCATTCATCATCACTTCAAGGCTCATTAGCATAAATAATAGGTTGCGTCGCACCATTACACCGTAAAAACCGAGTGCAAAAAGGATGGTTGCAACAATCAAACCATGTTCTAAAGGGATGTGTCCCATTATTCTTTATCCTCTTCTGCACTTGGTTCACGTTTGCCAAGGTGATATGCAGCAACTAAGGCTGCAAGCAATAACATCGCGGCAACTTCTACCAATAATAGATAGTGAGTAAATAATGCTTGACCGACTGCTTTAGGACCTACAATTTCTGTACCTAATGGTGCAGAAATCGTGGTGTATTCTCCACCCAACATCCAAACCAAAACCAAGCCCAATAAGAAACTCATTAATGCAGGATATGCCCATGCATCAGAAGTTAACCATTTACGTTCTTGTTCAACCGTATCTTGTCCAAGGTTCAACATCATGACCACGAAGACGAACAACACCATGATTGCACCAGCATAAACAATAATCTCAAGTGCACCCGCAAAAGGCGCACCCACGATCATGAAAATACCAGCAACAGCAAGTAAAGAAACGATTAAACTTAAAAGAGCATGTACGGGATTCGTATTTGTCACAACACGTATTGTCGATACGATGGCCACAAGTGCCATCAAATAAAATGGCCACATCATGGTAATAAGCTCCGTACATCAACTGGTGCACTTTCTTTTTGTGCCTGACCTTTTTCCTTACCATTTACTGCCATACCAGTGACACGGTAGAAGTTATAGTCAGGATATTTGCCTGGGCCAGAAATCAATAAGTTTTCTTTTTCATAAACCAAGTCTTGGCGTACATATTCAGCAAGTTCAAAATCTGGAGTCATCTGAATTGCAGTTGTAGGACAAGCTTCTTCACACATACCGCAGAAAATGCAGCGTGAAAAGTTGATACGGAAAAATTCTGGATACCAACGTCCATCTTCTTTTTCCGCTTTTTGTAATGAAATACAGCCAACAGGACATGCAACCGCACACAGGTTACATGCCACACAACGCTCTTCCCCATCTGGATCACGCGTCAAGATGATACGACCACGAAAGCGTGGAGGCACAATTTGTTCAGCTGGTACTTCTGGATATAAAATCGTGTCACGTTTACGTGTTACATGGCTAAACACCATCCACAACGAACGGACAATCGATCCAAATCCAGCTAGAATTTTATACATTTTGTACTCCTTGCTGTCCTAGGCCTGATTCATCAGAATCACAGCACCAGTCACTAACAAGTTGACCAACGCCAATGGCAAACAAACTTTCCAACCAAAATTCATCACTTGGTCATAACGTGGACGCATCAAAGAACCACGCGCCAATACAAACATCATTACAAAGAATGCTGTTTTAATCACGAACCAAAAAACGGGTGGAACAAATGGAATTTCTAAGTTAAATGGTGCAAGCCATCCGCCGAAGAATAACGTTACGATCAGTGCAGAGATTAAAACCACGTTTACATATTCCGCAACGAAGAACATCCCCCACTTCATCCCACCATATTCAACGTGATAACCTTCCGCCAATTCTTGCTCAGCTTCTGGTTGGTCAAATGGATGACGATGCGTCACTGCAACACCAGCAATAACAAAGATAATGAAACCAATGAATTGTGGAATAACAAACCAAACATCACGTTGAGCTTCAACGATTTCACGTAGATTGAATGAGCCTGCAATCGCAACCACACCCATCAATGAGATACCCAAGAACACTTCATAAGAAATAGTTTGAGCAGCAGAACGAAGACCACCGAGTAACGAGTATTTGTTGTTAGACGCCCAACCACCAAATAACACGGCATAAACTGCGATACCCGCCATTGCCATAAAGAACAATAGACCGATACTCATATCCGCAACGCCCAGTGTAGGACTTACTGGGATGACCATAAACGAAAGTACCGCAGTTGCCATCGCAACTGCTGGTGCTAAACGAAAAGTCAGCTTGTCGGCAAACTTTGGTGTCCAGTCTTCTTTGAACATGATCTTGAGCATGTCGGCAACGATCTGGAACATACCACCCGGACCAACACGGTTTGGACCATAACGGTCTTGCCATAATGCCAAGAGACGACGCTCAATAAATGACATTAACGCAGCAACCAAAACCACCACCAACAGGATCACAACTGCTTGAATCACTGAATAAGCGATTGGCCAGTTCTCAGCCCAAAGTGGCGTTTGACGTATAATTTCTTGATTCATGAATTACACTCCTACTGCCACAGACACAGGCTCTGCCAATGAAACGGTTGGTGCTAGACCAATTGGATAACCAATATAGCCTGTTGGTAAATATTCGATGACCTGTACAGGTAAGCTGATGCTCGTTTCGCCTGCTTTCACGGTAATACGTTGACCATCTTGAACATTTAAGCGCGTCGCATCTTGTTCACCCACGGCAAACATCGCTTCAGGAATACGTGATTCCATTGCTGGTGTTTTAATGGTGAATTCACCAGAACCAAAGATATGGTGCATTGGCACAAGACGGAAGCTTTCAGGATTCACAACCACGGCAGTCGGTGCAACATAGCTACGTGCAGGACGTTTTGCTAAGCGATCGAATAAACGCACACCCGAATCACCACCTTTTAAGTGACCACCGACTTCATCTTGGTACTTATTCCACGCTTGTGGCGAGTTCCAACCCGCAGCCCATGCGAAAGGTACTAAAGACGATGCTGTCTGATTACCCACATAACCTTCCATAGAGAATGTTAATGCTGAGTCTAAATCAACAGGTTGCTTCGGTTCGTGTACAGAGATTCCCGCACGCATTGCGGTACGACCTGAGTAACGACGTGGCTCACGTGCAATTTTCAAACCATGAACACGATAACCTGCATCTGGTGCAACATCTTGAATCGCTTCAAGTACTGGTACATTCTTCACGATGTCATCAATTACATCATCAAGCAATGTCCAATCGACTGCTTTACCTTTAAGACCTGTCTCAACAGCATGTAACCAACGCCATGATTCTTTGATCGCATATTCAGGCTTGTAGTAGCTTGGGTCATACACTTGATAGAAACGTTGTGCACGGCCTTCTTGACTCACTACAGTGCCATCACCTTCAGCAAAACTTGCTGCTGAAAGAACGATGTCTGCAAGCTTCACGGTCTCAGTTTCGCTGTGATCCAATACGATCACAGTTTCAGCTTTATCAAGCGCAGCTTTAATTGAGCGACTGGCAAACGACGAGTTAGATCATTTTCAACCACAACTACGGCATCATAGTCTTGTGCAAGCTTGTTCTAAATTTAACCACCGAATAATGCCAAGCCCATTGAGTTCACTTCAGGAACAGTCAATGATAAACCAGCATTTTCGCCAAGATTTAAAGCAACTTGAGCCGCAGCTTCGATAATCGCAGGTTCTTGTAAACTCGTACCTGAAATGATCAAAGGCTTTTTCGCTGCTTTCAAGGTATCTGCAATGGTTTGCGCAAATGCTTTTGCATCTTCACCCAAACCAGTCAGTGCTTCACCTTTAAGCGCAGCAGCGACAGCAAAACCTAAACGTGCGATGTCATTTGGCGATGCAACAACTTCACCTGTTGCAACATCCGCTAAACGCGTTTGTGTTGCAGCAAGAATATAAATCGGTGATTTTGCTTCTTGGCCAATACGTTGCACAGGCTCTGCTAACCAGTCAGGAGTACGCGTTTTCGCAGCCATTTCTTTCGCTTTATTTTTCGCAGCTTGGCGAACTGATAAAGCCATACGTGGTGCTGTTTGCGTTAAGTCTTCACCCAAGATTAGAACTGCATCATAGCTCTCAATTTCACGCATGTTCGGGTTGTAAATACCCTGTGTTTGCATGATTGATGCAGCTAATTCAACCAGATTTTGCTCTTTTTGAGACAAACCAGTTGAATAGTTGTCTTGTCCAACCAATTGACGTAGCACATAGTTTGATTCCAAGCTTGCGCGTGGTGAACCAATACCTAATACTTTTTTGCCTTTTAGTTGAGCAATGACTTGATCAAGTGCTTGATCCACACTCACGGTTGTAACAGCGTCACCATTACGGAACTGTGGTTGACGTGGACGATCTGCACGATTCACATAACCTGTACCGAAACGACCTTTATCACACAAGAAGTATTGATTTACTGAACCATTGAAACGGTTTTCAACACGACGGATTTCGCCATAACGCTCACCCGGTGAGATGTTACAACCTGAAGAACAGCCTTGGCATATGCTTGGTGCATATTGCATATCCCACTTACGGTTATAACGTGCTGAATGCGTCTTATCAGTAAATACACCAGTCGGACAGACTTCAGTCAAGTTACCAGAAAATTCAGACTCTAAAGTTCCTGATTCTGGACGACCGAAATAAACACGTGATGCATTGGCATAGACACCAAAGTCTGTACCACCCGCATAATCTTTGTAGTAACGTACACAACGATAGCACGCGATACAGCGGTTCATTTCATGTGCAATAAACGAACCCAACTCTTGGTTATGATGGGTACGCTTCGTGAAGCGATAGCGACGACGATCGTGTTGCGTCATCACCGTCATATCTTGTAAATGACAGTGACCACCTTCTTCACAGACTGGACAGTCATGTGGGTGATTGGTCATCAAGAATTCAACGATTGATGCACGAAAATCTGTTGCTTCTTTGTCTTCAATAGAAATAAAGGTATTGTCAGCAGCTGGTGTCATACAAGACATGACTAAGCGCCCACGTGTATCTTCCGCATTATTATATTGCGTAACAGCACATTGACGACAAGAACCAACAGAACCTAAGGATGGGTGCCAACAAAAATACGGGATGTCGATACCAAGGCTGAGACATGCTTGTAGCAAGTTTTCAGAGCCATTGACTTCATACGATTTTCCATCGACATGAATTGTAGCCATAGTCGAATTCCTTAAGCTTGTTCTACGTCAAGAGCAGAAGCATGGGTTTTAACCTTTGCTTCAAACTCATGGCGGAAATATTTTAATGCGCCCATAAGCGGCTCCATCGCACCCGGTGCGTGAGCACAGAAAGTTTTACCGATCCATAATTTACGAGTCAGTTCTTGTAAATGGTCGATATCTTCTTTCTTACCTGTACCTGTTTCGAGTGCTTTCAGCGCTTTGACTGCCCAAGGTAAACCATCACGGCACGGTGTACAGAAACCACATGATTCACGTGCAAAGAACTCTTCTAAGTTACGCGTTGCAGAGACCATACATTGGGTTTCATCAACCACCATCAACAAACATGTTCCTAAACGTGAACCTGCTTTCATGATGCTTTCAGCGTCCATTGGCAAGTCAATATGTTCAGCCGCCAAGAAATCTGTTGATGCGCCACCCGGTAACCATGCTTTCAGTGTTAGACCGTCACGCATACCGCCCGCATGATCTTCAATCACTTCGCGCGCAGTTGTACCAAAAGGAAGTTCCCAAAGTCCTGGGAATTTCACCTTACCTGATGCACCATAAATCTTAGTACCTGGATCTTTGGATTTATGTGCAGAAAGGTTGATATACCACTCTGGCCCACGCAACATGATTGCTGGCAAGTTATTGTAGGTTTCGACGTTGTTGACAATCGTTGGACGACCCCATGCACCAGCAACTTGTGGGAATGGTGGTTTAGTACGCGGATTGGCACGACGACCTTCAAGCGAGTTAATCAATGCAGTTTCTTCACCACAGATATAACGCCCTGCACCCGTGTGAACATACATCTCAAAGTTCCAACCAGTACCGAGGATGTTTTCACCCAAGTAACCTTTGGCACGAACTTGCTCTAATGCTTCATTTAAGTATTGAGCTGCTTCGATGTATTCACCACGAATGAAGATATAACCATGCGTTGCTTCAAGGGTATAACCTGCAATCAACATACCTTCGATCAATTGATGTGGAAGTTTTTCCATCAACAAACGGTCTTTAAAGGTACCTGGTTCCATTTCATCAGCATTACAGATCAAATAACGTGGACCACCATCATTCGGTGCCATCAACGACCATTTAATTCCTGCTGGGAAACCTGCACCACCACGACCTTTAACTGTCGCAGCTTTAATCACGTCAAGTACATCTTTTGGTGGCATGCTGAGCGCTTTTTTGAAGCCTGCATAACCTTCTAAAGCTTCGTATTCATCAGCATTGCGTACAGCATCTTGCTTACTCAAACGCCAAGTGAGTGGATGAGTTTCTGGATTACCGTCGCCATAAATTGGTTTTGGTTCAGTATTCATACATACTTCTCCAATAACTGTTTAACTGATGACACATCCACTAAACCGTGAGTATCTTCATCAATCATTAACGTTGGACCTTTATCACAGTTGCCTAAACAGCAAATTGGGAGCAAGGTGAAACGACCATCTGCTGTGGTTTGTCCATACTGAATGCCTAACTCTCGCTGAAATGCTTCTGCTAAAGTTTCTGCACCCATCAAGAAGCATGCAATTGAGTCACATAACAAAATCACATGACGACCTACAGGTTGGCGATAAATACGGTTATAGAACGTTGCTACACCCTCTAAATCTGCCACACTGATTGTCAACAATTGCGCAATCGCATTCATTTGAGCGTCATCTACCCAGCCATTACGACGTTGTACGCATTTTAATGCATCCAATGATGCCGCACGTGGATATGGATAGTGATCAATATGGTGTTCAATGTCATGGATTTCTTCAGCAGTCAAAATCCCTTCAACATTCACACGAGGTTTTTTATCAGTCAAAATCATCATAATCGTTTACCCCTAGCGATCCACGTCAGCCATAACCACGTCAATGGTCGCCAAATAAATGATCAAGTCAGAAACCAAACTGCCATTAATCACAGAAGGCATTTGCTGCAAATGTGTGAAGGTCGGTGTACGAATACGAGTACGGTAACTCATCGTCGACTTATCTGAAGTCAAGTAATAAGTACTCGCACCTTTCACCACTTCAGTCATAAATGATGACTCACCTGCAGGCATGACAGGACCCCATGACACGCTCAAGAAGTGCGTAATCAAGGTTTCAATATCTTGTAATGTCTTATCTTTCGGTGGTGGAACTGCCAATGGATGATCCGCTTTATATGGACCAGAAGGCATATTATCCAAGCACTGCTGAATGATTTTTAGTGATTCAGTGATTTCACGGAAATGCACTAAAACACGCGCATATGCATCGCCTTCATACTCAACTGGAACATCAAAGTCGAAGTTCTCATAACCACTGTATGGACGATATTTACGGACATCAAAATCAATACCCGTTGCACGTAAACCAGTACCCGTCACACCCCAAGCCAACGCAGATTTAGCGTCGTATTGCGCAACATTGCGGGTACGACCAATAAATACTGAGTTTTTAAGTGCCGCAGTGTAGTACTCGTTCAAACGTTTTGGCATCCACTCTAGCAATTCTTTAACAAGTTTTTGCCAGTTGTTTGGAAGGTCATGTGCCGTACCACCGATACGGAACCATGCTGGATGCATACGGTAACCCGTGATCGCTTCAACGATGTCATAGACTTTTTGACGGTCTGCGAACATATAGAATACAGGGGTCATACCACCCGCATCCTGAATCGCTGTACCACAGAATAATAAGTGGTTATTGATACGGAATAATTCGTTTAACATCACACGAATGACTTGCGCACGCTCAGGTACTTTAATACCAGCAAGCTGCTCAACTGCCATCACATAAGGCATGTTTTGCGCACAACCGCCCAAGTAGTCAACACGATCGGTATAAGGAATAAATGAATGCCATGTCTGACGTTCAGCCATCTTTTCCACACCACGGTGGTGATAACCAATATCAGGTACGCAATCTTTCACTTCTTCACCGTCCAACTGCAATACCACACGGAACGCACCGTGTGCAGATGGATGGTTAGGACCTAAGTTCAAGAACATGAAGTCTTCATCAGCATTGCCGCGTTTTAGACCCCAGTCTTCAGGCACAAAGCGTAGGTGTTCTTGTTCAAAATCCTGTTTCGCTTGATTCTGCATATACGGCGTATATTCTGTCGCACGCGCAGAATATTCTTTACGTAATGGATGACCTTCCCAATAGGTTGGCAACAAGATACGACGGAGCATAGGATGCCCTGCGAAATCGATACCAAACATATCGTAAGCTTCACGCTCGTACCAGTTGGCATTTGGCCAAATATTGGTTGCGGTTGGGATGCTTAAATCATTTTCATTTAATGCAACTTTAATACGAATATCACTATTACGCTCAAGCGATAACAAGTGATAAAACACAGTAAAGTCTGATGCTGGTAAACCATCACGGTGAACACGTAAACGCTCATCAACCGCAGATAAGTCAAACAGCATTACATAAGGACGTTCCACTTTACGAGAACATAAGGACTTCTTGCACGCGTGCGCGCTCAACCCAGACTGTTGGAAACTCTTCAAAAGTCGCCTGCACATAGAAGTTCTCACCAAATTTGGTTTTGAGCTCTTCTACGATTGCAAATGCTGGGCGTGAATCAACTTGCGTTGACTCTGGCATAGCAATGTCAGTTTCAGCCATTGGCTTGGCTTCCTATTTAATACAAATTCTGGCAATTTTCCCGATGATCATGTCTCTTCAGACATATCACAATTCATCGTTCAAATTATTTAATTTCATCCATAGAGCGTAAGTTTTTCACCGCAATACGTTCCGCATTTTTACGATCGCGTTCTGGCATCATCTTTGGCTTATACACAGGCTGAAGATCATCACCAATCACCGCTGAAAGTGGACGGCGCTCTAGTTGAATTTGGTCTTGAAGTAACATCAATGCTTGGATCAATGCTTCTGGACGAGGTGGGCAACCTGGGATGTACACATCAACAGGAATAATTTTATCGACACCTTGTACTAACAGAATAGATGTCGTACATACCACCAGAGTTCGCACAAGCACCCATAGAGATGACCCATTTAGGCTCAAGCATTTGTTCATACAAACGTTGAATTACAGGTGCCATTTTGACAAAGCAGGTTCCTGCAACAATCATTAAATCTGCTTGACGTGGTGAAGCACGAATAACCTCAGCACCAAAACGAGACAAGTCATGTACACCAGTTAAAGTCGTCGCATATTCAACATAACAGCATGATGTACCGAAGTTAAAAGGCCATAAAGAGTTTTTACGCCCCCAGTTCACTGCGGTATGCAACACATCTTCAAGACGTGTCATCATCACACTTTTATTCACTTCTTCCTCAAGAGGATCAGTTACGATTTGACGATCTTGTAATGGATACTGATCGGCATCTGGATTCGCACGGGTTAAAGTATATTTCATCCCGACTTACTCCTGTTCAAATGATGATGTAGTCGGTGTTTTAGACTTAACACGACCAGAAGACTGTGCTGGAATATGACCAGTAGGATCGACAACAAGCTCTTCAATATTATTGAATCGAGTAATGTCAGCAATATTCATATTCGGTGAACCAATTTTTGTTGTCACACCAGCAGATTTACGACGATCTACAGGTGCCCAATTCAGCGCGCCTACAGAAATTGCATAAACCAAAGCGATCAAAAGATCCACAACAAAAATAACGACCGTGGTAAATCCAAACCAACCTACTTCACGAACTGATGTCGACCATGCGTAGAGGTAAAGAGCTTCCAAGTCAAAGACAACGAAGAAAATTGCAACTAAATAGAATTTGGCTGACAAGCGGATACGAGCACCGCCCGCACCAACTACACCTGATTCAAACTGCTCTTGCTTCGCACGCCCCCATGCTTTACCCCCGAGGAGTAAGGGAACTGTAAGCATAAAAACGCAAAGAAATGTAACGCCGATCACGAAGGCGATAATCGCCCAATCGTATGGAGTAATGGCACTCATGCGGGGATAACTCCTGGCAGGCCTATTTTTAACAAAGAATGTATGTATTGGCCTTCAAATACACCAAACACAAAATTAATCCCGCCAATTGTACCTGATTTCTAATTTCTCATGCTAGTTGAAGCGCTTTAGTCTTTAGGATGATTTTGTCCATAAATTTACAGTTCTCTACCAGATCACTGCCAATTCACCCTTAAAAATCGAATTATCAAATCAAGTATTACATATCAATCATTTTTTTCTTTATCTGTACTCTAAAACATTCGAATTCCATTCCCTATGCCCAAAAACATGGCAGCATGAACTAAATCATTGCATTGATACAAATTTATGCTGAAAATTTAAACAAATTTTATATAATAAAAAGTTGACACGACACACTTAACTTTTCTGGCTTCATTTAACCCTGCCAACTCGGTTTTGTTAGAGTTACTGAAGCGTCCTCCACAAACATGGCGCCCACCAGCTTTATCGGTGCGATTGTTGGCTAAGCGTACCCGCCTTTGCAGCGTTCAGGCAACGACTTAAAGCGTTTAAACCCCAAACCATTCAGGTACAGCTTAGACCGAATAACCTGCTCGGACGTTTGGGTGGCGAGGAGTTCACCATTTTTATGGCAGACACCAGCCTTTAGGCTGCCTACGCCTGTGCTGAACAGATTCGCCAGCACATGAGCCAAACCGCTATTTCAATTGATCAACAACGGCATTTTTTCATCCAGCTCAGCATTGGCCTGTGTATTTGCATGCCTAAGAACCATCAAGCGATGAAGCATTTATTCAATCAAGCGGATGATGCATTTTATCAGGCAAAAAGACAGGGCCGAAATTGGGTGGTCATTTCGACATAATATGTTGCAATTCAGCAAAATAATTTAATTATCTTTATACACAGCCGACGCAATAGATGAGTATTCTAAAAGAAGCAAACAAGGAGAAAAATATGCTTCTAGAATACACCCACGACTCGGATTATTTCTTTTTTTCACAACTACTGATGCGCCATATAGAAAATTATGTTCGAAAACATCCAGATGCTGACAACGCGATTTTTGATTTAAGAGACATATACGAAGTATTTAGAGAGGATTTTGCGGCGACTACAACCAATCTAGAAAGTATTCTCAATATTGCCGATAGTTACAAGGTAGAAACCCTCAATGGAGATCAGGCACTCATCAAAAGCTATAAAATTGATATTAAGAACAATTCACTGTTGATTGACTTTAATACGGATGCGCTTAATGGTTTACGCTCAGGACAGCCATTGATTGAACCTGATCCATCTGTGCATGAATAAAGAGTAAGTCAATCTATCCAAGTTTTAAGCCATACACTTTACCAAAGCCATAATGGCTTTGGTTTCTTATAAAATCCTAATGCCCGAAATCTAGATTTTATTTTTACCGCTTTGTTTATAACGTTTGGCTGGCCAGGTCATGACAAAACGCGCCCCACCCAAGTTTGGGCTTTGGTCAACCTGAATCTCACCACCAAACCAGTAGGCGATACGGCTCACGATCGAAAGGCCTAAACCATAGCCACCCGATGCACGGGTACGGCTATCGTCCAGACGCGCAAACGCCTCAAAAATGCGAGAGCGCTCCTGCTCTGGAATCCCTGGACCATCATCCTCCACACACACATAAGCCTTGCCATCAGCACGCACACCACCACTGATACGCACCTTGTTGTCACAGTAGCGCACCGCATTGCCTACAAGGTTCTGTACCACACGATGCAGGTAACGGCGCTCGGCATCAACACGCAATGCCAGAGGTGGCGCAATCAGTTCAATTTCTTTCTGGTTTTGAGTGCCTCAGTCTCCATTACCACCTGATCCAGCACCTCGACCAACACAAGGTCTTCAAAATCAAGCGATGGTGTGCCCTGCTCCAGTTTGGCATAGGTCATGATCTCATCAATCAGGGTATTGAGCGCCTCAATATCCTTGTCAATCATTTCCACCTGCTGAATACGGTAACTGTAGTCGTCCTCTTCCGCCAGCATCTCCATACCAAAACGGATACGGGCCACAGGCGTTCTCAGCTCATGCGAAACCGCGCGCATCAATTCCCGCTGTGCCTCAATCAGGCGCTGGATATGGTCTGACATATTGTTATAACTTGATGCCAGATTTGCCATTTCATCACTTCCCTCTATCGGGACACGCAATGACAGGTCGCCTGACTTCATTTTATTCAGGGCATGACGAACCTGACGGATTTTGCGCTCCAAAGGCAGAATCAATCCATACACCCCAAGACTCAGCAAGAACAAGCTAAATAAGGTAATACCAGCCGCAAGCTGAAAAGGCATCCAGTTGAACATCGGAACTGGACCTAAGACCAAAACTTGTGCTGGATGATTCGGCATCGGTGAAACAATCGAAATGGTTGTGCCTCGAACAGTCGCACTGTCCTTATACAACAGGACACTTTGATCTTGGCGTAAACGACCAATTTGCTCTGAATCGAGATTAATCTCACGAATATCTAAAATATCAATCGGATAATAGAAGTGCTTTTTAATTTTTTCCAGATATTCACGTTCTTGCCCTGGATAGAAAATCAGGTAGTCCAGCACAAAAATCGGCAGCGCTTTCATCTGCCGTTCACCTATTTTATCCACCTTAATGTAGAGAAAATGTTTGGGATCGTCTTTCAAGCCAATAATGATATAACCGATACCGTTATTGGCATCGTAACGAACCACAGACTTTTGTTCGGCAATCCGCTTTCGCTCGGTACGGGAAAGCTCCACCCGCGCCGCATCAACGTAGTAGATGGGAAGCTCCAGCAAATTGGAAGCATCTGAAATCCAGTCCAGCTTTTGCTGTTTTTCTGGTTGGCGAGCCACGCCCTCACTGATGACATAGGAAATACCATCTGTCAGGGATTCACGATATTCCTGCGCCCGTTGGTAGTTGATGATCTGCACCAGCAAATAACAGAATACCGCCACCACAACGACCAAAACCACCAGTCCAGCATAAATACGCAAGAATATGCTGTTTTTCAGTACTCGACTTACCATAAAGAAAATAGCCCGAGTGAATTAATGCGCTGACTCAATATCAAAATGAATATTAGGCGAACTTCGCCCCTACCCAGGTTTCAATGATGAATGTAATTACATACCATTGGTTTCCTTGACGAACAAATAACCCTTGCTACGAACGGTCTTGATACGCTTTGGATTTTCTGGATCATCACCAATTTTTGGACGGATACGGGAGATACGCACGTCAATTGAACGGTCCTGACCATCGTATTCAATGCCACGTAAACGCTCAAAGATGTCTTCACGGGAAAGGATACGGCCCGCATTTGAAGCCAACAACCATAACAGGTCATATTCCGCGCTGGTGAAATCAACCAGTTCACCATTCAGGGTCACAGAACGACCACCGTTATCAATCACTAAATCATCAAATTCAATGCGCTGTGCGACTTCATCTTCAGTCACTTTGTCGGTACGGCGTAATAAAGCACGAATACGCGCCAACAACACGCGCGGCTGCACAGGTTTTGCAACATAGTCATCTGCACCCATTTCCAGACCTAGCACCTGATCCATATCTTCAGTACGTGCGGTCAGCATCAGGATCGGTTGATGATAGTGTGGACGCACTTCACGACAAACGGTTAGACCATCCGCCCCAGGCAACATCACATCCAATACCACTAAATCAGGCTGCTCACTGATAATACGACGAATGGCACGATTACCATCAGTTTCAACCCCAACTTCCAAACCGTTACGGATTAAATAATCCTGGGTTAAGCGTGCTAAACGTTCGTCATCTTCAACGATCAAAATCTTTGGTAACTTTTCTTCTTGGCTCATTTATTTGCCCCTAATAATCTTACAGATACATTGGTTTATGATTTGCAATATACACACGTTTACATTGTAAACAAGGGGTCGTTCACCAAACTGATACACGTCCACCCAGTTTTGTTATATTTTTATTAATATGATGAATTTTAATGTCTTTTTCAGAATTACAGGCTTGTTATAAACAACATGGATATTGAGTATAAATTTTGTACCAGTATTAAACAATTTGTTTCTTTGCGCTTCCGAAATAATTTAAGTGTCTGTTTTTTGAGTTATCCACAGAGTTATCTATACGTCTTTTTAAAGCCCTTTGCTATGCTATGTGCCTGTGAATACAGCAGTTAAAACACAAAAAAAACTTTAGTAAAATGTCAAGATTGATCTGCTGTTAAAAATCCCGTATCTTGTGTTGAAAATAAACTTTAACCACTAAGTATTGTGTTTATCCCTCAAACATCGTGGCATATTTTGTGCACGGTTCAAACGGTCTATGAACATAAAAATAGATGATAATGGAGCTATGCTGACATGAGCATCATCACTTCCACACCTGGCCAAATTCAGGTTATTAAGCGCACTGGAGAAATCGCGACATTTAATGCCGAGAAGATTTCTGTTGCGATTGGAAAAGCCTTTTTAGCTGTTGAAGGTCAGCAGGGAGCCGACTCAAGTCGTATCCATGACCGTATTGAGCAACTCACAGAAATGGTGCTGAATACCTTTAACCGCCGTTTACCGTCAGGCGGCACAATTCATATTGAAGAGATTCAGGACCAGGTTGAATTGGCGTTGATGCGCACAGGCGAGCAAAAGGTTGCCCGTGCGTACGTGATTTACCGTGAACAGCGTGCCACCGCCCGTCAGCAGGCAGGTGCGAACCATCATCCTACCCTACAGATTACTGATGCCAATGGTCAACTCCAGCCATTGGACCTGGGTGCGCTTACAGCAACGATTGAAACTGCAAGTGCGGGTCTTGAAGGGATTGATGTTCAGGCCATTGTCGATGAAACCGTTAAGAACCTCTATAACGGCGTAAAAGAAAGTGACATCGCAACAACGATGATGATGGCGACTCGTACGCGTATCGAACAAGAGCCAAACTATACTTATGTGACTGCACGTTTGTTGTGTAATGAACTGGTGAGCACAGGTCTTGAGTTTTTAGGTTTAGCAACCGATACCCTGGAAAGCGATGCTTTAGAACCTTTCTTGAAGAAAGGGATCGAGCTTGATCTTTTATCTCCTGATCTTCTTAATTTTGACCTTGCTAAATTATCAGCAGCGATTCAACCTGAACGCTCAAATCAATTTACCTATCTAGGTCTACAAACTTTATTCGATCGTTACTTCATTCATTCAAATGGCGTACGTTTTGAATTACCACAATTATTCTTTATGCGTGTGTCAATGGGTCTCGCACTCAATGAAGAAAACAAAGAAGACCGTGCAATCGAGTTCTATAACTTATTATCTAGCTTCGATTACATGGCATCTACGCCAACGCTATTTAACTCAGGTACATTACGCCCACAATTATCAAGCTGTTATTTAACAACAATTGGTGATGACCTATATGACATTTATGGTGCGATGCGTGACAACGCAATGCTTTCTAAATGGGCTGGTGGTTTAGGTAATGACTGGACACCTGTACGTGCTTTGAACTCATATATCAAAGGTACAAATGGTAAGTCTCAAGGTGTTGTTCCATTCCTTAAAGTAGCGAATGATACCGCAGTTGCTGTTAACCAAGGTGGTAAGCGTAAAGGTGCGGTTTGTGCGTACTTAGAAACTTGGCACTTAGACATCGAAGAATTTCTAGAGCTACGTAAAAACACAGGGGATGACCGCCGTCGTACTCACGACATGAATACAGCGAACTGGGTTCCTGATTTATTCATGCAACGTGTATTTGAAGATGCTGAATGGACATTATTTACACCTTCAGAAACACCTGATCTACACGATCTAACAGGTGCTGAGTTTGCTGAACGTTATACGCATTACGAAGCAGTAGCAAAAGAACAAAACATGTTGCACAAGAAAATCCGTGCAAAAGATTTGTGGCGCAAAATGCTTTCGATGTTATTTGAAACAGGCCATCCGTGGATCACATTCAAAGACGTATGTAACTTACGTTCACCACAACAACATGTTGGCGTGGTGCACTCATCAAACTTGTGTACTGAAATTACATTGAACACAAGCCAAGATGAAATCGCTGTTTGTAACTTGGGTTCGATTAACCTAGTACAACACGTTCAAGGTGGAGTGTTAGATCGTGAGAAATTAGCTCGCACGATTAAAACTGCGGTACGCATGCTCGATAACGTAATCGACATTAACTACTACGCTGTACCACAAGCGAAAAACTCGAATTTAAAGCATCGCCCTGTCGGTATGGGTATCATGGGCTTCCAGGATGCACTTTATGAAATGGGCATCGCCTACGGTTCAGATGCAGCAGTTGATTTTGCCGATGAATCTATGGAAGTGATCAGTTACTACGCAATTCAAACATCAAGCGATCTTGCGCTTGAACGTGGTGCTTACTCAACATTTAAAGGTTCATTGTGGGATCAAGGCATCCTACCAATCGACTCTTTAGAGTTAGTTGCTAAATCACGTCCTGAACGTATGTTCGAAGTTGATCGTACTCAACGTTTGGATTGGGATAGCTTACGTGCCAAAGTTCAAAAAGATGGTATGCGTAACTCAAATGTAATGGCGATTGCACCAACGGCAACCATTTCAAACATTTGTGGTGTGTCTCAGTCGATTGAGCCGACATTCCAAAACTTGTATGTGAAATCTAACTTTCAGGTGAATTCATTGCAGTAATCAACCCTTACCTTGTTCGTGCATTAAAAGAACGTGGTCTGTGATACCGTGATGGTAAATGATCTGAAACACTTGAAGGTTCAGTACAAAAGATTGCACGTATTCCTGAGGAATTGAAAGCAATCTTCGCAACCGCGTTTGAAGTGGATACACGTTGGATCGTTGATGCTGCATCTCGTCGTCAAAAGTGGATCGATCAAGCACAGTCATTGAACCTTACATCGCTGGCGCGAATGGTAAGAAACGACATCACCTATAAAATGGCATGGTTACGTGGTCTGAAAACGACTTATTACCTACGTGCATTGGGTGCGACTTCTGCAGAGAAATCGACCATTAACACAGGTGCATTGAACGCAGTAAAACCTGCAACTGTTACGGCAGCACCTGTAGCAACTCCTGCACCAGAGGCGGCAGCAGCTGTTGATGAAGATTTTGCTCAAGCAGCGCCAGTACCATTGGCGTGTTCAATTGACAATCCAGACTGTGAGGCTTGTCAGTAGTTAGATCCTGGAGAAACCCTTCTTAAATAAAGTAGGGTTTATTTAAGATTTAAAGGAAAGAGGCAAAGATTATGAGCAATAACTATATATTAGGACTAGGTGTTTTAATTTTTGCCTTTATTTTCTTTTATGTACCAATGGTCTATGCATTTTTAGCTATTCGTAAACAGCAGCAAAGGCAAGATCGATAAAGTGATTGCTTAGGAAGATAAGATGACACTTCAACTTGATTTAGAAAAATATGCTAATTCAAATGCAGTGCTCATACAGATTTATATAAATCGTATGGTACTTGCTGCTTCCTCTGTTACAGGGCAAATGGCTGAGTCCGCTTCCTTTTCACATCCACGCTCTTTATTGGACGACTACAGCATAGCTGAAGAGACACTGACAAAGCTGATAAAACAAGGCAAATTTAGCTTTTTAGATTCAGCACCCATTATGTTTATTCAGGCTATGGAACGAACAGAAGCAGGCTTAACACAGATCGAAATACGGGCATTGCAGGAATTAGGGTTAGCGAGTGGCGCAAGGGCTGTGGCTGTTTATGATGAAACAGGCAAATTATTAACCCCCAACTCACTTCCCTCTCCAGTCAATCTTAAACATTTAAAAAACATGTTGGGATTAACAGTTGGAGTGATGGTATTGCTGTGCCTGATCTATGTTTTAGTGTTTAAAACTGTCACATAAATAAATTAAGATTAGAGTGAGATAAATTATGTCTATCCTTAGCTGGGACGATTTTGAAGATGATACGCAAAAACCGACTGCACCTGAACACAAGTCTGCGTCCCTCGAATCGCAAAAAACGGTTGATACGCAAGTGGTACCTGATTCAGAGCAACCATCGCCGCGCGTGGCAGTTGCACAACCCACTGGAACCAGTACCATCAGATCAACAAATCCAACCGATTCGCTGGCTAGAGCATCTGAAGCCCTAGAACATCTTGACGTTGCGCCAGGTCTGGAAGAACTGGAAATGGGCGCACAGCGTGTACAGGTTGATGACAAGGCCATGATCAACTGCCGTGCGGATTTAAACCAGCTTGTGCCATTCAAATATGAGTGGGCTTGGCAAAAATACTTGGACGGGTGTGCAAACCACTGGATGCCACAAGAAGTGAACATGAACCACGATATCGCACTTTGGAAGTCTGAAAATGGCTTGACCGAAGATGAGCGTACGATTGTTATGCGTTCTTTAGGTTTCTTCTCAACAGCAGATTCATTGGTTGCGAACAACTTAGTTTTGGCGATTTATCGTCATATTACAAATCCTGAATGCCGCCAATACATTTTGCGTCAAGCATTTGAAGAAGCGATTCATACCCATGCCTACCAATACTGTATCGAATCTTTAGGTATGGACGAAGGTGAAGTGTTTAACATGTACCGTGAAATTCCAAGTGTGGCACGTAAGGCATCTTGGGGTTTGCAATACACCCAGTCTTTATGTGACCCAACGTTCCATACAGGAACACCTGAAAACGACCAGCGTTTATTGCGTAACCTGATCGCATTCTACTGCGTGCTTGAAGGCATTTTCTTCTACTGTGGCTTTACCCAGATTTTGAGTATGGGCCGCCGTAACAAGATGAACGGTGTTGCTGAGCAGTTCCAGTACATTTTGCGTGATGAGTCAATGCACCTGAACTTTGGTATCGACATGATCAACCAGATTAAGATTGAGAACCCTCACCTTTGGACAAATGAGTTCCAACAGGAAGTGATTCAAATGATTCTTGAAGGTACCATGCTTGAAATCGAGTATGCGCGTGACACTATGCCGCGTGGTGTATTGGGCATGAATGCCAGCATGATGGAAGAATACTTGAAGTTCATCTGTAACCGTCGTTTGTCTCAGCTTGGTTTACCAGAGCAGTTTGCTGGCGTGACCAATCCATTTGCGTGGATGTCTGAGATGATGGACTTGCGTAAAGAGAAGAACTTCTTTGAAACGCGGGTAACGGATTATCAGACTGGTGGTGCGTTAAGCTGGTAAGTTTAATCTACACCACGCGACACATGAGTTGTCATTGATAAGAAAACCGCCATTAGTGGCGGTTTTCTTGTTTAATAAACACAAGTGTATTGTAAGCATCCACTGAACCCCATGCCTATTTTTTAATTTTGGTCGGATTCAAGCAAAATATCACCATCAATTCCTATTGAGTTTTCTGCCATTTTTCTTAGTCTGCTTGAAGCCTCATGGCAATCACCGAATAACTCATAAACTCAAACTTCACGACACCTCTCCCAACCTTTCCACTACACCAAACTTGTCATGCTCTGCGATGTATAGCTCAATTCTAAAAATATTAGTACATGGAAACATCTGTAAAACCTGATTTCCTATGGTTTTAGGTGTAATGATAAATTACGTATTCAGCTATAATAAAATTCAGACGTAAAAAAACCGCTTTATTAGCGGTATTTTATCTCATCTCTAGGATGATGGTCGGAGCAGTAGGATTCGAACCTACGACCCCCTGGTCCCAAACCAGGTGCACTACCAGGCTGTGCTATGCTCCGAATGTGGGGTGAATGACGGGATTCGAACCCGCGACAACTGGAATCACAATCCAGGGCTCTACCAACTGAGCTACATCCACCATAACATATTTTTGGTTCTATATACCAAGCTGCCAAATGGCGCGCCTGACAGGATTCGAACCTGTGACCATCCGCTTAGAAGGCGGATGCTCTATCCAACTGAGCTACAGGCGCATAACGATGATAATATTATCAAGCGATACTTCGCCGATTTTAAAGCAATGTTTTACAACATTATTTTAAATGGTCGGAGCAGTAGGATTCGAACCTACGACCCCCTGGTCCCAAACCAGGTGCACTACCAGGCTGTGCTATGCTCCGATTTCTCAGCTTTTATTGTATCGCACATCGTGCGGTACGGTGTGCATTCTAGGCTTGACGTTGCATCACGTCAACACCTAGTTTTAAAAAAAATGATTTTTCCTTATCAAATGTATATTTAACAAGCATTTTAACGCTTTAGCGAAGCGCTAAAGTTCAACATTCGATCTAAAGGTAATTTGGCACGTTCAGCCAGGGCTGGATCAACGTGTATTTCCTGATCACCATGCTGTAACACATGCAAAATCCCATCCAGTTCGTTCATTGCCATCCACGGACAATGCGCACATGAACGGCAGGTTGCACCCTCGCCTGCGGTCGGTGCTTCAAATAATTCTTTATCAGGTGCGGCCTGCTGCATTTTATAGAAAATGCCACGGTCGGTTGCCACGATCATTTGTTTATGTGGAAGTGTCTGCGCAGCCTTGATCAATTGCGAGGTACTCCCAACAGCATCGGCAATTTCCACCACCGATTCAGGTGATTCAGGATGAACCAATACCGCTGCATCTGGATAGAGCGCTTTCATTTGCGCAATACCACGGGCACGGAATTCTTCATGCACGATACAGGCACCATCCCAAAGCAGCATATCTGCACCAGTTTTCTTCTGGATATAGCGACCTAAATGTTGGTCAGGTGCTCCAGATAATCTTTTCGCCCAAGCTATCCAGATGTTCAATAATTTCTACGGCACAACTTGAAGTCACCACCCAATCGGCACGTGCTTTTACAGCCGCCGAGGTATTGGCATACACCACCACGGTATGATCAGGATGCTGATCACAGAACGCTGAAAACTCATCTACAGGACAACCCAAATCCAGTGAACAAGTGGCTTCCAAAGTTGGCATCAACACTGTTTTTTCTGGTGATAAGATTTTAGAGGTTTCACCCATAAACTTTACGCCTGCCACCACAAGAGTTGTTGCAGGATGATCACGACCAAAACGTGCCATTTCCAATGAATCAGAAACACAGCCACCTGTCAGTTCTGCAAGCTCCTGCACTTCAGGATCACAGTAATAGTGCGCCACCAGCACTGCATTTCGCTTTTTCAACTCAGCTGCAATTTGGGCAAACTTTTCTTGTTTCACTTCTGGGCTAAGACTATTGTCCTTTGGCTCGCCCAAACGATCTAAATGCGCCTGCACAATATTTTTGGCTTCGTTCGCAATTAAATTCGCATCATTCATAAAGCGTCTTCTCTATCCTGCGTGCTTGCATCGCTGCAAACTTATAACGTGGGTATCTTGGTGAGCATTTAGTTAATATCACACTATCCACATACCAGCTTATAAAAAAAGCCTCACTGTGGAGGCTTTATTATACCGCATATTTACGAGCGATAATCGGCATTAATTTTTACATAGTCGTAAGAAAAGTCACAGGTATACACGGTGTCTTTGGCTGTACCACGACCAAGGTCAATACGAATGGTAATTTCCTTTTCAGCCATGACGGCTGCACCTGCTTCCTCGGTATAATCTGGGTTTGCACCACCATCCAGACAGATTTGTACATCACCCAGCCAGACCTGCACCTTGCTGCTGTCCAGATTCGGTACACCTGCCTTGCCAATCGCCATCACAATACGGCCCCAGTTTGGATCGGAGGCGAACAATGCGGTTTTGATCAATGGTGACTCAGCCACACTATAGGCAACATCACAACATTCCTGAGTATTTGCCCCACCCTCAACCTGAACGGTAATGAACTTGGTCGCACCCTCACCATCACGCACAATCAACTGCGCCAGACGATTCATAATACGGGCAAGCACATCCAGTACCTGTTGGTAACGTGGATCATCCTGAGTGGTAATTTCCGCACCACCTGCCAGACCTGTGGCGACAAAAATACAGGAGTCATTGGTGGAGGTATCGCCATCAATGGTAATGCGGTTAAATGAATGCTCAACTGTGGTTTGCAGTAACCGCTGTACCATTTCACGGCTAATCGGCGCATCGGTTGCCACAAAACTCAACATGGTCGCCATGTTCGGGCGAATCATGCCTGCACCTTTACTAATCCCTGTCATGGTATAGGTCACACCATCCAGCTCAAACTGCTCAGATGCCCCTTTTGGTGTGGTGTCTGTGGTCATAATGCCTGATGCGGCATCAGCCCAACGGTCCGCATTTAAGTCATTCAATGCAGGCTGAATGCCTTGCAGCAAACGTTCAATTGGAAGTTGCTCACCAATTACGCCTGTTGAAAATGGCAGAATTTGACTGCTTTGCACACCTGTCAGTTCAGCCAGTTTGGCACAGGTTGCCTCCGCATTTTTATAACCGATTGTCCCTGTGGCAGCATTGGCATTGCCTGTATTAATAATCAGATAGCGTGGCTGCTGTTGTGAAGTACTTTCAGCCAGATGTTTTTTACTGAGTAGAACAGGTGCAGCGGCAAATGCGCTTTGGGTAAACACACCCGCAACATTTGAACCCTCGGCAAATTCAAAAATGACCAGATCGCGTCGGTTTGGATAACGTACATACGCCTCAGTTGAGCCAATTTTCACACCCTGCACCACATGCATTAGCGGCATCGTTACGTCACCAACAGCCATTTTTAAATACCCATTCAACTTGTTATGAAAGGCTTAAGCTTATTCCAAAAGGCGATTAAAATCGAGTATCAGCGATACAGTTTATTGAATTTGAACCTGTTCCAAACTCAATAAAATCTGCTTCTTATCCAGACCACCTGCAAAACCCACCAAAGCCCCACCAGAACCAATCACCCGATGGCATGGTGCAATAATTGAAATTGGGTTTCTACCATTGGCAGCACCAACCGCACGAACTGCTTTTTCATTGCCAATCTGAAGTGCAATATCTTTATAACTACGAGTTTCCCCATAAGGAATGGTCAATAAAGCCTGCCAGACCTGTTGCTGAAAATCCGTGCCCTGAAAATCTAGTGGCAGATTAAACTGCTGGCGTTGTCCTGCAAAGTATTGTTCTAGTTGTTGTTTCACTTTTAGCAGCAGCGGATGCTGGATATTCTCAATCAGTTCCGCCAAGCGTACCCGTTTATGGTCTTCATTGTCCCACATCACCGCGACCAGAGCCTGATCATGAGCAACCAGTTTTAATGCGCCTACAGGAGAGTCCATATACATATACACCAGTTGCATTACACTCTCCTTAAACCATTAATTTGATGACAATTTCATCAACATTAAACCAGATACAATTAATATTGCAGCAATCATTCGCATCGCAGTCATTGGTTCATTTAAAACCATGATACCAACAACAAATGAACCTATCGCGCCAATTCCCGTCCAAATGGTATATGCCGTTCCAAGCGGAAGTGTTCGCATCGACATTGAAAGCAACACCACACTTAAAATCATAAAAATGATCGTAACCACACTTGGGGTGAGACGTGTGAAGCCCTCAGACATTTTCATTGAGTATGCCCAAATGACTTCAAAAACACCTGCCAAAATTAAAATTGCCCACGCCATTTTTACATTCATCTTGTTTCATGGTTGGGTCGTCCCAACGTGATTCTTTTCTGGGGAGGTCGTCCTCCCAGCCCAGAAGTTTACTGTAAAATGTATAGTTATGTGAATTGTTATGTATCTATATTGCCTAAGCTTTTGAAAAGCATAAACTGTTATTCTGTATATTCTATTGCCAAATGATGCTGTCCACACGCATCAATTCACAAGCACCATTGCCTGTATCCTCACGGGACAAGGAACTTTTCCAGCGCCACCCATCGGGTGCCTGAATTTCGATTAATGCACCTTTGAGGTAGACCAGATCATCCTTTTTAATTTTCTTCATTTGCGATGCCACATAGGCATCTGCTGGAACTAAATGCATGTTGGCACTGTGTGTTTCAATTTCCCTAAACGAAATCGGTGGTTCATGGTCAATACGCCAGTGATACCAACGGTTACTCTGGGAAATGTCAATCTGCTTATACACCTGTGGATTTGCCATTTCACCCCAACCCACTGCAATGTCCATAGGGGAAAATTCTGCTTCACGGCCTAGATTGTAGTCTTCCCGTCCCAATACACGAAATGAACCCTCATAGTTTTCCAGTGCCATCACCTGTACACCTTGCTGGGTCGTAATTTGACTCACATTTGGAGCGGGTTTAAGCAGATTGGTCCAGACCAGCCATGCCAAAGCCAGTCCCAGCAAGCCATACATCCATCTTGGCATATTATTGATCCTTTTTACCTTGTAATATCTTGATCCATTGCCTAAGCTTTTCCAAAGCGGCATACAAAAATTGTTGAATGGGGTTGAGCTGGTTTTCTGTAGAGTTCTTGTTCTGATTGAATGAATCTGTCTTTTCCTGCTGAAATGACGCGATTTCCACAGGTTCATAATGGGACATGGTTTGTTGTAGTTCAGCCCCCAGACTCAGGCGCTGCAAGGCAGCGGTAACCTCATCAATCGGTAGATGATGGTAGAGGGTTAAATGACGTGCATCCAGATCAATACTATGCTCAATCAATAAATCCACAAACGGAACTAATGCCTTGCGTACACGCGTTGCTTCCACCACACTGCTCATATGGGGAATATAGTAAAAACTGACATTCATGCTGCCATTTGCTGAAATGAATCCTGCTTGTGACTGAAAAGAAGCTTGAGGTTTTTCTCTTGAATTTACCCCTTGATTTGCATGATCTGTTATTTGCCTGTCTTGTTGTTCTAAAGCCATTTATGCACCATGAATGACTCAAAAAAGATACTGCCAGTATAAACCAACAGTATCTCAGTGAAGTGACATTTTAGACGGAGTATCAGAACTTTAAAGTAAGCCCCGCACCATATAGCCCGCCTTGCTCATGCCCTGAAGCCATTTGCCATGCAGTTTGCTTGTTACCTTTATGATAGGCATAGGCAAGGTCTCCCTTTTTTATAACGCAGTTTAGGAAGTTTTTAGCCATAACTTGTTGTTAAGGATTTTTTGTCTAGTTATGTGCTCACTTAATCATAAGTTGCAAAACAGCCTGATCAACGCAAAAATATCCATTGTAAGCATCTGTGAAATCAAAGCTAGAACTTTAAAAACGCACTATAGTTGTTTCCTGGCCATTGCCATGCAGTTTGCGTCCTTTAGGTCGGGGAGGATGTCAATGATTTCATAGCGAATCTGAACGCCTGTTTGCAGTTTGGACACACCTGATTTTTGTGCATATGTTGATTGATCATTTAAAACCAGATCCGCATTGAAATAAGGCTGTGCAATCAATTTCTGGGTAAACAGTACATCACGGCTGGTTTCCAGACTAAACTGCCAGCGTTGATCCTGCCCTGCATAGAGATAGGCTTCGGTTTCAAAGAAATAGGGGGCCAAACCATGTAAGCCGACTACGGTACTCCAGTGATTTTTATCTTGCGATTGTTCAGGTTGATATTGGTGGCGAACACCCACCTGTACATCCCAAAAGTCAGCAATATTACGGCTATATAAAGCCATTGCATCGGTTTGTGTCTGCTCGGATTCTGCCTTTTCCACATGCGCCTTAATGAAAATCTTGTTTTCATCTGTGCCTATCCAAGTTTTCAGTTTGCTGCTGGCACTGCCCCGACCATGATCATCCACCGTCCACGCATTCTCCAGACTGGTGGCCTGATACATCTGCCCACCATGTTCACGGTGGTGATCATGCTGTGTATGGTCAACTTTTAGCCTTACAGGGACAATTTGATGTTGTTCATGTTGGATTGCTGATGATGCATCCATCTGCATAACGGACTGTTCATCTGTCATGTGATTATGATCTTCATGTGCATAAGTCACGACACTCAGGCAGCACATCATTCCACCCATCAGCAATAAGGGTACATGGCGTTTCATTTCAGGAGTTGGCTTAATGATGTACATGGCTTTCTCCTTGAGAAGACTGAACAGGCGTTTGCATCGGCGTTTTTGTGTCATCAACATTTGCCACGATCAGCTTGCTCATCATGCCTGCACTCATGTGGTATAGCAGGTGGCAATGAATTGCCCATTCGCCCAACTCATCCGCAGTCAGCATGGCGGTCACTGTCTTGCTTGGCGGTACGATTATTGTGTGCTTGTTTGGCATGTCCTGTGCAGACTGGCCATTTTCCAGTTGCATAAACATGCCATGCAAATGCATTGGGTGGGCCATCATGCTGTCATTGACAAATTTTAGGCGGATACGTTCGCCATATTTCACCTTTAAAGGAGCAAAGTCCTTGTCACTGAACTTCTTGCCATCAATCGTCCAGATATAACGCTCCATCGTACCGCCAAGACGGATCAGCAACTCTCTTTCAGCAGGACGGGTATCAGCTTGGGGTGTTAATGATTTCAGGTCGGCATACTGCAACGCCTTATGCCCTGCTGGTGTGGAGGCATTGGCCCAACCCTGTACGGTATCAGGCTGATCTTTTTCAGAAGATGCCATAGATTGGTGCTGGCTATGCTCAGACATTGCCGATGCTGACATCTGCATCTGGTCATGTGAATGATGTTCCATGTTCATTTGCTGATGTGAGCCATGATCCATTTTGCCCATATCCATTTGTCCATGTCCCATATCATCCATGGTCAATAGTGCACGCGGACGGGCTTTCGGCATTTCAAGCTTTTGCTGTTTTGGAAACATTTCGTTTTGCAGTGATGCAATCGCAAAACCAGCACGGTCAATCGACTCTGCCTGAATTTGATAATTTGCCTGCGTTGGCTCGACCATCACATCATAGGTTTCTGCCGCACCAATCCGAAATTCATCTACTGGTAAAGGTTGGACAGGCTGACCATCGGCACTCACCACCGTCATTTTTAAATCTGGAATACGTACATCAAAAAAAGACATGGCTGAAGCATTGATAAAACGCAGGCGGACTTTCTCACCTGTTTTAAATGCACCTGTCCAGTTCTGCTGTGGTGTCTGACCATTCACTAAAAAGGTATAACCCGTAACATCAGATAAATCGGTTTTTAGCATCCGCATCTGGTTCCACATTGTACGGTCTTGCCATGTTGCCTTTAAGCCTTGCTGTTTCACCTGTTTCCAGACATCGCCCACTGTTTCACGCTGGTTCTGATAATATTCGGCGGACTTTTTCAGGTTTGCCATGATCTGCACACTATCAGACTCATGAAAATCCGACAGCATCACCACATAGTCACGTTGTGCTTTTTCATGTGCGGCAACAGGCTGTTTTCCTTTTGGATAAATCACCAGCGGACCATATAGACCATCCTGTTCCTGTCCTTTACTATGGGCGTGATACCAGTAGGTTCCGTTTTGGCGCACCTTGAAACGATAGGTAAAATCACCCTGTGGCTGAATCCCCTGAAAGCCATTAAAACCAGGCACACCATCCATCAAGCCAGGTAAAAGCAGCCCATGCCAATGCAGGGAGGTGTCCTGATCCTTGAGTTGGTTATGCACATGGATGACCGCCTCATCACCCTCTTCAAACTCCAGAAGCGGGGCAATAAACTTGCCATTCACCGTCATGCGTTTGACAGGTTTTCCTGTCACGTTGACCATGCCCTGATTGATATTCAGGTGATATTCCTTAATTGCAGCCCAACTATTGGGCGCAAGCAATAGGCTCAAACTGGCAACAACGCCAGCATATAATTTTGAAGACATAAAATAATCCCAATCTGCTAAATATCGCCTAGCCCCTCTTTAAAAAGAGAGGAATTTCAACGGAATTTAATAGATCAGGTTCTAGGAGGGCGTAAAATTTCCTGCCAATAGCCAGCAAGATGTCGAGCCTGATAATCGGTATGTTGATAGGAATCAGGCTCTAAAAATGGGGAATAGGATAAACTGGGTGCCTCCTGATCAAGTGCAAGATTGACTGTCTGACAATGTGAGGGACTATTGCAGTCCTGACAATGCTGGTCATTATGCATTTTTCCATCATGACATTTTGTCAAACTGGTCATATCAGCATGCGAATTAGACATATGATGATGTTGATCCAGCATACGTTGCTCATGACAAGGCATTGTCTGGGTTGTTGTATAAGATTTTTGATCAGATTGAATCGCCTGAACTGCTGCAACAGCCACACCACTTCCCCCGATGAAGAATATCATCAGGAATACAAACCACAGATGTTTGTATTTTTGGCGCAGTTGCACGTTAGGTTCCCTGTTTCAATAATCAAACTAAGTCAATGTGCTTAGCATAATTTCTTTCATACTTATGCACAATCAGCTTCATGTTTCAATTCTGATCATTTAGAGTCAGTTTAAAGAAACCTGCTGATTTATCACACAATTTCCCAGCAAATCAAAACTGGATAAAAATAAAGCAAAATAAATAGGTTAGTGCACAAAAAAAGGACAGATATCTATCCTTTTTCCATGATTTTGCTGTGAATATAAGCAACTGAAATCATTTTGGTTATTTTAACAACAGTTTATCCACTTGCTTATCAACACGGTTATCCACCCAGTTATAAACAAAGTTATCCACATGAGCAGCGTTAAGAAAAGCGAGGCTTTTTAGCTGCGCAAGACGAGAGCTATGCTCGAGTGGCAAGGATCAGCAGAGCAACGATGACTCATCACTACTCTTATTAAACCTTGACCGTACCCACTTGGGCGAGTTCTGCCCGCATCTGATCAATCACTGTTTTATAATCTGGTTGACCAAAAATCGCTGAGCCAGCCACAAACATATCTGCACCTGCTTCCGCAATTTCACGGATATTGGCAGGGCCAACACCACCATCCACTTCCAGACGGATATCACGACCACTGGCATCAATAATCTGACGTGCCTGACGTAATTTTTCCAAAGTCATTGGAATGAATTTCTGTCCACCAAAGCCAGGGTTTACACTCATCAACAGGATTTGATCCACTTTATCAAGCACATAATCCAGATAGTGCAACGGCGTGGCTGGGTTAAATACCAAGCCAGCTTTTGCTCCACCCGATTTGATCAATTGTAGGGAGCGATCAATATGGTCTGATGCTTCTGGGTGAAAGGTAATAATGTCGGCACCTGCCTCCAGAAAATCGCCGATCATACGGTCCACAGGCGAAACCATCAAATGCACGTCAATCGGTGCCTTGATACCATAGTTTTTCAGTGCCTTGCATATACCCGCACCAAAGGTCAGGTTAGGTACATAGTGGTTATCCATCACATCAAAATGCACAACATCTGCGCCTGCCGCCAACACTTTTTCTACCTCTTCACCTAAACGCGCAAAATCAGCAGATAAAATCGACGGTGCAATTAAATAAGGCTTGGACATGGATAACCTGACGAATACTGAGAAAATGATGGGTAAATTATAGCAAATTCATAACACTTCCGTCTGTAGTTAGCGTACTGGCATTGCAAACTTGCAACAAGCCGTTGCATGAGAACTATTTTCATTTATGGCTGGCTTTGCTATGTTTATTCATGAACAAGAGGACAAATACAAGATGAACAGCACCACACAGATTAGCACCACTGAAGCAAGACGCATTAGCAAACGTTTAATCAATCACTGGAAACACAAATTTGAAGTGGCGGAAACCGAGAATGATTCCAAAATTTTCATGCCAACCGCAACAGTCACGCTTAGCTCACATGAACAGCATCTGGATGTCCTGATTGAAAATCAGCAGCAAGATGTTGCTCGTTTAGAACAAGTCGTGCTTGATCATTTAAACCGTATGGCACAACAGGAATTTAGTGTTGAATGGCAGCATCATTAAAAAGAAGCTCGATTGAGCTTCTGGTTTTTAATTCCAAGATTCAAGCTTTTTTCAATTGAATCGCATGAAACTGTAGATGGTCATCAATAAAACTTTGAATAAAATAACGCTGAACATGGTTTACCCTCCAAAGCTGCTGGTGGCAGATAAACTCCAACCTTGCTCAGCCCTTTGAGATGCTGCGAGTCAATCTGGTAAATCCGTTGCTCACCCTCAAAACAACGATTTTTTTGCAGTAGTTGCATGTTCATTATCCTGTGTTTTTGTAGTATCTGTTGTTGTCATATTTTGTGTAGGAAATAAATAAGGCTCCAGTTGTGGCAGCATCAATTCCATGTTACGCCCAATTGACCATTGGGGTTCTGATGGCTCGAAGCCTTGTGCGGTTTCCCATTTGGTCACTGTTTGTCTGGCCTGATCAAAGGCCTGCTTGATTGAAGACTGCTCACGCATGGCCATATCAAAAAATGCCCGACCAAAATAGGTATAATCCGCTTCACTATTACAGCCAAATGAGGTTTTATCGGCAGCGGATGCGGTAATGATCAATGTTTCAGGTGACTGCAAGGCAGGAATAAAGCTGCCCGAATAACAGGCTGAAATCACGATCACACGCCAGCGAATTCCTGACTTATCCAGTGTTTCACGTAGCCATTTCGGGTCAACTTGCCCAAGCTCTAACGGTGCATTTTCAATTTCAAAATGATTTTGTTCGCCATGTGAGGTCATGTACAGAAACAGTACATCACTGTCACGGTTCATTTGCTGGCCAATACGGCGCAAAGCCAGTTCCATACTGGTTTTAGAAGCGATTGGCACCTCCAGACGTGTCGCAGGATTATTAATCAGCATCAACGAACGACCAAAGGTTCCAAAACGGGTGTCGAACTGCTCTTTTATCCGTTCAATTTCCGACTTGAACACATCGGCATAGCTATCTCCTGCCACGCCCATAAAATACCAGTGGCTTTTGGCAATATCGCCATACTGTATCTGTTCCAGAGCCTTATCCAGCAAATGACTTTGTGCATAGAATGCTTCCTCGCTGAAACTTGGCGGTGTTTGCTCCACTTTCCAGATCGGCTGGTCCTTAACGGATAATTGCCATACCACCATTGTGGCAATAGTTGCCACAATCACTAATACACGCTCCCACCACGGCCATTTTAATGCACGGGAAAAAACCCAGATGACGGCCAGACTCTGCCAGACAAACAATCCAACAAAAAATGGGGGTAAAAAACCATTATAAATACTGTCAGGAATAAAGTTCAGATAACCATTTGATCCCAGATACTGAATCAGGCATTGTAACAACAGGATATTGGTATCAAGCACCAACCACAGTAATGCAGGCACCAGCATCAAACGGGACTGATTCATGCGCTGGGAAAGGAAAATACCAACAATTAAGGCAATAAATGGCCACAGTGCATATCCAATCAAACCCTGTGGATTAAAGTCCCCCATTTGCCCAGCAACCAGCCAGCCATAGAGCGAGTTGGTACACCCACCCAGAATTCCCCACAGAATCAGTTGGGTGATGGAGGGATGCACAATCTGCAAGGAACGGCGTGACCCCAGAAACAGCCACATTCCAGCAATTTGGTTACTTTTAAAATCGTGCCAGATATTAATGGAGGGCTTGAGGTCTATCATAAAATTCTTTGGGTATTTCTCTTTTCAAGACTAAACTGAAAATCCACTTCTTCAAAATAAGCATCACTTTTCTAAAAACTGAGATGCTCAGCTCTAGTGTAAGCGTGACAAGAATTTTTTAGCAATCATGCTTTTGCACTATATCACAAATCTTTACTGAGCATTGACGCAAGCCAAACAATCAACTGAATCCGATGAGGATTTGAACTTAAACTTTGGCAAAATATGCATCAAAACGGCAGGCATCTCCGAGCCATTGATGATCAGGAGTTTGATCTGCCAGATAAATGGCATGACGTGGACGCTTGACCACCACACGTTTGGCAATTTTCCGCGCTAAATCCAATAACTGATCGCCCAAGTCCATCTCGCCATCTTCAGGCAACAACAGATGCAACAACTGCATTTGTTTCTTCACCTGCGCCTGTTTCTTTTGTGCTTGGTGATTCTGGTCGCGCTGTGGAAACATCGGGTCCAGATACACCACATCCACCTGCTGGTTTTGCTGGGCCAACTGCTGCAAATATAGATTTGAATCAGCAAACACCAGTTGGATACGCGGCATGACAGCCTGCAACAATGGATTTTGTTCAGCCTGCGCCCTGGCATATTCCAGCAACACAAACAGGATCGGATGCCGTTCAACCAGACAGACATCCGCCCCTAGATAGGCCATCAGCAAACTGTCATGTCCCAGACCTGCGGTCGCATCAACCAGTGTTGGCTTCTCTCCAAGCTGGCATGCTCTGGCAATCATCTCAGATTTTAAACTGGCTCTTTTTAATCGCGGAATCTCGGCACACCAGTCAGGCTGCATTTTCATGCCGTTGGCGGCAAGACTTAAACCATCCTCATCCAGCACCAGTGCCATGTCTGGATTCAGGCGTAAAAAACGTGCATTAATTTTCTCAACCACTTGCCCATCAAGCTGAACATGCAATTCAGCCAAACGTGTTTGCAGTTGCTGAAATTGGTGTTGATATTCAGCTTGATACCAACAGATCATCTGCATTACCAATGCACCCAACCTGTCCACCAAGTTGCCAGGATGAACAGTCCAAATACAATGCGGTAGTAGGCAAATGCGGTAAAATCATGCTTGGAGACATAACGAATCAGGGCACGGATCACAATCAACGCTGAAATAAAGGCAACTACAATTCCAACAGCCAAGACTGCCATATCATTGCTATGCAACTCATGACGCATCTTGTACATATCTAGCAGACCTGCGCCCATCAGTACAGGAATGCCCAGGAAGAATGAAAATTCAGCCGCAGCCTTACGTGAAACGCCGAGGAACAATGAACCAATAATGGTTGAACCAGAACGGGAAGTGCCTGGAATCAAGGCAAGACACTGAATCAAACCAATTAAGGTTGCCTGCTTAAAGCTTAGATCATCCACTTCCTGAGTTACAATTTGATGCGGGCGGCGTTCCGCCCATAAAATAATAAAACCACCCACAATCAATGCGATTGCAACGGTAATTGCATTAAATAAATAGGCTTTGACCACATCACCAAAGCTCAACCCAATGATCACGATTGGAATAGAAGCAATAATCAGATTCAAGCTTAAACGGCGGCCCTGTTCCTGCCCTGTGAGCGCACCAATCAAGGCCCCCCACAACTTGCCCCAATACTCATAGATCACAGCGGCAATCGCACCAATCTGTACGGCAACCGCGAACATATCGCGCTTTTCAATCGTCCAGAAATCCAGCAGTTGTCCTGCTAAAATTAAATGTCCTGTACTTGAGATGGGTAGAAATTCAGTAATCCCCTCTACCAAGCCCATAATCGCCGCTTTAAATAGCAATAAAAGATCCATACTCAACCTTAATTCGTATTAATTTGCTTTGCCTTGTTCTGGAATTTTCTTCCACGCATCATCACGCAAATACACAGGCAGCGCATGTTCAGCATCAACCCATTGTTGTTGTTTCGCATATACACGGGCAATTGTTGCGATATCCTGTGCAGTCGCCATGATATTCAATGTGCAAGCCTCAGATGAGTCTATTTGCTCTGGCTTAATCAAGCCTGAACCCGAACCAATCGCGGTAAACTGACAATATTCAGCTGCCTGCTGATAATTTAATAATCTTTCTTCATCTATGGCCTGCATAATGCCATGTTGATCCAGACGAAAGTTGGCAATATACACTTCCTGCATTCTTGCATCGAGCACAGCGCTAACCTGCTGCAAACCCGTTAAACGATAAGCTGCCTGAGCCAAGGCCTGCAAGCTTGATACAGGAATCACAGGCACGTCATGTGACCAAGCCAATGCCTGTGCAACGGCAGCATTGATGCGTACCCCACTAAATGAACCTGGGCCACGGCTAAAGGCAATTGCAGTTAAATCAGCAAGTTGAGTCTGGGTTTGCAACAAGGCCTGTTCAGTTAATGGCAAAATGGTTTGCGTTTGTGCCTTGGTTCGTTCATCCAGTTGGAAAAACAGTTCTTGGGTATCATCCACCAATGAAACAGAACACTGCTCATTTGCAGTTTCCAGTGCAAGCAATTTCATGCAAAAACCCTGAGTGCCAGAAAGAGAAAAAACGTCGAGTATCATACTCCACTCTAACCTACTAGGCGAGTTGTTCTCCTTTTTAATACAAAAAAGCCAAGCATTTGCTTGGCATTTATAGCGTTAAGTTTAGATCAAAAATTAAAAATGAAATTCTTCCAGATTTAGGAAATTCTTATAATGTTCCGCATAATGCAAAGCGCTTAAACGTAAACGGGCAGCTTCCCTGTTCATCCAGTGTCTTCACCACCTTGCCAGGTGATCCCATCACTACAGAATTGTCTGGAATCACCTTACCCTCGGGTATCAAGGCATTAGCTCCAATAATACAATTTTTGCCAATCACGGCATGATTCAGAACCACAGCATTGATACCAATTAAAGAATTATCTCCAATCGTACAGCCATGTAACATTGCCTGATGTCCAACCGTTACATATTCACCAATATGCATTTCAATGCCAGCATCGGTATGCAAAACTGCATTTTCCTGAATATTGGAAAAATTACCAATCCGAATCACACAATTATCCGCACGAACCACAGCCCCAAACCAGATGCTGACCTGACGGCCCAATTCAACCTGACCAATCACCGTTGCCGTTGGTGCAACCCAGCCATCCCAAGGCTCATATAATGCTTTAGGACTCAATCCCTGAAATTTATACATCATGTTTAAAACTCTACTTCTACACATACGCTTTAAAACTTGGATAATCCAAAATGTGGTGGATTCACCAAGAATGGCCAATGCTTTTGATGCCCTAGACCATACTGAAACAAAGAAATCAGCATACGCGCCGTTAAACCCCACACAATTTCACTTTCCACCTGCATACTTGGAAAATAAAGTGATTGACGTGCCAAACGAACCTCATAAGGCAAAGGGGGCGAATCAATTAAATGCTGCAATGGCGCAAAGAAAATACGATCAATTTCGGTGGGTTGTGCAATCAATTCCACCTGTGCAGGAATCAAACCTACAATCGGTTTAACAGATAAGCCACTTCGTGCACGCAAGGCAGGTAAATCACCCAATAATTTGACATCAAATGGATTCAATGCGGTTTCTTCTTGTGCTTCACGCAATGCGACCACAATATTGCTGGTATCACTCGGATCACGCTTGCCACCAGGAAAAGACACCTCTCCTGCATGTTGTGACAGTTGCATAGAACGGCGTGTTAATAAAACTCTAGGGTGTACCTCTTGCGTAATTGCAATTAAGACTGCGGCATCAGCCTGCTGAATTCGTTTGGAAAAACGCAGCCGTTGTTCTAGAAGTTGTATTAACGATGGCTGTTCCATATCACTCATCTCTTCTTTTGACGTTGCTCATAAATCATCATAGCTGAAATTTGAGTTGTCGGTATAGATATGATGCGAACTGATTAAAATTCAGTTATGCTGAGTTATCTGTTTGACTGATGATAATTATGAGCTTTTGTGTTGCGTGTGGACATCAAACTGAAGCAAAATTCCACTAGGTGATCATAAATCACGTTTAGTCTGCATCCATTGCGGCAATATCCATTATGAAAACCCCAAAGTCATCTGTGGTGCATTAGCGATATGGGAAGATAAAGTATTACTGTGTCGCCGAGCAATTGAACCTCGCTATGGTTTATGGACGCTCCCTGCGGGTTATATGGAACTGTTTGAAACCATGGAACAGGGCGCAGCGCGTGAAACCCGAGAAGAAGCAGAGGCAGAGGTTGATATTGAGCAACTTTATTGTATGTACAATATTCCCCGTATTGGGCAAATTTATGTCCTTTTTAAAGCACACTTGAAACAGGGACTTATTTGGTGCAGGTGAAGAAAGCCTTGAATGTCGCTTATTTGAAGAACATGAGATCCCATGGAAAGAACTCGCTTTTCCGAGCGTAGAACAAACCTTGAGACATTATTTTGCAGATCGTAAAAATGGGCTATTTCCATCTCATTTAGAAACACTGGGCACGCGTTTAGATCATACGGGTTAAAATAAAGAAAGACCTCTTTGCGGTCTTTCTTTACTTTACAATAGATTAAGATTTTATCTTAATTGCCTTACATGCAGGAATATTTTGATCTGCAATTTTAATACTCACTGTACCTGAATAACGTTTTGCAAGTTCACGTTCCTCTTCTGTTGGGGCAACATATTTATTTTTATCTTCTGTCGACAATTTATCGTATGTACTATTATATACCAACTGGTAAGAAGCATAGTCATTAGACCAACCCACTGTATTATTGGAAAAGTCTGTTAAATTGATACCAGTAATCTGCCCCGCCAACAAATTATGGATATTAATTTTTGCCCCAGAATAATCAGAACCAATATTCAGTCCAAACATTGCACCATCTACAGATGCAAATTTAGGATTTGATAAAATCATACGCACTGTAATAGATTTATCATTGGTCGAAAATAATGTTGCCCCTGTTGTTCCAATACGATATTGAGTTTCACCATATTCATCAGTTATTGTACCATTATCATTAATATTTTTTGTCTTTCCACAATTTCCTGACATATCTGTTGCTGTTGCATCTTTCTTGATATCTGTACGAATATCTCCATATTGATCAATCATAATCCCAATATTGACTTCTTTTGGCGTAACTGTCGCATCAGAGAATTTAAAAGTTAATGTCGCATATAATGGGAAAATATAGTTTTGCCCTGATTTAACATTCGCTTCCGTTCTAAAAATATCCTTAGCCAAGTAGCTCGATGGATTTGCTTTTATAATGTCAATTGTTCCATTATAAGCTGTTCCATCAATATTTTGCTCCCATAATCCTAAATATTTTTTATCCACAACCTCATTTTCTTTTAACTTAAGTGTTTGCTTATAGAATGCTTCTGTACCAACTATAACAGAGCCATTAAGCAGTTTACCCTGTTTTATTAATAAATCTTCTGCGCTATTTACATTTAAACTTAAACGTAGAGGTCTGTTACCCTCAATTTCACGACTAATCGGATTAAGCCAGGTATTTTGCGCATTTACCTGTATTTTAAATGGCTTAACCTTACTTACTAGAACTACTGGAGGGGCAACCAAATTATTTTCTATAAGTGGCTTACCTCGCCATTGTTGTCCATATCCTAAAGTGTACCCCTGACGATCCGATAGCAAGAAAAATCTCCCCATGGAATGGAGTAAGCTACTATCTGCCTTGATACAGTCAGCTTTATTACACCCAAAGAAACCATCAGGGCGAACCGCATCCGTAGTTGTTGAGCTAGCAGTTGTACTTCCTGCCTTAAAGATAGGCAAATCAGCCTGCCAAACCCCTGTATTGGTTAAATTCAATAGCTGTGTCACCATTAAAAAAGCTTGGTCATTCGAAATCTGGGTGACATCAACCCAAGGCTTTAAAACTTCAACATATTGACCACTCAGAATTTCTGATGCACCTATATCTTTACTGATTTCAGCTAATTTATCTTTTTTCTCTATTGTAAGCTCAGTTGGCTGTATATCGCCAATCACATTATCTCCACTTTCCAGACCAATGCCCTGTAAAATTTTAACCAAAGCCATTGTTGCGCGAACCGTTTCGTCCCCTTGGTTTAACGAAGCTGCTGGTTTACCTGTTAAAGCAGTAGCTATATCAATAAGACGAATCCGTGGAGGAGTTGCCAGCTTTATTTTAGAAATATTATCAAGCTTAACCGTTCCCAAGCTAACTTTTCGAGCATTTGACTCACCTTGAATATAAAAACTAACTTCATCCCCTAATTTACACGCACCCGTAACAACGTTGCCATCTAATTTAGTTGCAAAATGATTAAGCTTATCTCCACTACAATCAAAGTTTAGACCAGCAACAGGATAATCCAGCGCAAATTGTAAACAGTCATCAGCTGTCACGTCACAGCTAGCATTTTTTGTGACCGTAATACCTTTGGTAGGATCTTCATTAATTTTAGCACTTTCACCACCACAACCATGCATTAGAACTGCAAGTGTAGAAAACGCAAAAGGCAATAAAATTTTCTTATTCATACTTTAATCATCCTGTTTATTACATTACTGTAATGCAAAAATTTTAATCTGTCCTTGATTTGATAGTTTCTGTTCAGGAACATCCACAGCAGAAGCGAGAGGAGTCATCATTATATAATGTGCTTGGGCAGGTACTTTTATCACACCCTGAATTGCAGCATGTTGCAATAATGTTGCTGATACTGAATTGTTTTTAAAGCCACTGACTCCCTCTTGAATACAGCCTTTCTCATCTAAAAAAACAACTAAAGGCCAATAATAAACAGGCTTCTCATTACTAGAAGCATAAGAGTCAACTTGTATATATTGAATAGCAGAATCTAGCTTTACCAACTCATATTCAAACTTTTCTTTTAATGGTTTACGAGGCCAAAGTCCAACTTCTTTTTGTGGGGTTAAAGTTTTAATTGACTTGGTATAACCTTGCAAAAAACAACGATCATTTTCAAATGCGGATGATAAATCCTGGGCAGATAACCGAACATAACTTGCTGCCAAAACAATTGGTGTATTTAGTTGCTGTGAACGGTTCATAAATTTATCCAGAACGGAACGACTCACACCCTTTTTACGTTCAATAGTTTCCAAACGTCCTGTACCATCAGGCATGGTATAAAAACGTTTTTTTCCATCCAGATTAAATTCCTGATCTTCCAGATATTCACTATTAACGTATTCAACTCCATCAACCTGATTAAAAGCATGTATCGGGGTTTTCGCAATAGAGTCAGTGGAGGATTGTAACTCCGATGAAGCCTGCTTTATGGTTGATTGCGCTTGTTGGATTGCCCTTTCATCCAGCTTTTTCACATCCTCAATTTTTTGCAACTGAACAGATGGTTGTTGAATGTTTTTAGAGCTCTCAACAGCTTGTTTGACCATTTTCTGGGATGGGTTGGCGGCCATAACAGGATTTTTCTGTACGATAGATGGAACTGCTATCTGTTTTTCAACTCGTTCAGTACTGGCCTGTTTTAATGCATTGCCACCTACAGCACGATCATGTGCTGTAGGTTCATTTTTTTGGGTATCCACTTTCCTCGGCACAATCATTGGGCGACCATCTGGGCCAATGATCGTATAAAAACCCTCTGCATATGCAACCGTACTACCCGTTAGTATTAAACCAAGTAGTGAGATAATAAATCTCGGTTGTTGAATCCATTTTTTTTGCATTACCATCTAGTTCTATAGTTAATACCAAGCAGCGTCACTTTGGTATTGGTTTTAACATCCAAGCCTGCATAAGGGTTTAATAATAGATTATCTACCCCTGTTTTATTTGAAAGGCTACTGGTATTCGCTGGAATATCATCCCGACTGCGTAAGAAACCCACTGTCAAGTCTAAATCGGTATCCTGATCAAAACGATAACCTACACCTAAACCAAATAACTGTGCGTTATTAATAGGCACCATGGTATTACGCTTATCATCAGGAATGGAGCTGGTACGCGGTTCATAGCCCATACGCAGTTTCAAACGATCCGTTGCCGAATATTCAAAACCAATCCCCCAACGCCATGACGACTGGAAATTTAATGGTAAGGATAATGAACGGTCAGTTACATCATTTGATAGCAGTTTCGCAACTTTTAGCAATGAAATTTGACGGTCAAATTCAAACTTGAACTTATCCCATGCTGAGAAGTCAGTCCAGCCCAAGTCAAAATTCATCTGTAAATCTGGAAATATTTTGTACTTTATCCCTGCTTTGAAATGCTGAGGATATTTAAAATCCATTGCCACTAAACCAGACTCTACCGCTGGCGCATAGCTTGGAAAACCAAGAATTGCTGCAAGAATCTGCCCTGTTGCTGATGAGTTTAAACCTGCAATCAACTGTTGCGGTGCTTCAGCAACATTAATCAGGTATTTGCCACGCAGACGCATTTTGGCTTCACTCTGGTACACCATCCCAAAGCTAAAATCATCAGTTGGTTCCCAAAGCAAACCCAGATTATAACTTGGACTTAATGACTGTTCCAGAGCCACATCCATCGACCCGACCTTGCTAAAAGGGTTCATGCCCTCTTTTGCATTACACATACCAAAAAACAGCAGGTCTGTAATAATTTCGCCATTATCTTTAAATGGCCCACAAACCATGTCATCGACCATACGTAACACACCAATCATTTCATTGGGGAAACGCAAATCTGTTTTCATGGCAATGGCTTGGTACGACATACCAAATGATGCACCCAAATAGAGATTATCATTAACTTGATAGCCAAAAGATGGCGACAAATAGGTAATACGCTCTAAGGCAACCTGCTGCCCCATATAATTACTTGGGTTTCCATCTTCAGCACCAAAACCAGCAACTAAAGGCGCATAGATCGCTGTTGCATAGGTCACTTTTGAACCTGGCGGCTTATAAGAAATCCCTGCTGTTGGCGCGGCAACTGGAAAACCTGGCCCCAAATCCACAATTTTCTTTAAAATTGGAACATAAAGGCTGGCATATTCTACATCCCCACTGACTGTACCTTTAAAATCGGTACAAATTCCTACATCAACCTCAGGTCCATCATTACAGACAATTGGGTCATCCGAATAACCAAAAATATTATAGCCAGCTGGTGCAGAATAATCCCGTTTAATTGCAAAGTTTGCCAAGATGCCCTGTACATCGGTTTGCAAGCCATCCAGCTTGGCAAGTGCTGCTGGGTTAAAGTGAACTGCGCTAATCCCTGGAGGATCCGCTGTAACAGCATTTCCTAGTGACAGTGAACGAAAGTCGACTGATAAGTCTTGTCCCAATTGTGCATTTGCAAGATTGGATATACCTGCAAGACAAACTGCGATGGTTAAGGGACATAATTTAAGGTATTTCACCATTACATCTCCTTAACGAACTTTTTTGCCAAAGCCTATAATGTCAAGTGGGAAAGATAATCCTAAAGATACATCTGGTGCATCTTCAGTTAATCCTATACCAACCGTACCATTTACAATTGTTTCAGGTGAAACCCTTACACCCAAGGCAAAAGACAGCGTAGAACTACTTTGATCAGCGGACTGATAACTTTCATCATTTTTAAAATAGAATTTTGCGCCTGTATTAAAACTCTGTTGATATGACATCGTGAGTGACACATCATAGTTAAACGAATAGGCAAAACCAAAAGAAAAACCGCCACTTAAACCTGGATCAAAGCTTTCCAAAATACGGCTGCCTCGCAATTGGTTGAGTCCTGATTCCTTTAAACCATAACTTGCAGATACTGAAGTAAATAACACAACTGGGTCAATATATTTACGAGTACTTGCACCAACACCAACTGAATAATAACCTTTACCAGTTGACAGCTCATCAATACCAATTTCATAAGGGCTATCGCCTGTTTTTGTTGACAAACTACCAAATAGAACCAGTGGCAGACGACCTTGTTTTAAAGGAAAAGGCTCCCAGCGAGCACCAAAATTGACATCCCCCAAGCCTGCGGCAGTCTTATCTTGCAGTAAAGCTGTTTTGGCTACGAATGGTAAAGATGCAGATAAGGTTACATTATCCAGAACACCATATTGAACTGTAAACGTATTGGTTAATGTATGGTTGGCATCTTCTTCTACACGTAAACGTTGCAATGCACTACTGCTATCACTTGTTGCCAAATCAAGACGACTATCGCGATAGTAAGTATAGTCTAGATCGTAATAAGAAGAAAAAATTCCTTTTTTGATTAATGAGTATTGACGTTCATTTGAAGTAAATACTTCCTGTAGGTTGGTCTCCTGAGTTGCATCGCTCTCTTTTTTCTGTAATGCAGTGGCTGCCTGATTTGCCCCTGTATCAGCCGCACCAGGAGTTGAACTGGCTGTAGCAGTTTCCGATGTGGCAGCAGCATCGACCTGAGTTTGCTCTTCAACAGCAGCTTCTGCTGAGGTCTGCTCTTCAGCATAAAGCGTTGTTGTGATTGCACTTAAACTTAGTGCCAACACACTCATATTCATCCATGTATTTTTCATTTTACTTTACATCCCATTAATACATTAATTTTTGCTGATTCTTAAACTATTTCCGCTTGTAATATAAGCGCATAAAAGTGTTAATCGGCTGATTATAGGTTGATGAATTTGGGTCACTATCAAGGACACGGCGCATAGTTGAAGCTTTATCAGCCATACGCTCAAACTTTTGAGTGGGAAACTGGATTTCCGCAAGTGCATAGCGGTTTACAGTTGCATCTTCCACATGACGCATATCTGAATCCTGCAAAGCAAGCAGATTCTTTCGATATTGCTCAGGAATGTCGACAATGAATAATGTATTGTTATCCCAAATTTCTTTAAAACGGCTCTCATCAAAACTGATATTACCTAGTGATGGATCTGCAACATATACACGTCCGTCTTTATACGCCTTGTATACAACGAAATGTTTAAAACCAGCATAGGTAATAGGCACAATTGCGGGCTGTTTCAGTGCAGTTAGATCTGAGAACTCTCCACGATAACCGCCACTATTCATCCCCAATGCAGAGACAAAACGTTTCATGTCCAGTAATGAAAAACTACGGCGCTCAATAATTCGCTGATATTCACCGTACTGTAAAAGACCACTCATGGTTTGCTGTTCGGTCAGACGCAAACCACCATAACCGTTTAGAAGTGTCGTTAATGCGGCTGATCCACAACTGTAGTCATAGGCCTGACGAACAATCCCCCGAAACTGGTCTTCCACAGCGGGTTTTATTGTGACTGCCTCACGGTGATTACGGGTGAATGACGAATTACGAGAATCTAGCGTTTCTGTGTAATACACAGTCCCCTCTGGCTTTTTTTCTATTTCGAAGGCTTGCGTTGTAAAGTAATACATCAATGCTGAGCCTAAAGCGATCTCTAACATAAGTCTCTTTTTTTACCCTGGCAACACTTGCCTTATTCATATTATTTTTAGTGTCCGCAAACACCCCATCCTTGTGTGTTGAAGATACCTTTTTTTATAGAAAAAAACAGCATTTTTTTAGTTTTTTTTGACGAAATGTAGCAACAATTATAATTAGGTAAATTTTATTTTATCATAATTTGTGATTTTATTAACATTTTACCAACATAGCTTATAATCTTCAAAAATAAAAAACAAAAAAGCGCTTTAAGCGCTTTTTTGTTGAATCACTAAAGGAATTAGTGACCAGAGATTTTGATGATCGCACCAGGTGTAGTACCAGCAGCGCCATTATATACACTTGCATGTTTTGAACTTCGATATCACCGATAGAACCTGCAGTTGCAGAACCTAAAGTACACCGCCTTTAACATACATATCAGATAGCTGTATTCATAGCTGTAGAAATTTTAAGGTAACCATTATTGCACCTGCAGACTTTCACCAACAACACTTACATCTGCGTTAACAGTTAAGTTAGCACCGTTTGCATCTGCAACTTTGATGCTATCAATACGAATTTCACCTTTCGTAGTTGAAAGAATTGGTGAAGTAGGACCACTCCAATAAGCAACATTACCTATAGAAGAAGAATCATAGATACCTAAATCTAGAATCTCAAGACCACCCGTCATAGTTGTAGCTTAACTTGATCATTGCACCTTGTGGAGCAGCACCTAACTGAATGTTAGCGTCATAGTACCAGTTGTAATTTTCAAACCAGATAAGATTGCGTTGTAGTTGCTACAGTATCATTTGCACCACGACGAACAGTTGTACCTACTGCATTTGAAGCAGACACACCAATTTCACCAATTGCAATATTTAAACCTGATACTTTCGCAGCAACGTTAAGGAATGCAGTATTACCACCACCCGCACCAGCATCAGTATCGATTACGATGTCAGCTAAGTTGTGGCTTGGTAAAAGTGCCGCATTTGCAGAAATCACGATACCGTTAGTTTGGTTAACGTTACCAGAAATACCATTGCCTTTAATTACGATTGCACCATCGTTACCTGTACCACCGAAACCAGCTTGACCAGCAGTAGGAGCAGTACCGCTATAACCAAACCATCATTATCGTGAACTAAAACTTTTTCGATCGTTACCTTAGAGATGCCAATACCAATATTAATACCGTCTTGACCAGTTGTTGCGCTTAGTGCAGCATCATCCATTGACTGCATAGCCATAGCGTTTGCGCTAATTGCCATTGAAGAAACTAAAGCTAGTTTAGTAAACATTTTCATTGAGCACTCTCCCAAGAGCATTTATTTTTTGACTTTCACTACTCTAAACTGTTCACGGTCGTTTTTTTCTTAATGACAACTTGAACTTCCAATCCTTGAGTAGTTCGCTTAGCAAGTACTAAATTACCTGTTTGTTATTTTATGTTCAACTCCTGTTAAGCATTTTTTGTTCACAACCCGATAAACGGCATTATCTGATTAATAGCAATCAATAGACTTTTTATTCTAACATAAAGATAAATATCATTTTTATACAAAATCTTTTTAAATCCACCTGAATATTTTGAACTTCTGTCTGTGAATCGGCAGAATTTTCGTTTTCAGAATGTAAACAAAATCTCTTTTTAACTTAAAATTGATAACAATCGTCAAAATCAAGTTTTTCAGTACTCACTTTCTAAATCGTATCTTCTCTACAAGTGACAATAAGCTTTATTTTATTGCCCTATGCCCTGTTCAGCTTGTGCAATTTCTGCCTGCTTCGCCAGCCATTGCTGCATATCTTCATTTTTTACCCGATCATAGATTTCTGAGACTTTAACCGTTAAATCAATCGACTGAAAATGGACATCGTTATCCAGATAAAAATGTTCAGACTGCCAGCCGTTAGAACGACGCTGGATTTCCACATCGACAAAATCCTGTTCGATCAACACATATTCCTGTAAAGTCGGAATAGTAAGGTAAAGATCACGTTTCAGTGTCTTGTCTTTTTGGCGGGTGGATTTTGAGAGCACCTCAACAATGAGGGTTGGGTTTTCGGTATAATAATCCTGTTCATCTTCACTGCAATCAATGATTGCATCAGGATAAAAGTAGTTTTTTCCGACTTTGACTTTCATATCTGAACCAAAAGGTTGGCATGGTTTACCTTTGAGGTGACCCAATAATAACCCCAACATATTATCTGCTAAACGAACATGGTTCCGATGTGCGCCCGCCATTGCGTAAACTTCGCCATCGATATATTCATGTTTGATATCAGTCAATAATTCGCCCTCAAGGTATTCCTGTTCACTGATATATGGTTGTTGTTGAATGACTGCCATTTTGCTGCCCTAATACCCAAAATGTTTATTCTATTTTAGAGTGTAGTACACTAGCATATCCTTGTGTATGCCAATGTATTTCTTTTTATGTCCCAGTTTTTGCAAAAGTTAAACATACAAAATAATGCCGTATCTGCACTTTTGCTCCAGCTTCAAGATTTAACTGGTTTGGTCTATCTCCATGATCAAAATTTTCCCATTATTGCATTCCTGCCCAAAGCTTTTTTAAAATTTCAACAGTCAACGCTGACACAGTTTCATCAAATTGAATTTAATCAATATCAAATAAGTCAAGATGCAACATCAGTGATTGAATTTTCAAATTTTAATCATTCACTAGAATCCCACGAGCACGATATTTCTTTCCATGGTGGTTATATTGGCTTTTTTAGTTATGACTATGGTGCAGATCAATTTGTTGATGTTTCTAGTCACCCACAACCCAGCTTTTTTCTAGGTGAATATTCTACTTTTTTAAAGTTTCAGGATGGCGCATGGTATTTTTATAGTGATGAGGAACAAGCGCAGAATATTTATGAAAGCATTTCCAGACTTCTAAACCAAGCCCAAGAAAATGAATTAACCACACTTCAACTCTTAAAAAAGTGCGCTTCGCGTTGGTCAAAAGAACAATATTTTGACGCATTCAATCAGGTTCAGGAGTACATCAAGGCAGGTGATTGTTATCAAATCAATTTAACACAAGAATTTAAGGCAACAGCACAAGGTACACTATTAAGTAAAGCTGAAGAATTATGGCAATTGACCCATGCACCGTATGCAGGTTATTTAAAGCTTGATGATTTTGAGCTACTCAGTTGTTCACCTGAGTTATTTATCGAATTTCAGCATGAGAGAAAAATCAAGACCCGACCAATTAAGGGAACCATGCCACGCTTTGATGATCCCAAACAGGATCAAGCATCCAAAGCCAAACTCAGTAACTCTGAAAAAGATCAGGCTGAAAATGTCATGATTGTGGATTTGTTGCGTAATGACCTCAGTGTTTATGCTGAAACGGGTTCAGTAAAGACCACAAAACTCTTTGAAATTGAGAGCTTTAATCAAGTGCATCACATGGTCAGTGAAATCACGGCAACTTTAAAGCAAGATGTCAATCCTATGCAGATGCTATTGTCTGCGCTGCCTGGTGGTTCAATTACAGGCGCACCCAAAATTCGTGCCATGCAGATTATTGAGGAGCTTGAGGGGACACCAAGAGGCGCCTATTGTGGTAGTTTGGGTTACTTCAATTTTGATGGTACTGGACGCTGGAATATCCTGATTCGTAGTATTCAAAAGTATCAGGATCAATTATCAGTCTGGGCAGGTGGTGGCATTACCATTGCTTCTGATGCTGAAGCAGAATATCAGGAATGTTTTGATAAGATTTCTGCCATGCTCGATTTGCTCAACACATGGCAGAAATCTGATGATTAAATCAAAAAACAGGTTATAAAACTTGCATTTTAAGTGTATCCACCAAACGCTGATTTTGTTCATCTGTGCCAATCGTAATTCGCAAAAATTGATCAATTCTTGGTTTATTAAAATAACGGACGATAATGCCTTGCTCACGGAGTTGCTGGGCAAGTTGAGCAGCTTGATGTTGCGGATGTGTGGCAAAAATAAAATTGGCTTTTGATGGCAATATCTTAAAGCCTAAAGCAGTTAAATCACTCACCAGTTTTTCACGGCTTTCTATCACTTTGGCACATTGTGCTTCAAAATAAGTTTGATCTTCAAATGAAGCCACTGCTGCCGCAATCGCAAAGCGGTCGATTGGATAAGAGTTAAAGCTATTTTTGACTGCTTCCAGTGCTGCAATTAAATGGCTTTGTGCAATTGCAAAACCTACACGCAAACCCGCGAGTGAACGTGACTTGGAGGTTGTTTGACAAACCACCAGATTATCATATTGATTCACAAGCTGAACTGCTGATTCTGCACCAAAATCGACATAGGCTTCATCAATGACGATGACTCGGTCTGGATTGGCCTGCAAAATTTGTTCAATTTGTTGCAAACCCAATGCAATACTGGTTGGCGCATTCGGATTGGTGATAATAATACCGCCATTTTCCTGCTGATAATCTGAAACATCAATTTCAAAATTTTCATTCAAAGGAATTTGCTTGGTTTGGATTCCAAAGAACTGACTATAAACTGGATAAAAGCTATAGGTAATGTCAGGATAGAGTACAGGTTGTTTCTGGATAAAGAATGCCTTGAAAATATGGGCTAGAACTTCATCCGAGCCATTACCCACAAAAACCTGATCAAGTTCAACTTTTTGCTGATTGGCAATTGCTTGCTTTAAGGCTGTGGCATCAGGGTCAGGGTATAAACGCAAGGCATCAGCCTGATTTGCCAAAACCGTCTGCACTGCTTCCACTACTTTGGGTGAAGGTGGATATGGGTTTTCATTGGTATTAAGTTTGAGTAAGTTCTGAATTTTAGGCTGTTCCCCAGGAACATAAGGCTCTAACTCGCGAACTTCTGGACTCCAAAAACGCATTTGTTCTGTTGTTATCTTTGACATTTTATATTCTCTTTTACCCTCTCCTAACCCCTCCCAAAGGGAGAGGAATCTTCAAACTTATTCCACATGTATAGTGACAAGTCCCCTCTCCTTCTAGGAGAGGGTTAGGGAGAGGTTTATATTTGTTATAACATTAAGCAATGACACACGTTGCACATTCAAGCTTCATAACGGTAACGTGCTGAACGTGCATGGGCATCAAGATTTTCTTGTACCGCAAGTATATCGGCTGTTTTGGCCAGTGTTTTAACACCATCCTGTGAGCACATAATCAGGCTTGAACGTTTTTGAAAATCATAAACACCCAATGGTGATGAAAAACGTGCTGTGCCTGACGTTGGCAAGACGTGGTTTGGCCCTGCACAATAATCACCAATCGCTTCTGGCGTATAACGCCCCATAAATATTGCACCTGCATGACGAATATCCTGACTCATCAATTCAGCATCATCCAGACAGAGTTCCAAATGCTCAGGCGCAACCTGATTGATCAGCTCAATCGCTTCTGCACGGTCTTTAACCAGAACCAGTGCACCACGGTTTTGAATTGAAGTACGGGCAATTTCGGCTTTTGGTAATTCAGCAAGATGCTTTTCAATGGCTGCATCCACGGCATTTAAAAGTGCTTCATCGGGTGTAATGAAAATGGCTTGAGCAACCGTGTCATGTTCTGCCTGAGACAATACATCCATCGCCAGCCATTCGGCATTGTTTTCACCCTCGGCATAGACCAGAATTTCTGAAGGTCCAGCAATCATATCAATGCCGACCTGACCAAACACGGCCCGTTTTGCCGCAGCAACAAAGCGGTTCCCTGGTCCCGTAATTTTATCCACGGCTGGAACGGTTTGGGTTCCGTAGGCCAATGCCGCAACTGCCTGTGCACCACCAATGGTAAATACTCGGCTAACGCCAGCTAGATATGCCGCAGCCAAGACCAATGGATTGAGCTCACCATTTGGTGCAGGCACCACCATAATAATTTCAGGAACACCTGCCACATGGGCTGGTAAGGCATTCATCAATACAGAGGATGGATAAGATGCCAACCCCCCTGGTACATAAATCCCAACCCGATCAAGAGGCGTAACTTTCTGTCCTAAAGTATTTCCCAGCTCATCCACATAAGTCCATCCCTCTTGCTTTTGCGCCTGATGGAATGAACGAATCCGCTTTGCCGCCAGCTCCAGAGCTTCACGAATTTCTGTACTTAATCCCTCAAATGCGGTTTTAAGCTGTTGCTGGCTAAGTTCTAAATCGGAGAATTGATGCGCTGGATGTCGATCGAACTGCTGGGTGAGTTTAAGTACATGATCATCACCATACTGACGGACATCAGCAATAATCTGGTCTACAGTCTGTACGAGTTGAGGATCATTAACAGTTTCAAATGCCAAAAGCTCAGCGAATGCCTGTTTAAAATTCTGATCCTGAGTCGATAAACGTCGCATCAATTTACCCACAAGATAAAAAAGAGAAAGCTAAGTGTACTCTTTTTCAGCGTTGTTGTGGATGCAATATCAGCCTAAAAAATCAATCACAAAGAAAGAGTTCCTCGATCAATATCCAGTTCTTGTCTGGCTATCTTTTTTCTAATCCTGAAATCAAATAAAAAGGCCAACCTCAGTTGACCTTCAAAATTTAAACTATGTGTTGATTAACGATTATGAATCGCTTCTTCAAGTTGCGTCAAAATCGGATTTAGAATCGCCTGTTTGCGTTTAAAGCTGGCTTTATTGACAATTAGGCGTGAAGACACTTTGCAAATTTCTTCCAAAGGTTCCAGACCATTGGCACGCAAGGTATTGCCAGTATCCACTACATCAACAATGTAGTCACCCAGACCAACCAAAGGTGCAAGCTCCATTGAACCATACAGCTTGATCACATCAACCTGCTCACCTAAACTCGCGTAGTATTGTCGGGTTAAATTGACATACTTGGTGGCAATCTTTAAACGCCCTTTAGGACGTTCCATACCGACCTTACCCGCAGTCATCAGCTTACAGTTGGCAATTTTCAGGTCAAGCAACTCGTAAACATGCTGGGCACCATGCTCCATCAGCACATCTTTACCTGCCACCCCAAAATCTGCTGCACCATTCTCCACATAGGTTGGCACATCAGAAGCACGCAGAATCAGGATACGTACTTTTTTATGCGTGGTTGGGAAAATTAACTTGCGTGATTTATCTGGGTCTTCAAGTAAATTGATGCCTGCATTTTCCAGCAGTGGCAAGGTTTCCTTTAAAATACGACCTTTACTGAGTGCTAAAGTTAAACCATGATCAAAATTACCCATCACATCAAAATTCGGATCATCGTTTCTTAAGTCATTCATGCTTTTACCCGCTTAATCTGCGCCCCTAAACTTTGCAATTTTTCTTCCACACGCTCGTAGCCACGATCAATATGGTATATACGATCAACCAGTGTTTCCCCCTCTGCAACCAGCGCAGCAAGAACGAGTGAAAACGAGGCGCGTAAATCGGTTGCCATAACAGGCGCAGCTTGTAGTTTTTCTACACCTGTAACCACCGCATCATGTCCATCGACCTGAATGTTGGCACCCATACGTGAAAGTTCAGGCACATGCATAAAACGGTTTTCGAAAATCGTTTCTGAAATTGTTGCAAAACCACGACCAATGGCATTGACGGCCATGATCTGTGCCTGCATATCGGTTGGAAACTCTGGATGAGGCAATGTTCTAAAACTCACCGCCTTAGGACGCTTGCCTTGCATATCCAGTTCAATCCAGTCCTCACCACGCGTGACTTCTGCACCCATTTCCTCAAACTTGTCCAACACACTTTCCATAATATAAGGGTTGGTGTGTGTAGTTTTGATTTTTCCACCCGTAATCGCAGCAGCAGCCAGATATGAACCTGTTTCAATACGATCAGGCACAACACTGTGTTCGCAACCATGTAAACGTTCAACACCTGTCACGATCAGTGTATTGGTGTCCAGTCCTTCAATTTGTGCGCCCATTTTATTGAGCATATTGGCTAAATCAGTAATTTCAGGCTCACATGCTGCATTGCGGATTGTGGTCACACCATCCGCCAAAACCGCAGCCATCAGGATGTTTTCCGTACCACCTACAGTGACCATATCAAAAACGACTTCACCGCCTTTTAAACGACCATCAATCGAAGCATGCACATAACCATTTTCCACTTCAATCTTGGCGCCCAGCGCTTCCATCGCCTTTAAATGCAAGTCCACTGGACGCGAACCTATGGCACATCCACCTGGCAATGAAACTTTTGCATTGCCGTAACGTGCCAGTAATGGACCCAGCACCAAAATCGAGGCACGCATGGTTTTTACTAGATCATAAGGGGCAAATTGATTACTTAAAGTACTGGCATCGGCATAAACCGTATCACCTTCATAACTGATGGTTACGCCAAGGCCTGCAATAATTTTGCTGATGGTGTGTACATCTTTTAAATTGGGAACATTACGAATCGTGACTGGATCATCAGTTAAAATTGTGGCTGCCAATAATGGTAATACTGCATTTTTAGCACCAGAAATGCGCACTTCACCCTCGAGCTTAACACCACCCGTAATCAAAAATTTATCCATTAATATTTAGGCTCCGAAAAGGCTTGCTTTGCGCCATTCGTCTTTTGTCATTGCACGAATGGTAACAGCGTGAACTGCACCACTCGCAATATAGGAATTCAGGGGTGCATAAACAGCCTGTTGACGAGTCACAGTCCGTTTACCATCAAATTGATCGTCAACAATGCGAAGGTCAAATTTCCCAGCTTGTCCACTCACTGCCACATCTGCTTCAGGGAAAGCTTCTTTCAAAATTTGTGTGAGCTGCTCACTATTCATTACCAAGACCTCTTATACAAGCATTGCTGTAAAACGATATATTTTACTATAACTTTTTCACATAATTCAGTAAGGTTTCATTTTTATCTATAAAAAAAGAGGCTTTCTAAAAAGCCTCTTCTATTAGAACACCAAAATCAGGATAGTAGCGCAAGTTCATGCTGATACGAACACTGCATCTTTCTATGTTTGGCAAGCTGTCGTTTTAATTTTTCTGTCAACTTTTTAATCGAAGTATACATATCATCAGCTGTCGCCTGAGCAAACAGCTCAACCCCTGGCAAACGTATAATCGCCTCAGCAATATGATTAGAGCTCCCTTTATGAGAACGTTTGTCTATTTGATGATCCTTAGCCAGCTTGATCTGCATACTATTCACATGATCCAGATGCTTGGTCATTTGGCTAAACTTCGCTTTTATATTTTCTTCAATTGCTGGTGTAATGGTTCAAATGGTGTCCACGAATTGTTATTTGCATAATTCTATCCCTCACCTTTTCTCAGGATTCAAGAATATCGCTCAAACAATTTATTAATGCGACCTATTATGGTTCAACATATCCCATTAAATCATCTCAGCGATTCCTCTAGTGTTTATTAAAGATTCATTATTCCGTAATAATGAATCCCTAGAATAGTCACACCTTGAAATTTAGATCAAGACTTTTCTTTCAGAAGATGAAGGAATATGTAACGATTCGCGATATTTTTTGCAACTGTACGCCGTGCCACTTCAATTCCTCCTCTTTCGGCATTTATTAATTGCATTATCCGACAAAGGTTTGCATTGGATTCTCGTTTGAAACAACTTTTTTGATCATGGCACGGATTGCAGTGGAAAAGCCTCACCACCTGTTGTTGTTCCCACATGGCTAGAGAAGAAATATTTCCAGTTCAAACAAACCACGTGGAGTCAGCATATATTTATTGGTTGTGACACGTGAAACAGTGGACTCATGCAATTCAACTTCTTCTGCCACATCTCATAATACCAAAGTTTCATTGCTTCAGGAGCCCTGCTCAAGAAAAGCTCGTTGATGCTCAACAATACAGGTGGCAACTTTCAATAAGGTCTTATGGCGCTCATCAATACTCTTGATAAAGCTCTTGGCCTCTAGCATTTGATTACGCAAATAAACATTGTCATCACTTTGATCAGCACGACGAATCATGTTTGAGTAAAAGGAATTAATGCGTAATTTTGGCATGACATCAGGATTCAGCTGAACCTGCCAATGCTGGTCTTTCTTCGAAACCACCACATCAGGCACCTGATATTCTGATTCTTGTTGATTAAATTCCAGCCCAGGATAAGGTTTTAAAGGTTTTTAATAGATCAATAACGCTCTTTTAGTTGTTCTTTGGTTAGGCCAGTCTGCTTTAACAACTTATTTAAATCATTTGCAATTAAAAGCTCATAACACTGTAATAATTTTTTTGCTTCAAGTCAGATAGTACTTTTTCATGGAATGTCTCTAACTGAATTTTTAAGCATTCCGCTAAATTACGAGAACCAACACCAATTGGGTCTAAACGTTGAATATACTTTAAAACAACAATAATCTCATCTTGTTCAATCTCTTCATCATTCTCCACTTCCCGCAACAATCGAGTAGTGGCCAACAAAATATCATCCAACTCCGCATCCCAAAAATCCTTGTCATCCAAAGAATCAACAATGCAATACGCAATTAACTTATCTACTAAAGAAAAATTCAGCGAATGCACCTGCTCTAAAATATGTTCCTTTCGCTCAACTGAATCTGACGATTTATCTTCTCTCTCTTCATATTCTGGAGAAGCAGAGCAGTAGATTGATGGGTGTAAATATCATCCATTCTGTATCAACAGGTAAGTCATTCGGTAGATGATCAGCATTCAGCTCAGTGGTTAAGTCACACTGTTTCAGAAGTTTCAAGCGTAGTTAAACTTTCTGTCGTATTAATTTCTTCAATTTTCTCTAATAAAGGATTACTATCAAGTTGAATTTGTATTTCCTGTTCCAGCTCCAAACTTAGAAAGTTGTAATAAACGAATTACCTGCTGTAATTGAAAGGAGTTAACGACAAGCTATTCGCAACTTTCAACCCAACAGATAATTTCATAACACACTCCCTTTTATGAATAAGCAAAAAACATGCCTATTCATATATTTATAACATAAAGCAATGTTTACGCCTATAAGGAAGCACATAATCTTTAAATATTTATTTATAAAAAGAAAAGCCAATGAAACATATTGTTGAAATGTTTCCCTTGTTGTTAAATGTAGACAAATATTGAGGCAATCACTATTCTTCTAGCATATATTTCTTCAGCAATAAAAAACCTCCCAACATTGATTGCAGGAGGTTTAGCTCTGTTAAAAGCTAGCGATGTTTCTCTCACATGGCAAACGCCACACTACCATCAGCGCGAAGGTTTCACTTCTGAGTTCGGGAAGGATCAATTGGTTCACTCTTGCTATTGTCGCCAGCAAACTGTTGTGGTGTTTTGGGGTCTTATTGATCATGTTGTGTTTTCACTTCATGTCTGCCTTACTTACGAACCAAAGAGTTATTAACGGATTAGATATTGAGTCTAACTTTGTGTTCAGCATTTTAACTAGTTTTCACACTAAATCAGTTATGTATTGAACTTATCTTGAATACAACAACTGTTTGGGTGTTGTATAGTCAAACCTCACGAGCAATTAGTATTGGTCAGCTTCACACGTCACCGTGCTTCCACACCCAACCTATCAACGTCCTGGTCTCGAACGGCTCTTTAGAGGAATAAATTCCTGAAATCTTATCTTGAGGTAGGCTTCCGCTTAGATGCTTTTCAGCGGTTATCCCGCTTCGAACATAGCTACCCGGCGATGCGACTGGCGTCACAACCGGTACACCAGAGGTTCGTCCACTCTGGTCCTCTCGTACTAGGAGCGAATCCTCTCAAATTTCCAACGCCCACGGTAGATAGGGACCGAACTGTCTCACGACGTTCTAAACCCAGCTCGCGTACCTCTTTAAATGGCGAACAGCCATACCCTTGAGACCTGCTTCAGCCCCAGGATAGGATGAGCCGACATCGAGGTGCCAAACACCGCCGTCGATATGAACTCTTGGGCGGTATCAGCCTGTTATCCCCAGAGTACCTTTTATCCGTTGAGCGATGGCCCTTCCATACAGAACCACCGGATCACTAAGACCTACTTTCGTACCTGCTCGACTTGTGGGTCTCGCAGTTAAGCGCGCTTTTGCCTTTATACTCTACGCGTGATTTCCGACCACGCTGAGCGCCCACCTTCGTACTCCTCCGTTACTCTTTAAGGAGGAGACCGCCCCAGTCAAACTACCCACCAGACATGGTCCTCGCCCCGGATTACGGGGTAAGTTGAGAACACCTCAACATTACCAGGGTGGTATTTCAAGGACAGCTCCATTGGAACTAGCGTTCCAACTTCAAAGCCTCCCACCTATCCTACACAAGTAAGGTCAAAGTTCAATGTCAAGCTGCGGTAAGGAGTTCACGGGGTCTTTCCGTCTAGCCGCGGGTACACTGCATCTTCGCAGCGTTTCGATTTCACTGAGCCTCTGCTGGAGACAGCGCCGCCATCATTATGCCATTCGTGCAGGTCGGAACTTACCCGACAAGGAATTTCGCTACCTTAGGACCGTTATAGTTACGGCCGCCGTTTACTGGGGCTTCGATCAAGAGCTTCGCTTACGCTAACCCCATCAATTAACCTTCCAGCACCGGGCAGGCATCACACCCTATACGTCCACTTTCGTGTTTGCAGAGTGCTATGTTTTTAATAAACAGTTGCAGCGGCCTGGTTTCTGCGGCTGCCAACCGCTCAGGGAGCAAGTCCCATCACCGTCAGCAGCGTACACCTTCTCCCGAAGTTACGGTACCATTTTGCCCTGGATTCCTTCAGCAAGTTCTCTCAAGCGCACTTTGGTCTACTCGACCTGACCACCTGTGTCGGTTTTCGTTACGATTCCTGTGTAACTGAAGCTTAGAGACTTTTCCTGGAAGCATGGTATCAACCACTTCACTGCCTACGTGCAAGCTTGCTATCGACTCTCAGCATGAAACCTCCCGGATTTGCCTAAGATGCATGCCTACAACCTTCCACCTGGACAACCAACGCCAGGCTGACTTAACAACTTCTCCGTCCTCTCATCGCATTAAGCAAGTATTGGAATATTAACCAATTTCCCATCGACTACGCCTCTCGGCCTCGCCTTAGGGGTCGACTCACCCAGCCCCGATTAACGTTGGACTGGAACCCTTGGTCTTTCAGCGAACGGGTTTTTCACCCGTTTTGTCGTTACTCATTGGCATTCGCACTTCTGATACCTCCAGCATACTTCTCAATACACCTTCTTCGGCTTACCGAACGCTCCCCTACCACGTAACTTAAAAGTTACATCCGCAGCTTCGGCACATAGTTTTAGCCCCGTTACATCTTCCGCGCAGGCCGACTCGACTAGTGAGCTATTACGCTTTCTTTAAAGGGTGGCGCTTCTAAGCCAACCTCCCCACAACTGTCTTGTGCCTTCCCACATCGTTCCCACTTAACTATGATTTTGGGGCCTTAGCTGGCGGTCTGGATTGTTTTCCTCTTGACTACGGACGTTAGCACCCTTGATCTGTCTCCCGGATGGTACTCATTGGTATTCGGGTTTGCTCGGTTTGGTAAGTCGGGATGACCCCTAGCCGAAACAGTGCTCTACCCCCAATGGTATTCGTCCGAGGCGCTACCTAAATAGCTTTCGGGGAGAACCAGCTATCACCAGGCTTGATTAGCCTTTCACCCCTATCCACAAGTCATCCCCTGGCTTTTCAACGACAGTGGGTTCGGTCCTCAGTTAGTGTTACCCAACCTTCAACCTGCTCATGGATAGATCGCCTGGTTTTCGGGTCTATACCCAGCAACTAAACGCCCTATTAAGACTCGATTTTCTCTACGGCTCCCCTATTCGGTTATTCCGCTACTGAATATGAAAGTCGCTGACCCATTATACAAAAGGTACGCAGTCACCGAGAACGTGTCGGCTCCCCGCCTTTGTATGCATGCGGTTTCAGGATCTATTTCACTCCCCTCACGAGGGTTCTTTTCGCCTTTCCCTCACGGTACTGGTTCACTATCGGTCAGTCAGGAGTATTTAGCCTTGGAGGATGGTCCCCCCATATTCAGACAAGGTTTCACGTCTTACTCGCCCTACTCGTCATCATTATGTGTGCCCTTTCGTGTACGGGAATATCACCCTCTACGTTCGCACTTCCCAGAGCGTTCCACTAAAACACACATAACTTAATGGGCTGATCCCCGTTCGCTCGCCGCTACTAAGGGAATCTCCAATTGATTTCTTTTCCTAAGGGTACTGAGATGTTTCACTTCCCCTCGTTCGCCTTGCAACACTATGTATTCATGTTGCAATACCTACCTTATGGTAAGTGGGTTCCCCCATTCAGATATCTCGGATCACAGGATATTTGCCGCCTCCCCGGAGCTTTTCGCAGGCTATCGTCTTTCTTCGCCTCTGACTGCCAAGGCATCCACCACATGCACTTAATTACTTGACTATACAACCCCAAACAGTCGTTAACACTTACAAGTGAGTGTAACAACAGGCTTGCGCCAGTTTGTTGTTTCGTGAACTTAATCACCGCACAGCTTCAATCTAAATTCATATACCAAAACGCTTGATTCAGTGTTTTTGCTAGTTCTCATTTCATTCAAATTAAACATTAAAATGTTTAAATCAAGAATGAGTGAACAATTTATTTCAGACTCAAATTCTAATCTGTTAATGATTAACTACCGCCTCGTCAGCGAGCAGTAAACTGTGATAAATCACAGAAGTTAATAAATCTAAATCAATCTCTTGATTCACCTTATTTATTAAGTTCTATAATTTAAAAATATCTTTCACTACCATATTAGATCAGATACTACGCGCAGCATAGCTGCTTGTCTTGCGCTTCGGCAAAGCGTTGCTTTGCTGATCAAGCTCTGGTGGAGACTAGGAGAGTCGAACTCCTGACCTCCTGCGTGCAAAGCAGGCGCTCTACCAACCAAGCTAAGTCCCCAGCTTATCACTTAATGAACGATATATCTTTTTATCTAGCAGCTTGTGATTATTCATCACTTCGTCAGTAGTAGTGAGTCAGCAAGACTTGAACTTGTGACCCCACGCTTATCAAGCGTGTGCTCTAACCAACTGAGCTACGGAACCCTGAGAAAGTTTTAAAGCATCGCTAAAAAGTTTCGTAAGACACTCTCGAAGAACAACTTGTTGTGGATTCTTACCGATCGTCAATCTTTCGTTAAGGAGGTGATCCAGCCGCAGGTTCCCCTACGGCTACCTTGTTACGACTTCACCCCAGTCATCGGCCACACCGTGGTAAGCGTCCCCCCTAAGGTTAGACTACCTACTTCTGGTGCAACAAACTCCCATGGTGTGACAGGCGGTGTGTACAAGGAAGAAAGCCCGGGAACGTATTCACCGCGGCATTCTGATCCGCGATTACTAGCGATTCCGACTTCATGGAGTCGAGTTGCAGACTCCAATCCGGACTACGATCGGCTTTTTGAGATTAGCATCCTATCGCTAGGTAGCAACCCTTTGTACCGACCATTGTAGCACGTGTGTAGCCCTGGCCGTAAGGGCCATGATGACTTGACGTCGTCCCCGCCTTCCTCCAGTTTGTCACTGGCAGTATCCTTAAAGTTCCCATCCGAAATGCTGGCAAGAAGTAAGGGAGAAAAGGGTTGCGCTCGTTGCGGGACTTAACCCAACATCTCACGACACGAGCTGACGACAGCCATGCAGCACCTGTATCTAGATTCCCGAGCGCAATCCATCTCTGGAAAGTTTCTAGTATGTCAAGGCCAGGTAAGGTTCTTCGCGTTGCATCGAATTAAACCACATGCTCCACCGCTTGTGCGGGCCCCCGTCAATTCATTTGAGTTTTAGTCTTGCGACCGTACTCCCCAGGCGGTCTACTTATCGCGTTAGCTGCGCCACTAAAGCCTCAAAGGCCCCAACGGCTAGTAGCGACTGCTCGTTGCGGCATGGACTACCAGGGTATCTAATCCTGTTTGCTCCCCATGCTTTCGTACCTCAGTGTCGATATTAGGCCAGATGGCTGCCTTCGCCATCGGTATTCCTCCAGATCTCTACGCATTTCACCGCTACACCTGGAATTCTACCATCCTCTCCCATACTCTAGCTGACCAGTATCGAATGCAATTCCTAAGTTAAGCTCAGGGATTTCACATCCGACTTAATCAGCCACCTACGCACGCTTTACGCTGATAAATCCGATTAACGCTCGCACCCTCTGTATTACCGCGGCTGCTGGCACAGAGTTAGCCGAGGTGCTTATTCTGCGAGTAACGTCCACTATCCCAGAGTATTAATCCAGGTAGCCTCCTCCTCGCTTAAAGTGCTTTACAACCAAAAGGCCTTCTTCACACGCGGCATGGCTGGATCAGGCTTCCGCCCATTGTCCAATATTCCCCACTGCTGCCTCCCGTAGGAGTCTGGGCCGTGTCTCAGTCCCAGTGTGGCGGATCATCCTCTCAGACCCGCTACAGATCGTCGCCTTGGTAGGCCTTTACCCCACCAACTAGCTAATCCGACTTAGGCTCATCATTTAGCGCAAAGGTCCGAAGATCCCCTGCTTTCTCCCGTAGGACATTATGCGGTATTAGCATTCCTTTCCGGAATGTTGTCCCCCACTAAATGGCAGATTCTAAGCATTACTCACCCGTCCGCCGCTAGGATCAGTACCGAAGCACTTCACCCCGCTCGACTTGCATGTGTTAAGCCTGCCGCCAGCGTTCAATCTGAGCCATGATCAAACTCTTCGATTTGAAATCATTTGTACTTTACTAAAAGTACTAAATCTGGCTCATCAATTTTCTGACTAAAAATTCACTCAAATAAACTTCGAAATTTCTACCATTCAATCAATGAAAATTATTTCGATCGATCAACCAGTAAAAATCCACACAAGTTGTTCTTCTATTCTCTTAATGATCTTCTCAATGATTCATCATCATCAAGCTAGGTCAGCTATGTTACTCTAATCTAAACTAAAGTCAACAGGTAATTTCGATATTTTTAAAACCCATATCAATCAACCCAAGAATCTAACCCTTTTAGTCAAACCTTTGTTTATCAACAAGTTTTTATCTGCTATCACCGCCGATGGATGTGCATTCTACAGGATTTCAGGGCAGCTGCAAGGGTTTTTTTAGTTATTTTATTTAAGTGAACATTTTCCAATCAAAAACACTTTCCAGCTTATATTTTTCAACCGAATTTGTTTTAATACCAAAACAACAATTAAACTATATGCCGTTTCTATATAATGTTTGCATCAAGGCAATCATTTAATGACTGTAATTTCGCTCTAACGCGATTAAGGACTTATATGCATTACTCAAATTTTATCTTGCTTGGGTTGTTAACTGCTGGAGCATGTTCATCAGTATTCGCGCAAGAGACTCCCAATGAATCTGTAGACCAGAGCAATACTACTGAGAATCAGGTAACAACCGAACAGAAAAACCCGACCACGATTCAAGCAATAAAAGATTTGAAGCATCTCACCAAGAATGATTTAAAAGTAAATGCAAATGCAGCTCAGCCTGATGCGGTAAAAGACCCTTTACAACCATTGAACCGCCAGATTTATGCATTCAATGACATGCTGGACCGCAATATATTAAAGCCAGTAGCCATACAATATGTTGCCAAGGTTCCAGAAGAGGTTCGTAGTCCTTATCGTCAGTTCAGGAAAAACTTGGGTGAACCGTGGAATGCAGTCAACCAGTTCATACAGGGCCGCCCAACACGTGCAGCTAAAAGTCTAGGTCGCTTCACAATCAACACCTTAACGACTTTAGGCTTTGCTGACCCTGCACGTCGTCTGGGATTGCCAACAGAAGAAGAGAGTTTTGGGGTAACGCTAGGCTATTATGGTATTGCCTCAGGTCCTTATGTCATGCTGCCTTTCTTTGGCCCCAGTACGTTCCGTGATGGTTTTGGTTTACTCGCTGATAGTTATGGTCGTCCTCAAAAATATTTGCTGGATGATCAGAAAGGCATATATTGGTCAACGAATTTGTTACAAGCAGTTGATGCCCGTTCCCAGATTCTTGATATTGAAGAAAGCCTGAAAGGGGATAAATATGCGATGATTCGTGATTTCTATCTACAGCGTAAAGCTTTCCAAATTGCTGAAAAGCATGGGGATTCAGCCGATATTTCATTTATTAGTGATGAAGATGATACAGATGATTCATCTGCTGATGACAAATAAAAAGACAAGATCTTTCACTATGGACTTCAGTATTGTCAACGATTTTAAATGTTGGCAATACTATGTTTTTCATCATCTTTCATCTATGATGAATTAAAAAAATGATCATACAAAGGATCGGCTATTCATCTATGTATTTCATTCAGCCCACACGCTCAATACCTTGTTTAGATCAGTCATTAAATGAGTTACCGAGTTTGCAAGTCATTGATGTTGATGATTTAGATTTGTATGATCCAACAATTATCGCGATTGCGGATGTTCAGGACTTTTTAAAGTATCAATGGAAACTACCGACCATTGTGCTGGCTTTTGCAGATGAAGGAACTGCTTTGGCCCAAGCATGGGAAATGGGGGCATTAGCAGGCTGGATTTGGGATAGTCTACCTAAAAAAATCCTGTTCATGCCTTATTTAAAATTGATGCCCAGTATAAACGTAATCAGGATAACCGCGATCTACCCTCCGCCGCTGAGTTACAGAAGCGCCTTTTACCCAATCCAATTGAACTACCCAATTATCAGTTTGAGTCCTTTTTTTCAGCCTTCTGCCTATCTTTCAGGGGACTGGTATGATTATTGGCGTCTGAATGATGAAGAAATTTTATTCTATCTTGCCGATGTGTCAGGGCATGGCGTGACCAGCAGTTTATTGACCTCATGGATGGCGGCATTTCATGGTAGGTCAAAGACACCAAGCCAGCTCATCCAAAAGCTCAATGCCATGCTGGTGCAGGAAAATATTGAAAAGCATATCACTATGGTGGCAGGGGTTCACCAGATTTGGTTAGCCACGAAGTGCGTTGGTCAAGTGCGGGGGCATTATCCTCCCCCAATCATTTTTGAACCGAATCAGCCTCCCCAGATTCTGACAACCAGTAGTTTTCCATTAGGCTTGACCGAAGAACTGGAAGTGGAAGAACATCATTGTGTACTAAACCGTCATTCCCGCTTTATTTTATGTTCTGATGGCGCACTGGAACCTTTTGATGGCAGGTTGAATGAGCAATTTAACCAACTGGTCACTCACACCTTCAAAACAACTCTTTCCAGCCTCCCGACCATGTGGCTGATGATATTGCCATTCTGAGTTTATGCCGAATGAATTAATTTCAAAATCAATATTTTAATTAGATCACAGCATCCAACCACTTGTGTCTAGAATATCACTATGGGATAATTTTATATCCTTTCTCTGAAAATGGCATTTATATGTCAACAGGTCATGTTGAATATGCAAGCTTAAATGGAACGCATATTTTCAAGCTTATTGGCGAAGTGCGTGCCCAATCTTGTATAAGTTTGGACAAGCTACTCAACAAGATTGAACAGCAGCAAAATGTTGTTGGTGCAATCGTTGATTTAACCCAGACCACATTTATTGATAGTACTGTCCTGGGCGTACTTGCAAAACTCGGTCTTAAGCTTAAACAAGTCCATCACATACAGGCAGTCATGCTTTCAACCAATCCAGATATTACCACCCTGGCGAATAGCATGGGGCTGGGGCAGGTTTTTGTGATCCTGAATTACTGCGGCGATCCTAGTGTGTGCACGCTGGAGCTAACAGAAGAATTTGTGACACACAGTGCAATGTTAAATACAGTACTGGACGCGCATAAGACCCTGATGCGCCTGAATGAAAACAATCAGAATATGTTTGAACCACTGGTCAAGCAGTTGCAAAAAGAACAGGATTGTTTAAACCAGGATACTCAAAAACAAAACGCCTGATCGTTGCCTCCTAATATTGTGGTACCTATATGAGTCTGCTTTCTGTTGTACAAATGAATTCTCAAGATGACATTGAAACGAATTTCACTGTCATTGAGTCATTGATTCAGCAAAGTAAGGCCCAAGATGCTGAACTGATTGTCTTCCCTGAAAATTTTGTCTGTTTTGCCGCAGGTAAGCAACGCGAGACCGCAGCACAGTTTGAGGCTATTCAGCAACGACTGGAACAGCTTGCCCACCGCTACCAGATCTGGATTGTTGCGGGTACACTTCCCTGCCCATTTCGTCCTGATGGTTCAATCATTCAGGATGGTCGTGTGCGTACTGTCAGTTTATGCATTAGTCCTGAAAAAACTGAAGCGCGTTATGACAAAATCCATTTATTTGACGTTCAGGTCAGTGATGCTGTCGGTGGTTATCAGGAATCAAGATTCTTTGAACCTGGTGATGAAGTTGTAGTTGCCAAAACACCTTTTGGCAATATCGGACTGATGGTGTGTTATGACCTGCGTTTTCCAGAACTCTCGTTGATGTTACGCACCAAAGGAGCAAATATCCTAACCGCTCCTGCCGCATTTACCTACACCACAGGCAAACTGCACTGGCAACTGCTGCTACAGGCACGTGCCATGGATAGCCAGTGTTTTGTTCTTGGTGCGGCACAGCAAGGCTGGCATGGGGAACAGCGTCAAACCTGGGGACATGCAGGGATTACAGATAGTCGTGGGCAGCTTTTACAGATGATAAACACGGAGGGACATGGACTAATTACCAATGTTTTTGACCTTGATGAACAGAATAGCATTCGCCTTTCCATGCCACTTATGCAGCATCGCAGATTAATCAATTACTAAACACATCATAAAGCTTAGCTAAGCCAAAATATGTGCATACGGTAAATATCTGACCATAATGATCAACTTTTTCAAACTTTGGGCGTACCGCCATCAACGTTGTTAGAGCCGCCGACTCAGCAGAAAAATGATTGATTTTGACGATATCTTTAAGATGCGATTTTGAAGTACTCAAAATAATACGAGAAACCATAAGATTGGTTAGATGATCGATCTAACCAATCTTGCCAGATTCATTATGACGTAGATTTTGACTTAATCTTACGCAATAACCATACATCCTGTTCCCAATTTCTGAGCAGACGCTCATAACTCGCTTGCGTTTTCATTAACCTTAATGTGTGTGGCGAACCTTTGCGTATGGTTTCCATCGCAAGATCAACTGTTGTATTACGAATGGCATTTTCCACCAGTGTTCGCTCAGCTTGGTTTTTCCGATAATCAAAAATTTCTTCTGTCGCTGATTGCATAAAGTCTGCAAGCATCTGCCAAACCTGTACATTATTTTGGGTATCAGGTAAAGCACGTTGCCAATCTTTAGGTGGCTGGGGTGGTTGATCTACACGTTGTTGCAAATATTGCTGACAGTAATCCATTAATTTTGCATGAATTTTACCTATACTCTGGTTTTTCAGTAGTTGCGGAACAAGTGTCTGATGAATATATTTCCAGTCAAGATGCGTAATCATTGCCTGACTGATACGATCAATCCAAGCCTGATTGGGTGACAATTGAGCATCTAGTGCAAATAAATGTGTAAGTGCGGAACTGCTCAATTGTATTGAACCAGAGCGTGGTAATTTTGCCCAATACATTGGCAACAGCTCCATCTGTATTTGAATTAATTCAGCATATTTCGTATCAGACAGCAATACACAGAACACTGCCAAGAGTTTTTCTAAAAGGCTAGGATAAATTTCTGTGGTTATTTTTTCAAAAAATTGCACATGCTCATTTTGAGGCAACCAATCCAAAAGCTTTTGCCAATATTCTGCATCAATCCGATTAAATAATGACTGCAAGTATTCATATTCAATGTTATTGAGAAAAGCTTGATGATTTTGCCAAATAAGCCAATCTACAACGGCATTGAAATGGTCGGGTTGACGGTAACGATCACCAAATCCATAATCCAGTTGTTGATTGATCGCTGCAATTTCCAGCTTGGATGCCATTTGATTTTGAGTAAAATATGCCATCCAGCTCAGTTGAGTTGCAACATCTTGCTGTGCCAGTAATTGCGCATTTTGTTCAGGAGACCAAATCACCACTGCAGCATGATGATACCAATGTGTTAAATCAGGCCCGTAATTTCCCATAAACCCTGTAGATTCTTTCACAATTGGTTCACCCTCATCCACTGCAAATGAGGTGATTAAATCATTTTCTTCAAAGTGAATATGGCTTAAAGCAGGATATTCATTATCAAGCCAATTCTCAATATCTAAAGATTCATCATGGATTTCATCCATTTCTGCATTTTCATCACCACCCTCTTCCCCATAGCTATAATTATAGCCATCATCAACAGGCGTTCCTGATTGATAGGCAGTGACCAAACAGAGTTTAGCGTAATAGCCCATTTTCTTGGCAGCTTTGAGTAAAACATCCGCTTTATAGCGATCATTTAATTTTAAAGCATGATAGGCAAAATTTTCAGGGGTATATTGGTGTCCCAATAAAGTGATATAAGGTTGATCTGATGGGTAACGTTGAAAAATATCAACCAAATGATCAACATATTGGCTCATGGAATGTAATTCAATTTTAGGGGCTGTTTTTTGTTGTATCAGATTATAGACCAAACATATCCGATAGCCTGATGTCAGCGGTTTGATCTCATGGTCACAATCTGCATAAAATGCAGCACAGTTTATTGTATAGTTTGCCGCATCCTGTGCAAAATCAGCAATGATTTCTTCACCATCAAACTGAATGGATAACTCGCCTCCAGTATAATGAGAGGGAAGATTGATAATCAGTGAGCCAAACATGCCTTTTTCTTTTTCAGCGTCTTTGTGGGATAAAAAGAAATCTCCAGTTTGATAAACCAATAATTTATAAGGGTTTGCTGTAATGGTATAATCTTTTAGACCTAAATCAGTTTTTATCTGTTCAAGTTGCTGATCTAAGAAACGCTGCCATTGTGGATTGGCAAATTGAAATTGTGCTGCATCAATTTGCTGTGTACGTCTCACCTGTGTATCAACAATCGTTTCACTACCTTTACCAAAAGGTGCTTGTTCTGCAACGCATAATAATGCTTTCGCGTGTATTTCATGTAGAGGGAATGAAATTTCTCCAACTCCCTCAACGTGTAAACCAGGTAATATGAAATCGTGACGTTGTATACTGGCGAATTTTCCACTTCCTTTTAATGTTCGTAAACAGGAAAGTATTTCTGTTTTTAAGTGTTTGATTGACATATTTAAGTACCGTCTACGACCTATTCCTAAACTTCTTCACTTTGATTGGTCACTCTCAACACTTCTTCCAGTGTGGTTTTTCCTGCCAATACTTTTCTTAGACCATCATCACGAATTGAGCCTGCGTAACGGCGTGCATGGTTTTCCAGTTCATATTCAGCAGCATTACCATGAATCAGACGGCGCAATGGTTCATCCACAGGAACAATTTCATAAATTGCAGTTCGGCCACTAAAGCCGACATGAGAGCATTGCTCACAACCATGTGGTTCTGGCAATTCCATGTGTTGATCCACATTTAAATGCTGAAAAACCTGCCGTTCAAAATCATCGGCCTTACGCCAGGTTACGCAATGCGGACACAAGGTACGCACCAAACGCTGTGCAATCACACCAATCAAAGAACTTGCCAACAAGAATGGTTCAATCCCCATATCTTTTAAACGT